>CAYOEF010000038.1:0-14710 GCA_964402805.1 uncultured Rhodanobacteraceae bacterium | reverse complement strand
TCGGCCTCGTGGGCGACCTGTTCACCCTCATTCCGGAACTGGAAGCGGCATTGGGGTGAGGTGTGAATCCCTCGCGTTCCGGCAAGACTCCCTGTGCTGGAGAAACTGCCTTGGTAGCAAGACTACATTGCATTGTCGTGCCGCGCCAACAACCAGGGCACGTCAATCAGCGCTAACAATCGCTGGTGATTGAACCAGGGAACCCATTCCAGGATGCTGATTCATTGGTTGTCCGGTTCTTCGCGGACGGCATTGGTGAATCACGCCGGCGCCGCACGACCTGTTGATGATCCGTAAGAACCAGGCTCTAATCCAACAAAAACCTGGGTAGATTACATATTTAAACATGGATCTTGACACGATTGTTTCGCGCATGCTAGAAACACGTAGCCTGCACTTTGGACTCCCATACAGGCACTCCACACAATACCGCTACACTCACTCGTTCAAATTCGGTAGCGAGCCGGCAGTCCTACCCCTTTCAATACGCAAAGAGATAATCAGGCGAAGCCTGACGTGTAGCACACCGCGAGTCGACCCATGGCCATAAACGGTACAGCCTTGAGAGGCATTTATACTGCCATTCCAACACCACTTCTCGCCAATGGCGGGGTCAACGTCAGTGCCTTGAGGTCACTCGTACAATACCTCTGCGACGCAGGTGTCAGCGGGGTAGTGCCGGCCGGAGGAACAGGCGAATACGTCGGCTTGAGTGATGTAGAACGCGTTGAGTTGGTCACGGAGTGCGTGGAAGCGGCACGAGGCCGATGTCACGTGATTCCAGGCGTGTTGGCTGCCGGTGTCAGTGACGCTATTACGACAGGCAAGCAATTCGCGGACGTCGGGGCGGATGCCTTGATGGTAGTCACTCCCTACTACAGTGGCTCAACTGAAAGTGGGATTCGGCAATATTTCAACGAATTCTCGAAACGGGTGGATTGCCCGTTGTTGTTATATGAGATTCCAAAGCGCACTGGTGTGTCAGTTGGCTGGCAAACAGTACAAAAAATGATCGATGAAGATGGTTCGATCATTGGCATGAAGGCATGCAGCACGGATATCGAGTCATTCACCAGACTCATGCAAACATGCCAACACAAGGCCGGCATACTCAGTGGCAGTGAAATGCTTTTCCCGGCACACGTGTTATTGGGTGCCAGTGGTGGCGTGCTGGCGACTTCCACGATCTTCCCACGTCGCTGGAAGGAAATCTTTCAGTTATTGGCGGATGGTCAGATAGCCAAAGCCATGCGTGAGCATAATAACTTGGTCCCCTTTATCGATGCGGTGTTTTCGGAGCCCAACCCGGCAGCGTTAAAGTTTGCATTGACCCTCTTAAATATTGAAAGTGGCCCGGTGAGGCTGCCTGTCGTACCGGCAAGCGCCGGCTTGCAAGGGCGTATCCGAACCTTGTATACGCAACTTACCGCTCAGTAACCTTTGGTATCACGTGACCCTATTTACCTGCGCAGCATCAAGGACACTACGACGGGAGCTCAGGAGAAACCCACGCAGTAATGCAGTTCAACCTATCGTTGAAAAACGGAGCCAGACCATGAAGCAAGCGACCAAACTTGTTGGTACCATAGCTCTCTCCCTCATCGCGTTCTCAGCGTGGGGATCGCGGGGCGGCTCGTCCACCCAGGACAAAAACGTCGGGACGATTCATGGCTGGACCCCCGATCCCAACACAATTCCATCCTTCGGGTGCACTGACGATTCCTACGAAAATGCCGTCAAAAATGGTATTACAGTCGGCGCTGCCCAAATAAACCCGTACTTTGTTTCGGATCATGGAAAGTATTCCGGGATAGACTATGAGGTTGTCAATGCGGCTGCCGCCTATGCCGGGATCAAAAATGTCAAGTGGAAGGTAGTATCACAGTATAGTAATTTGATTCCTGCGGTACTTTCCCGCAGGATTGACATGGTAGGCGAGACAATACACCAGACGCCAAAGCGGGCAAAGAACGTTGCATTCACGTCAGCCAGCTATTGGTACGGCCCATCCATGGCAGTGCAGAAGGGTAATCCGAAGCACATCACCAGCTACGATGACCTCAGCCGCCCAAATTTGAAAATTGGGGTCCTCAGCGGGTCCGGTGGAGCCACCTACGTGACTGAACGGGGCATCGCCGCCAAACATTTCACAAACGAGTCGACAATGCAACTCGCGGTAAGTGAAGGCCTCATCGACTTGTCCATTCAAAGCGAAGCGGTTGCAAGACTCTATCTCAGAAGTAAACCGAACGCCAACCTCAGCGTTATAGCACCACCGGTTCCGGAAGCGCTGACCAAACTCGGTTTCACCTATTCACGATACATCGTTCGGAAAGATGCCTGCAGCCTCAACCTGGCCCTGTCCCGGGCCCTTACCGACCTGCGGCAGCATGGAGTGATATACAACATTCTGCGTAAATACCCCGGGTATCACGTTTACAAGATGGAATCCCACTAAAAGTACGAAAATCGCGGGTTGCATATCACCTGCAGCTGGATCGATTCGGGTGCAGATCCCGGAAGTGGACTGCACATATGCGGCCCGGGAGCTTAAAGGGGTCCGCCCTTGGACCCTTGTTCGTCAGTGCCCAAGCTACGGCGATTTGCCGCCTGGGCAGAACCTGCCTAAATGAAAATTGCATGGTTTGTTCTTTTTTCCGGAATGGCCATGCCGAACTTGCCACCCGTGAGCCAGTGCGCGAGCCTATACAGTGTCAGGTATTATTGATTTCAGCACTCTTCAGAATAACATTGGCCTGCTGGGAGTTGGCCTCCTTACAACAGTGCTTCTTACCCTGAGTTCGATGCTCGTCTCCCTGCTGTTGGCTGTACCGCTGACGGCGATGAAGATGTCCCGCATATGGATCATTCGGACTCCGGTTGCGATCTACATCGAGGTGATCAGGGGGACACCCCTGCTCGTTCAACTCGTCTACATCTACTTTGCACTGCCGTTCTTTGGAATCAGGCTCCCTCCGCTCCTGGCAGGTTTCATAGGCCTTGTCATACACTTGACGGCATACCTTGTTGAGGCATACCGGGCGGGCATTACGTCGCTGCCAAAGGGGCAATCCGAGGCGGCTGACGCATTGGGTGTGACCCCCTTTGCAAAGTATATTTACATCATATTGCCCCAGGCGTTGGTATCCATACTTCCGGTCCTGAATAATTATTTTCTTCAGCTCTTCAAGGATACATCACTGGTTTCGGCGATTACCGTCACGGACCTTTTATACCAGGCGGAGCTGATTACCGCCCGAACCTATGATTATTTCGAAGTCTACACTGCCATATTCCTGCTGTACCTCGCCGTCAGCTATCCCACCAGCGTGCTCATGCGCCGGTTGGAACGGCATGAGGCGAATCGACGCGCTGCGAGAGGCTCTGTAAGGACGTAGGTGGGCGAATGGTCATAGAAGGCACGGACATGGCAAGCAAGGACGATGCATCGGTAATGATTGCCGTGCGCAACGTGAGCAAATCATTCGGTGCCAATCGTGTACTGGATGATATATCCCTGGACGTGAGGCGCGGCGAATGCGTGTGCGTGCTTGGGCCGTCCGGTGGAGGCAAGTCGACATTATTACGGTGCCTCAACGGGTTGGAGTCGGTTGAGTCCGGAACGATATCCCTGGACGGCCACACCTATATACGAGGGATGGATGATGTCAGCCCCAAGTCCCTGCGGCAACTTCGCGCGGAGCTGGGAATGGTTTTCCAGCAGTTCAATCTTTTCCCCCACATGTCCGCCCTCAACAACGTAGCTTTCGGTTTGCGGCAGGTTCGCAAGATGGACAAGGAGAGCAGTCGCGAAGCTTCGCTGCTCGCGCTCGAACAGGTCGGCCTCGCAGAGCAGGCTTCAGCATTCCCCGGGACTCTTTCGGGTGGGCAGCAGCAACGGGTTGCGATCGCGCGGGCGCTGGTCATGAAGCCGAAAGCCATGCTTTTTGATGAAGCAACGAGCGCACTTGACCCCGAACTTGTCGGCGAGGTGCTTCACATCATGCGGGAGCTGGCCGAAGGGGGGATGACCATGGTGGTAGTGACACACGAGTTGCCATTCGCGCGGGCAGTGGCGAACAAAATTGTGGTCATGGACTCGGGCACCATTGTGGAGATCGGAGCCCCGGAGGCGATTTTTTCAAACCCCCAGCACAAGCGTACACGGGCGTTTCTGGATGCCATGACCAAGTTCTGAGGCATCCCACCGCTGGAATGGAGGTACCCTACGCCACGTTCCTTTGAAGAAGGCGAGAATCCGGTGTACCGCACGCGAGACCTGCCCAGCGTTGGACTGCGGCATGTAGCAAGGTATTCGTGTACGCTGGCGACAGCTGCCCTCGGCATGGATACTAGAGGGATTCTTACGATCACCAACAGCCATGACATGGACCTTACCCGCACGCATGACACCCGGGTGATGTTCCACGACCGGTTGTTCCGGAAAACCGTCGTGTACAGGCAACGTAATTGCAGATCGGCCTGGCCCGCGGTAGCCAATGTCGAACAAATCCGGTCGACGTTGGTTACCGTCTCCAACCTCTACACGGCCGTTGGCATCAACGACGTGGGCACCCTCGTGGCCATCGACAAGGACGCCGAAGCGCCCAACTTCGAGGTCGCCCTGTTCACGCGCATTCCGGAACTGGAAGCGGCATTGCGGACGCAGCCACCCGCACCCGACACACCGCACGCCACACATCAGTTTTGACACCATCCCCCACGACCACGCCGAAAACGTCATCATGAACGAATTGAAGGGAATTTGTGTTGCCTTGTGCACGCCGTACAGCGCTGACGGCACCCGCGTCGACTACGACACGTTGCGTCGGCTCATCGACGCCATGCTGGAAGCCGGCATGCCGATCATTTCGCTGTGCGGCGGGACCGCTGAATACATGTACCTGACCGACGCCGAACGGCGCAAGATCGTCGAAGTCGGGATGAAGCACATCGACGGGCGGGCCAAGGTGGTCGTGCAGACCTCGAGCATGCGCGTGGGGGACATTGTCGAAGCGTCGCTGCACGCCGAAGGACTGGGCGCCGATGCCGTGTTGGTATTGCCGCCCTATTACGAAGGCCCCGGCGACGAGGGCGTCCTGTGGTTCTACGAGGCGATCGGCAAGGCCATCCACACCCCCATCATGGCCTACAACTCGCCGGCCGGTGCGGGATACACGATTACGGCGCCGATGTTCCAGCGCATGCTGCAAATCGAGCATGTCGATTACATCAAGGACAACAGTGGCGATTACGACGGTGTGCTGCGGCTGATACGAAGCGGCGCGCCAGTATTCAACGCCAATGACCAATTCAGCTTCGAGGCCCTGGCGGCAGGCGCCAACGGCTGTTTCTGGGGCGGCGCGACCGCCCAGCCCGCCGAGGCGGTGCAGTTGTACGATCTGGTGACTGCCGGGAAGCTGGTGGAAGCAGCCGCCCTGTGGAAGCGCATGTTGCCGCTGAACCTCTTTTTCATGTCACACGCCTACATCGCGGCCGTCAAGGCGGCGACCGACCGGCGGGTATGTCCGGTCGGTCCCGCCCGCCTGCCGAACCAGCCATTGAGTGCGGCGGAGCTGGAAGAACTGGACAGGGTGGTCGCCGTGCTGGATGGCGGTTCAGCCAACCGGTAACCCGTGTTTCGATCACGACAACCCCCTCAACCATTGGCATGCGCCCAGGCAATGACCACCCGAAACATCACGTTCCTTCCGCGCAACGACAGCCTGTCAGGCTGGACCGCCCTTGCGGCGCGGCAGCACGAGTCGCGGCGACTGGACGAAGACACCACGGCCGACTGGCTGGTGATCGGCGCCGGTTTCGCCGGCCTCTCGGCGGCGCGGCGGCTGCTCGCCAATCAGGCGGACGGCCGGATCGTCGTCCTTGAGGCCCGCCTGGTCGCGGAAGGCGCGTCCGGCCGGAATTCCGGCTTCATGATCGACGTGCCGCACAACATTGCCGACAGCCGGTATTCCGTGGGTTCCGCGGCGGCGTTGGTCCACGAGATGTCCCTGAACCGCTTCGCCATCCAGTTCGCGGCGGACGTGGCCGGGGAATACGGCATGGGCGCCGATACTTTCGAACTGGCCGGCAAGGTCAATGCCGCGGCTTCCGCGCGCGGCGAGCGGATCAATCGGGGGTTTGCAAAGGCACTCGGCGACCAGGGCGAACCTTTCGAGTTCCTTGACGGCAAGCAGATGCGGGAGATCGTGGGTTCGGACTACTTCGGCAGCGGGGTGTACACACCCGGAACCGCCATCATCCAACCCGCCGCATATATCCAGTCGTTCGCTGCGGGATTGTCGGGGAAGGTGTCGATTTTCGAACAATCGCCCGTCGTCAAACTGGAACGCATTGGCCACGACTGGGTCGCAACGTCACCACACGGCAGTGTCCGCGCACCGAAAGTCATCATGGCGGTCAACGGCTATCTCCGGTACTTCGGCTATTTCCAGCACGAATTCATACCGATTTACACCTATGCATCGATGACGGCCCCATTCGATGATCGGGACCTGCCGGCGGGAACCGCTGGAAAGCCCAAGTGGGCCATTCTTCCGGCCGACCCCATGGGCGCGACGCTGCGCAAGATAACAACCCCTGACGGCGCGCGCATCCTCACCCGGACGCGCTTCCGGTTCGAGCCGGAATTCAGCATGTCGTCGCACAAGCTGGAAAGCGCCGTGCGCCAGCAACGCAAGGCCTTCGACGTGCGCTTCCCGGCCCTGCGCGGCATGCCCATGGAATACACGTGGGGCGGCGCATTGTGCCTAAGCATCAACCACGTGGCCGCTTTCGGCGAAATCGACGAAGGCATGTATGCCGCGTGCTGCTGCAATGGCATGGGCACGGTCAAGAGCACGTTGTCGGGCATCCTGGCGGCGGATCTTGCAACCGGACAGCGCAGCGGACGACTCGACGACTACATACGCGAGTCCAAACCAAAACGATTGCCACCGGCCTGGTTGCTTGGTCCGATGGTCAACACCACCGCGAAGTGGCGGGAGTTGCGGGCTGGCAAGGAAGCCTGAATCCGACTCCATTCCGGATGTCCGAATTGCCCTGGGTACCCCTGCGTACCGACTTGAATCGCGCCGGGGCGCGGGAAACGCCATTTCTGCCGGTTGCCGCATTTGCGAATCCAACATGCCGGCTATGTCGGATTTGTACCAGAATGTTTCGGTACCAGGCCAGACGGCGGCGCCGATCCGGCCTACCTTGCCTACACGCACTTTTTCATGGGGCACCTAACGCCCACGACCAAGAGGTAGGCAAACATGGACCAACCGCAGTTCCTGACGCTCCGAAACGGAGAAAAGTTCAAGCACACCTTCTCCGACGCCGAGTACGCGTCCCGATTGCGCAAGCTGCGCGAGCACATGGCCGCCGCGCGCCTCGACGCGGTCCTCCTCACCTCGTACCACAACATCAATTACTACAGCGACTGGATCTACTGCTATTTCGGCCGCAACGCGGGCCTGGTGGTCACCCAGGACAACGCCACGACCATCTCCCCGAATATCGACTACGCGCAGCCATGGCGTCGTACGGCCTGCGGCGACAACATCACGTACACCGATTGGCACCGCGACAACTTCTTCGCTGTCGTGAAGCACCTGATCCGTGACGGTGCCAGGGTCGGCGTGGAATTCGACCACATCAGCGTTGAAAACCTCCGCAAGCTGGAAGGCGCCTTGCCGACCAGCGAGATCCTCGATGTCGGCAAGGCCGCCATGCGCATGCGCATGATCAAGTCGCAGGAGGAAATCGCGCACATCAAGGAAAGCGCCCGCATCGCCGACGTGGGCGGCAAGGCGTGCGTGGAAGCCATTGGCGTGGGCGTTCCCGAGTACGAAGTGGCACTGCACACGACACAGGCCATGGTGCGCGAAATCGGCAAGACCTTTCCCCACGGCGAACTGATGGACACCTGGACCTGGTTCCAGACCGGCGAAGTCAATTCCGACGGCGCCCACAACCCGGTGACTGCGCGTCGCATCGAACGCGGCGACATCCTCAGCCTGAGCGCCTTCCCGATGCCGGCCGGCTATTACACCGCCCTGGAACGCACGCTGTTCGCCGAGGAATGCGCCGACGCCAGCCGCCAATACTGGGACATCAATGTCAAAGTGTTCGAGGCGGGCAAGGAATTGATCAAGCCTGGCGCCCGCTGTGGTGACATTGCACGGGAACTCAACAAGATATACGACGCCTACGGCGTGCTGCAGCACCGCACGTTCGGCTACGGGCACTCCTTCGGTGTGATCTGCCACTACTACGGACGGGAGGCCGGACTGGAGCTGCGCGAGGATATCGACACCATCCTCGAACCCAACATGGTCGTGTCCATGGAGCCGCAAATCACGATTCCGGCCGGACAGCCCGGTGCCGGCGGCTACCGCGAGCACGACATCATGGTCGTGACCGACAGTGGCGCCGAATGCATCACCGGATTCCCGTACGGCCCGGAACACAACATCATTCGGAAATGACGCGGAACGCCGGAATGGACATGCATTACGGAACTATGGCTGGCACACGCGGGGCACGGGTCCTGCCATCGATGCCGGTGATCACGTAGGACTGGACTGCATCGCCACATCCCGGCTTGCGCGCAGCCCGACGCGTGGAGGTACCGGCACCATGGCCACACAACCCGATATGCAGGGAAAGGCGACCACCCCGGACCGCGGCCTGTCGCAGGCGGTCGGCAGGCATCGCGTGGACATCCTGCTCGGCGCACCGGTGGCCGCATTGCTGCTGGTGTTCTTTGCCTGGCCAATGCTCACGCTGTTCGTGCACAGCATCACCAGCGGGCCCAATCACGGCCTGACGTTTCAGCCGTACGTCGACATCTTCACCGATCCGCTGCTGCTGCACGTCCTGTGGAACACGGTGGTCATTGCCTTCCTGGCCACCGTTTTCACCGGCCTGCTCGGCATCCCGACCGCCTACCTTCTCAGCCGGCTGCAGGGCCGCCTGCGCAACATCCTGTTCGTGTGCATCATCATTCCGTTCCTGGTGTCGGTGCTCGTACGCCTGTTCAGCTTCACGATCATCCTCGGGTCGAACGGCTTGATCAGCGACGTGCTGCGATTCCTGCATCTTGGCTCGCCGCCGCTGATCTTCAACACCGCAGGCACCGTCATCGGGATGGTGAACTACCTGCTGCCGTATATCGTGTTCATGCTCTACTCGAGCATGGCCAACGTGAACCCGGAGTTGTTGACCGCCGCGCGCAGCCTCGGTGCGTCGAACTGGCAAACGGCACGCCGCATTTACATTCCGCTGATATTGCCCGCACTGGTCAGCGCATTCCTGCTCATCCTGGTCCTGGGTCTCGGGTTCTTCCTGACCCCGGCCATCCTGGGCGGGCCCACGGACGTCGTCGCGGCGGTCTACATCCAGCAGCAAATCGAAGTATTCCAATGGGCGCAGGCGAGCGCGGTCGGCATCGTGCTGCTCGTCGCCACGCTGATCGGCTACGTGCTGATTCTCCGCTATTCGGGAGTCAGCGGCGTCGGCTCGTTCGCCTCCGGCGCGGGCAGCAAGGGGGGCACCGCCAAATACGAGCCCCTGCGCTGGTCACCCCTGGCCATCCTTTTGTGGATCGGCATGGGATTCAGCCTGCTGGTGCTGATCCTGCCCCTGGTCGTCGCCGTCGGCTCATCGTTCAACCCCACCCCGCTGATCCTGTTTCCGCCCCACGGGTTCACGCTGCACTGGTACGCGGAAGTATTCAAAAGCCCACTGTGGATGAACGCAATCGGCAAGAGCATCGGGGTGGCCGCGATCACGGCGACGTTCACGGTGGCGATGGCGCTGGCATTTGCACGCTTTCTGCTGCGCCGCAAATCGCAGGGGGCGAAATCGTGGCTGATGGCCGTTGCCTATTCCCCGCTCGTGGTGCCGCTGATTCTCCTCAGCGTTGGCAACTTTGACGTGCAGGTGAAGCTGGGACTCATCGGCACGTGGTGGGGCCTGGTATTCATCCACGCCGTCATCGCGTTTCCGTTCGCCGCGGCCATCATCACCGGCGCACTTGGCGGCGTCGACAAGGATCTCGAAAAAGCGGCCTGGACCCTTGGCGCCGGCCCGCTCAAGGCGTTCTGGTACGTGGTCGTGCGCGGCATCATGCCCGGCGTGGCCGGGGCCTGGGTCATCTGCTTCCTCATCTCGTGGGATGAAGTCGTCATTGCCCTTTTCCAGACCGGCTTCCAGAAGACGCTGCCGGTCGTCATCTATTCATATCTCAAGAGCGGGGTCGTGCCTACCGTCCCTGCGGTAGCGACGATGTTGATCGCATTGATTGTCGTGGGCGCAGGTGTCTATGCCATCGTCAACCGCAGTCTACGCACGCGAGGCTGACGGATTCATCACCCATCGCCACCACATCATGCGCCGCCAGGATCAGGACTATTCTCCATGACCGTTTCGACCCCCAAACACGCTGCACGCAAGCCGGCCGGCAACCTTGAAACCCGCAAGGCAAGCGAAGTCGCCGCGCGGGGCATATCACACGCCTTTGGCGAACAAACGGTGCTGCGCGACGTCGACATGGTGGCCAAGCCCGGCGAGTTCGTGACCCTGCTGGGCCCGAGTGGATCGGGCAAGACGACCCTCCTGCGCATCATTGCCGGCCTGGTGATTCCCGACGTCGGCACGGTGCATGTCGACGACACCGACGTGACGCACGACAGCGTGCAGGCCCGCAACATGGGACTGGTGTTCCAGAGCTATGCGTTGTTTCCGCATATGACGGTCGCGGAAAACGTCGCCTTTCCACTCAAGATGAAACGCGTCGGCAAAAGGGCGCAACGCGAACGCGTTGCCGAAATGCTCCAGATGGTGGCGCTGGATGGCTTGGCCGCTCGACGTCCTTCCGAACTGAGCGGTGGCCAGCAACAACGCGTGGCGCTGGCCCGCGCGATGGCGCATTCCCCGCGGGTCCTGCTGCTGGACGAGCCCCTGGGTGCGCTCGACCGGCGCCTGCGGCAACACCTGGGGCAGGAGCTGCGCCGTGTCCAGCGTGAAATGGGGACGACGTCCATCTACGTGACCCACGACCAGGAAGAGGCCTTCGTGCTTTCGGACAAGGTGATCGTCATGGGTGGCGGGATCGTCCACCAGGCCGGCCCGCCGGATGACCTTTACGACCGTCCGGCGGATCTCTTCGTCGCACAGTTTCTCGGCGATACGAACCGTTTCCAGGGCCATATCCGTGGCGTGGAATCCACCGCCGTCAGCGTCGACATCGCGGGCCGGGACGTCACCTGCGCATGGCACGCCGGAAACGCATCCACCGACCGCGACCCGATGCCCGGCCAACCGGTGACCTGCGTATTGCGGCCGGAGAACCTGGTCGTGATGCAAGCCGGGGATTCAAGCAATCCGCAATTGTGCGAACTCGGCGCGGCCGAAGTGCACGATCGCATCTACATGGGCAGCAGATACCGTCTGATTGTCCAGTGGCAAGACTCCACCCTGTTGATCGACACGGACCGCGAGGCTCGCGTGTCGCAGATAGGTGACACCATCTCGATTGCAAGTCGTCGCGGAGCCATGGTGGCGCTACCCAACGACCCGACCTGACAGGGTGGATGTTGATGAATCGGGTCAACACCTGCAACAAGAGGCATATGACGATGAAATTTGCCAATCCCGCCTGGAAACTGGCTGCCGCACTTCTGGCGACGGTTTCTTTCTCCGGAGCGGCCGCTGCCGCTTCATCCAATGGCCTTTCGGGGTCGCTCGTGTATTACGACACCAGCGGCGGTTCCATCCTGACCGCCTACAAATCGAGCGTATTTCCCAGCTTTACCAAAAAAACGGGCGTCAACATCATTGACGATTTCAACAATGGCGACTCGCATTTCTTTGCCGCCGTACGTGCCGGACGCATTCCGTGGAGCGTGGTCGCATTCAATACCGTGGCCGACGGCCTGCGCGCCGCCAAGCAGGGTTATCTGCTGCCGGTCGATACCTCCATCGTGCCAGTCGACAAGCTCGAAGATGGTGCCTACGGAAAATATGGAATCCGCGGCATCGTGTATGGCATCGCACTGACGTGGAGCACGAAAAAGTGGCCCGAAAGCGGCCCGCATCCGACGTCATGGAAAGACTTTTACGATACCGCGAAGTTTCCCGGGAAACGCTGCATGTACAAGGGCGCCCAATCCGGCTGGGTGCTGGAATCGGCCTTGCTCGCCTCGGGTACCTCCGCAAAGGACCTCTACCCGCTCGATGTGAAGAAAGCACTTGCCAAGCTGGATACGATCAAGAAAGACGTCGTGTGGTGGACCAGCGGCGCACAGTCGGTCCAGTTGCTCGCCACCGGTGAATGCGACATGGGCATCCTCTGGTCCGGCCGGGTCCTGACCGCGGTCAATGAGGCCCACTTGCCACTTGCCATGACCTGGAACGGCGCCGGCTTCACGAGTGATTACATTGCGGTGCCGAAGAATGCACCCAATCCCAAGGCGGGAATGGCTTTCCTTGCCCACTGGATCACGGACCATGAAGGCCAGATCTCATTCGTCAACCAGACCGGTTATCCCACGCGCATCAAGGGGCTGCCGTTGTCCGCGTACAACGAAGCGGCACGGCCATTCCTTGCCGCCGGGACGAACCTGGATCATGCGATCATGGAAAACGACGAGTATTACCGCACCCATGTCGCAAAACTGAGTTCCGAGTTCACGCGCTGGCTGGCCGGATACTAGGCACCACGCCAATCGATTGACAGGCTCCTCGACGAGGGGCCTGTCGATCACAGGCCCCATACTTGTCGCGAAGGAAGAAGAACACCTTTTTCAAGACGTTGGTGTAATGCCACCGTCGACGCGCAGGTTGATGCCGTTGATGTAACCTGCCAGGGGGCTGGCGAGAAACGCGACGGCGGCGGCGATATCGGCGCCACGCCCCAGGCGCCCGGTCGGGTTGGGTGCGTACGTCGCTACCACCTCGGCTTCAATATCCGACCAGGAGCCAACGGCGCCTTGTGCGCGATTGCGGTCTTCGAACATGCGTTGCAATGACCTGGTGAGAATCACGCCCGGGCTCACGCAGTTCACCGTGATGCCGCTTCCGGCGAGGTGCCGGGCCAGGCTCGTCGTCATGTTCACCACGGCTGCCTTGGCGGCCGAATATTCCACCATGTTGGTCAGCGGGGTCGTCACCGCGCGGCTGCCGATGTTGATCACCCGTCCCCAGCCGCGCTCGCGCATCGGCGGCACCAGCGCCTGGATCAATCGGGCGGTGGGCACGACGTTCGAATTCATGACGCCCAGCCAGTCTTCGCTGTCGACATTGTCCCAGTCGTGCTCAACGTACGGTCCCGCATTGTTCACGAGAATGTCCACGCCAAATGCGCGCGCCCTGGATGCGACGTATTCGACCGCGGCTGATTCGGTCAAATCACCCAGGACGACCTCGCAGCGGGAACCCGAGGCCCCGATCCGTTCCGCGACCGCGTTCGCCGCGTCGTCACTGCGGCCATGCAGCAGGATGTTGCAGCCTTCTCTTGCGAGCATCTCGGCGATCGCCTCGCCAATGCCCCCGCTGCTGCCGGTGATGAAAGCGTTGCGTTCGGCCAGCTGTAGATTCATTCATGGTGCCCTTCGATGGCGCGCGCGACGGCCCGCGCGGGAAGTTTCGTCCGTGCACCCCTGGTCCACGGCGAGTATACCCGGATGCAACGACCGTCACGCCCACCCGCATGACACGGGCCGGCCGCCAGCCGTCGCCGCCAGGCCCGGAAATCCGACCGTCAACGTTGACCGGGACGCACGGCCACGCGCCGGTCCGCACCCGGCAGCAGGCCGAACCGCTGGGTGTAGCGGCGCGTAAAGTGCGATGGCGAGGTGAAACCACACTGGCCGGCCACGTCGAGGATGGACGCGTCGGTAGTCAACAGCAGGCGGCGTGCACTGGCCAGTCTGACGCGCATGTAGTACTGCATCGGGCTGAAATCCAGATTATCGCGAAACAGGCGCTCCAACTGGCGGCTCGACAGGCCAAGGTGGGCGGCCAGTTCTTCGACGCTCAGCGGTTCCTCGACGTTGGCCTCCATGATGGCGACCGCTTCGCTGAGCTTGCTCTGCTGGGGCCCGACACGGTGCCGCAGGGGGACGTGCTGGCGATCGCGCGAGTCGCGCATCCGGTCGCACAGGAGCAAATCGCACGCGAGCGCAATGTCGACCGAGTCCGCATAGCGTTCGCTCAGCAGGCTGAGCATCATGTCCATCGAGGCTACGCCACCACTGCAGGTGAGCCGGTCCCGGTCGATCTCGAAAATGTGGCTCGAGATGATGAGCTTTGGAAAATCCTTGCGCAGGTGTTCGTAGTCCTGCCAGTGGATGGTGCAACGGTAGCCGTCGAGCAGGCCCGCGCGTGCCAGCAGGTAGCTGCCGGTGCAGATCCCCCCGAGGGTGGCCCCTTGCTCGACGAGCCGGTGCAACCATCGCACGAGCAGGCGCTGGTGCGGAAAGATGATCGGGTTCGGCCCGCACACGAGGACGACGTCCAGCGACGGCGCATTCACGATGGAGCAATCCGGGATGATCTGTACACCATTGCTGGATGCGACGGGAACACCGTCGAGAGTCAACGTCAACGCCTCGAACACGGGCCGCCCGGCGGCCATGTTGGCCATGCGCAGGCTTTCGACGCCACAGGTGTAGCCGATCGCGGTATAGCCCGGAACCAGCAG
>CAYOEF010000037.1:0-14852 GCA_964402805.1 uncultured Rhodanobacteraceae bacterium | reverse complement strand
GCGGCGCAGCAGACGGTGGACGCTTCGCGGCACGCGCATTCCCTGCACGGTTACTTCCTGCGTGCCGGAGACATCAAGGCGCCCATCGTCTACCAGGTGGACCGCACCCGAGACGGTCACAGCTTTTCCGCGCGCCGCGTGGTCGCCATCCAGCACGGGCGCACCATTCTCAACTGCGCGATGTCCTTCGAGATCGCCGAGAAGGGTCTTGAACACCAGGTATCGATGCCGGAGGTGCCGGAACCCGAGGACATCGAACCCCTGCCGCCATTGACGTCGGGAGACCTCGCCCGGCTTCCGGTCAAGGTGCAACGCTGGCTCGGCCGGGGCAGCCCGTTCGACTTCCGCAAGGTGTGGCCGCGCAACGAGCTGCATCCGGAAAAGCGCCCCCCGTACCAACACATCTGGTTTCGGCTGGTCAAACGGATCGACGACTCGCCCATGCTGCACCGCGCGCTGCTCGCCTATGCATCGGACTTCCATTTCATCGGCACCACCACCCTGCCCCACGGCATCTCCTACCTCAGCCACAACGTGCAGATGGCCAGCCTTGACCACGCCATGTGGTTCCACCGCCCGTTCCGGGTCGACGACTGGTTGCTGTACAGCCTGGACAGCCCCACCGCCTACGGTTCGCGCGGACTGGCCCGCGGCATGATTTTCACGCGTGAGGGCACCCTGGTCGCCTCCACCGCGCAGGAAGGCCTGGTGCGCTTGCGCGACGACGATTCCGGCAGGGACTGAAAGTCGGACGCGCCGGCCACGACCCGTTATCTGCGGATTACCCGCGTCCGTGGTGGAACGCGACCACGACGTCATCCACAGGTTGCGGCAATCGCCCCGCCACGGACAAGCGCAACCAGTGCCGGAACGCCAGCAACGCGCCAACGGCGCTCATCATCGCCGCGGGGATCCACAGGATGATGCCGCCGAGGCGTTGCGATTCCATCGTACTGATGCTGAGAAACGCGCGCCCGCACAATGCGTAGATGGGATACAGGTCGGTGTGCGCGAACGTGATCCAGGCTCCCAGCAGGATCTGCGGCAAAGCCACCACCAGCGAGGTGAGCACACGCCTCGCCGGGGCCTGGCGCGCCGGCGGGCTGGGCCTGCGGTCGAGGACGAGCCACCAGAAGAGCAGCCCGTCGATGGTCACGCTCCAGTTCATCGCCCGGTACCAGCGCCAGTCCAGCATGGCCACGAACTGGATCGAAGGCCACAGCCAGAACAGAATGATGCCGAAAAAGAGCACGCTCGCAACGACCGGATTGAACAGCACGTCGAACACGAAGCGGTAGGGCGCGCTGTGTGTCAACGGTCTCCATACGCGTGCCCGGAAACCGAGTGGCAGCGCCGCGCGCAATGTCTGGCCGGGAACGGCCAGAACGATCAGGAAAGGCGCCAGGTGGTGCAGCAACACGTGCTGCGCGCGATGCACGAAAAACTCGCGTTGCGCGTAGTAGTCCAGGTGCGTGTGCAACATGGCATAGATCATGGCCAGCCCGGTCCAGAACGCCACTTGCCGCCACACGCCGGGAGGACGCCGCAGGGAACCGCGCAGATACAGGATTGCCGCGACCGCGACCACCAAGATCACGGTCGGTGAAAACTCCCAAGGAACCAGCCAGGAAAGTGCGTCAATCACCTGCCCATTGAAGCAGAACCGGCGCGCGCCGGTACCGCCATTGCCACCGGTGTGGCCTTGTGCCGCATCACCGGCGGCGGCGTTTGCGCCGCGACCGGTACAGGCCGTACCCGATACCCAGCAAGGTCAGCAACGACGGTACGAGAAGGATGTTGAAGGCCCTCAGCTTGTCGCCGAGGGCATCGATCTCCGCGTTGAGCTCATGCTGCACCTCACGCAGTTGCTTGCGGATTTCAAGCCGGCGTTTGATGTTGTGCGTGATTTCCTCACGCCGCTCCTTGTCGTCGGAATGCTGGCCGGGGCGCAGTTGGGTCAGGCGTTGTTCGGTGGCGATCAAGGCGCTTTCCAGATCGTGTTCCTTCTGCTGGAAGCGCTCGTCGGCCGCGCGGCGCATGACGGCGACCCGCTCGAACGGGCGCTGCGACGTCGCATGGCCACGGATCGACAACAGGGCCGAGGAGCCGGTGAGGTAATCGATGGTGTTGGTGACAAAATCACCGTTGCCGGCAAACGCGCTGAGCAGGCGCCGGCCGAGGAACGGCGTGGATTGCACCCACATGCGGTTGGACAGGATGTCCGTATCGGCCACCAGGATGATCTCGTTCGGCCCGGCCGCCTTCTGCAGGTCGCCGGCGCCGTGGCGGTTCGGAAACGCCGTGTGGAAGGTTCCCTTGACCAGTGTCGCCAAGACGTAATGTTCGCCGGTGGCGCGATAGTGTTCGTACAGCGTGCTTGGATCGACGTTCAACAGCACGTCGCTGGAAGGCACCAGCATCGCATTGCCACTGGTCTGCATGAGGGGTATCAGGCGTGACGTGGTATCTGGCGCCAGTTCGAAATGGCCAGCGGTGGAAACGTCCACGCTGTGCAGGTTGGTGGTGATCACCGATTCCTGGTTGAGATTGGCCGCTGTGAGGCCCAGCATCGCCGGATGACGCACCGGCGCCGGGTTGCCCGCAAGCGTGATCGACAACGCCAGTGAACGGTCAAGCACCACCTCGTCCGGATTGAAGGAGATGCCCCATGCCTTGAACAGGCGCGGCAGGGATGACTGGCTGCCGACGATGTTCCCGTACGGTGAGCCGATGGCGTGCGCGTCCATCTCGGCATCCGGATCGACGAACACCACCAGATGCCCGCCCCGCAGCACGTACTGGTCGATCGCAAACAGCGTGTCCGAAGGCAGGTGCTTGGGATGCACGACGAGCAGGGCCTTCACGTCCTTGCCGATATGTGTCACGTCGGCCGCATCCAGCATGTGGATGTCGAACAGTTGCCGCAGCGGGCGCATGATCGCCCAGGGCCGCTCCCCTTGCGCCGGATCGCCGGCAATGGGCAGGCTGCTGATGATGTCCACGCGCGGCTTGGCCGGCATGTTCAGCTCATACAGCAGCTTGGCGATGCTGTATTCGAGGAATGCCTCCTCGTTGGGATCGAAAAAGGCGATCGACAGGTTTTCCCCGTGCGTGTTGCTTCCGGCCAGGCCGAAGAACACCCGCTCGCCGTTGGTACCGCCGGGAACCGCGGTCAGGCCGGCACCGAGGGCGCGATCCTCGTCCACCGAATAAGGCACCGGATCCACCGTTTCCAGGTGGATTTGCCCGCGCGAGCGCGATGCCATTTCCTGCAGCATTTCCGACACGCGCTGGTCGTAGCTGCGCAGCTTGGGCAGGTCCCGCGTCGCGTGGCGCGAAAAATACAGGGTGAGATTGATCGGCCCCTGCAGGTGGTCGAGTATGCGCAGCGTGCCGGGCGACAGCGTATACAGGCCGTCTTCCGTGAGATCGATGCGCGGGGCGCCACGCCACTGGCTCACCCCGATCACGGACGCGCCGAACGCCAGGGTCATCAGGCACAGGACAAGTACCATCCGGAACGGGCGTCGTGGCCGGCTCGTCATGTCATTTGGCCCGCCGCAGGTCCAGCAGAATCACGCTCGCCGCCAGCCAGAACACGATGCTGGCGACGAAATAGAACACGTCACGCACGTCCAGCACGCCGCGCGCGATGGCCGCGAAGTGTTGCAGGAAGCTGAAGTCGCCCACCACGTGGACCACCCCGGGCGGCAGCGCCACCGCCACGGCGTCCATCACCACGGGCTGCCCCGCGAGCAGCAGCAACAGGCATACCGCCACCGTCAGGATGAAGGCGACCACCTGGCTGCGCGTAAGCGTCGAAAGGCAACACCCCACGGCAATGTAGGCCCCGGCCATCAACAGGCTGCCGACATAGCCGGCCACGATGATCCCGTTGTCCGGGTGGCCAAGGTAGTTGACCGTCCACCAGATCGGGAAGGTCAGCACCAGCACGCAGGCGACGAGCACCCACGCAGCGAAGAACTTGCCGAGGACCGCCTGGGTGGTGGTGATCGGGAGCGTCAGCAGCAGCTCCATGGTGCCGCGCTTGCGCTCCTCGGCCCACATCTGCATGGTCAGCCCCGGGACCAGAAGCAGGTACAACCACGGGTGATAGACGAAAAACGGTTGCAGGTCGGCCTGGCCACGTGCGTAGAAATGACCCAGGTAGAACGTGCACACCCCCGCCAGCACCAGGAAAATCACGCCGAACGTCCAGGCGAGCGGCGTGACGAAATAACTGCGCAACTCGCGGCGCACGATGCCGATCACCGCATTCACGAGGGCATCCCCGGTCCCATGGTGATGTCGTGGAAGACCTCGTCGAGGCGTCCGCGCTCAAGATGCAACTCCGATACCTCCAGGCCCTGCTGGTGCAACAGCGACTGGACCGGTTCCAGCACGCGCTGCCCGGGCTTCGGAAACACCGTGACCCTGCCGTCGTAGCTGTCCACCTCCACCGATGCGACCTCGGGCAGCCGCTCCAGCATGCGCAACGCGACACCGGCGCCCGAGGCGCTGAACGACACGGCGCCGTGGTAGCGCGAGCGCATTTCAAGCTCCTCCGGGGTCGCGTCCACCATGAGGCGGCCCCGGGCGATGATGACGACGCGACTGCACAGGGCGCGCACTTCCTCGAGCAGGTGCGTGGATATCACGATGGTGCGATCACGCGCCATCGAATCGATCAGGGCGCGTACCTCGTGCTTCTGGTTGGGATCGAGGCCGTCCGTGGGCTCGTCCAGCACCAGGGCGCGCGGATCATGGATGATCGCCTGCGCCAGGCCCACCCGGCGCCGGAAGCCCTTGGAGAGCGTGCCGATGGTCTGCGCAAGCACCTCATCCAGGCGCAATGTTTCGACGACGTAATCGAAACGGTCCCACAGGGAATCACCACGCAGCCCGCGCACGCGACCGACAAACTGCAGGAATTCGCGCACGCTCAGTTCATCGTAGCTGGGCGCGCCCTCGGGCAGGTATCCCAGGATGCGGCGTGCCTTGAGCGGCTGGCGGCACACGTCGAAACCGCAGATACGCGCGCTTCCGGCGGTCGGCGCGAGGTAACCGGCGATCATCCGCATGGCCGTGGACTTGCCGGCGCCGTTCGGGCCAAGCAGGCCGAGCACGTGGCCGGGTTCGGCGCGAAACGACAGGCAGTCGACGGCCGTCAGTGGCCCGTAGCGTCGCGTCAATTGTTCGGTTTCAATCATGCTGCGATCACGACCCGCATGCCGCCCGTCACGACCAGACGCCAAGCCGCGCGGCCGATGCCGGACCAAGGGGCCAAGTCTACACAAACAACCGATGCCCTTGCCCGTTCGCGTACCAACGCAGGCCGGCGCGGCCCACGGTATCGGCCACACGCCCCGTACCGATGCCGGCCGGTCCGGATTCAACGCCGATTTAACCGGGCCCCACCCCGGCCATGGCATAATGGCTAGCGGTTTCCGGGCGTGCCGCCCGCAGCCGTTTCCGGACAAATCATGCGGAGTCTGATCGAATGGTCCTGGCCATCCGCGACGTCGGCGAACATGACCTGGCCGCCGTCCTTGCGTTGAACAATGCGGCCAACGGCAGCGTGTCGCCCATGGACACCGTGCAGTTGCGCGGCCTGTACGCCACCGCCGATTACTTCCGCGTCGGCGAAGTGAACGGTACCCTCGTCGGCTTCCTCATCGCCCTGCGCGCCGGGAGCGGCCACCGCACCCCCGGCTTCCGGTGGTTCAGCGAACGCCATGACCACTTCCTTTACATTGACCGCGTCGCCGTGGCGGACAGCCACCGCCGGCACGGCCTGGGGCGGGTGTTCTACGCGGACGTGCAGAGTTTCGCCGAACCCCGCGTACCGCTTCTTGGTTGTGCGGTGGTCCTGGAGCCGCGCGATGACGTATCCGTCCTGTTTCACGGCACTTACGGCTTCACCGAGGTGGGCCAGCAGGCGACGCCGGAGGGCCATCGCATCGGGCTCCTGAGCAAGCAGCTCGCCTGCCACGCCTTCGTTGCGCGCCACTACGGGGCGGAAGAAAATCTCCCGCACGTCCCGTGGCTGGCCGGACGCCTGCCGCTTCCCGCCAATGCCCCGCCGGCAATGCCCCTGAGGGAAAACCACCACGCATGAGTGCCGTGACCGCTGTTGACGAACCTCCCTGCGATGTCCGGTTTGGACAGGTCGGGCTGGCCTGCGTACGGGTGCGCAAACCGGATCCCGCCGCCGTGTGCGAAGACCTCGAGCGACGCCTGCGCGCGGCACCGCAGATGTTCGAGCGCACCGCCGTGGTGGTGGATCTGAGCCACCTGCCTTCCCTTCCCGATGACGGTACCGTGGATGCACTGCTCGAAGCCGTCCGCGCGGCGGGCATGCTGCCGGTCGGCCTGGCCTATGGCGACAGCCAGACCGATGCGCTGGCGCGGCGCATGGGCCTGCCGGTAATCGCCAAGTTCCGTGAAGCCTTCGACCGCAAGGCCACCGAGCGCAAGGCCTCCGAACGCAAGCCCGCCGCCACGTCCACCAAACCCGTGGAACGCAGGGCCGCGGCCGCCGCCCCGCATGCCCCCGAGCCGTCGCCGGATGACGAATCGTGGACCGGATTGCAGCACACCCAGGCGGTGCGTTCCGGCCAGCAGGTGTATGCCCGCCAACGCGACCTCATCGTCACCAACAGCGTTGCCAATGGCGCCGAGGTGATCGCCGACGGGTCGATCCACGTCTACGGCGCCTTGCGCGGCCGCGCCCTGGCCGGCGCGCAGGGCGACACCAATGCACGTATCTTCTGCACCGATTTCCAGCCGGAACTGGTCTCCATCGCCGGTTGCTACCGGGTCTTCGAAAACATTCCCGCGGAGTTCGAAGGCCGGGCGGTACAGTGCCGGCTGAAGGGGGACAAACTGTTGATCGAAAACCTGTAATCCCACCCTGCGACCTCACCCTGCAAACCCACCGAAACACAACAAACCCCCTGTTGCTTACCGCCCTGCAACACCCGTCGTGACAGGGCCACCACGGATACTCGGAGATTCACCTTGGCAGAAATCATCGTCGTCACTTCCGGCAAGGGTGGAGTCGGCAAGACCACCACCAGCGCGTCACTGGCCACGGGCCTGGCACAGGCGGGCAAGAAGGTGGCCGTCATCGACTTCGACGTCGGTTTGCGCAACCTTGACCTGATCATGGGCTGCGAGCGCCGCGTCGTGTATGACTTCGTCAACGTCATCAACGGCGAAGCCACCCTCAAGCAGGCGCTCATCCGCGACAAGCGCTTCGACAACCTCTACGTGCTGGCCGCCTCGCAAACGCGCGACAAGGACGCCCTCACGCAGGAAGGTGTCGAAAAGGTGCTGGACGACCTCGGCAAGGACCATTTCGACTACGTCGTGTGCGATTCGCCCGCCGGCATCGAAAAGGGCGCGCACCTGGCCATGTACCTGGCCGACCACGCCGTGGTGGTGGTCAATCCGGAAGTGTCCTCGGTGCGCGACTCCGACCGCATCCTCGGCCTGCTCGCCAGCAAGACCCGCCGGGCCGAGCGCGGCGACGGGGAAGTGCGCCAGTCGCTGCTCCTCACGCGCTACAACCCGATCCGCGTCGCCGCCGGCGAGATGCTCAGCGTCGCGGACGTGGAGGAAATCCTCGGCATCAAGGTAATCGGGGTCATCCCCGAGTCCGAACAGGTGCTGGCCGCGTCCAACGCGGGCATCCCGGTCATCCTGGACAAGCAGGCGCGCGCCGGCAATGCCTACAGCGATGCCGTGGCCCGGCTGATGGGCGAGGAACGCACCATGCGTTTCGTCGAAGCCCCGCGCAAGGGCCTGCTCAAGCGCATGTTCGGAGGTTGATCCATGGGTATCCTCGATTTCCTCCGCGGCAAGCCGCAAAACACCGCCAGCATCGCGCGTGAACGCCTGCGCATCATCGTCGCGCAGGAACGCAGCACGCGTGGCGGGCCCGATTACCTGCCACTGCTGCGCAACGAATTGCTGGAAGTCATTCGCAAATACGTGCACGTCGATCCCGAATCCGTGCAGATCAACCTGGAGAGTCAAAGCGGGCAGGAACTGCTGGAGCTGTCCGTGGTGCTGCCCGAAAACGAAACGGTCAAGGGCGGCGCCTGACCGACGCCGCCGGGCCCGGCCCGTCCGAACGAACACGCGGCCCGTGGCCAGCCTGCATGCCTGCCACCATGTCCAACCTTTCCACCCGGGCAGCACCCGCCGTGCTGCAACTGTCCGACATCGGCTTCGCCCCCGCCGCGGATCTCCTGGCGCGGTACGGGCTCGCCCTGCACGAGGTCGCGGCAGGTGCACCCATTCCCGGCACCTACTGGGGCGAGCCCGAAGCCGGCATCATCGGCGCGAATGTGTACGCGCGGGCGGATACGCCGGTGCATTCGGTCTTGCACGAGGCATCCCACCTCATCGTGCTGCGGCCGGAACGGCGCACGGCCGTGCACACCAATGCCACCCAGTGTGCCGAGGAAGAGGATGCCGTGTGTTATCTGCAACTACTGCTGGCCGACGAGTTGCCCGGTGTGGGCCGCGAGCGCCTGATGGCCGACATGGACGCCTGGGGATACACGTTCCGCCTCGGTTCGGCCAGGGCGTGGTTCGACGACGACGCCGCCGACGCCCGCGCGTGGCTCGCGGCCAGGAATCTGCTGCCGGCACGCGAACAGCCTGCAACCGCAGACTGACGACGGAACCCGGCGCCAACAGGCCAACCTGCCCCGGCGTCGATTACGCCGATCCAATGACGGCGGCCGTCCAAACCTAATGGAAACCCCTGCCCGCGACAGCTGCAACAACCTGTTTCGCCTGCGTGGATTCGTCGTCGTGGAAGATGTCGCGATACAGATCCTGCCCGAAACCGGTTGCCTGTGGCATGCCTGCGCGCAGGTGGAACGTACGCGTGCCGTCGGGCAATCGTTCCGTCCGCAAAAACAGGGCGTCATCGCGATGTCGTTCGAGCATGCCCTGGGCGAAGGTGTACAAATGCGTCACCGATATCACACGCACGCCCCTTTCCACCATCGCTTCGGTAATCTGGCGGGCGATTTCCGAACCTTCACGCTCATTGGTCGAGGCAAATGATTCATTGCACAACAGCAATGCGCCAGGGTGAATCGCATCGGCGATCGTGCTGATGCGGGCCAATTCCTCATCCAGCTTCCCGCCCCGCATCGTCATGTCCTCTTCGCGTTTGTAGTGCGTGAATACGCCCGTGCACAATGGAGCGCAGAACGCTTCGGCAGCGACGAACATGCCGCTTTGCAACATCAGTTGCGCCAGTCCACAGCTGCGCAGGAACGTGGACTTGCCGCCCTGGTTCGCGCCGGTAACGATGATCAAGGGCTTGCCGACCGCATCGACCGTGTTGGCAACGACCTCGCGATCCATGCTGAGCACGAGCGCCACGTCACGCAGCGACTTGGCCTCCATCCCATCGGCATCCATTGACCGGGGTGTCGGGAAGCATGTCGGCACATGCTTCCCGGCGAGACGCTCGTACAGGTTTGCACAACCAACATAAAAAGCCAGTTCCGCACGCAGCATCTCGAAGAATCCCACGATATGCTCCGTGGACTGCGCAAGTGCATTGGCGGCTTTTTCGATGCCGCGATCGCGCATCTCTCCCAATGCCCTGCCCCCGGCCATGTCGCGGGGCGCGATGCGCACCGTGTACTTTGACGAAATGTGGCCCACGCCCAGCAGGCGTTGCCACCAGTGGGAATCCCGCGGGCGGCGCAATACGTAGTCACGGCTTTCGCCGTTTGGCCCCAATTGCGCACTCATCAGGGCTCCGTGGCGCAATTCCATCTCGTCCAGATGCGCCCTGACGCGTGCCAGATACGCATCGTCGAATTCACGCTGCAGCATCGCGAACAAATTGCACAGGCCGTCCGCCTGGTATTCCGCCGCATGCGCCTGTGCGATGGTGCGAAGGGTATGCAATTTCCCGGAAAACATCCGCAGCGCATGAACCGAACTCGACAGGATCGAGGAAACGAAACGCGAATGGAATATCCACGCATTCTTGCGCCGCTCGTCCAATGCGGCGACCACGATGGCATACATCTCGCGAACCGGCTGCGGATGGGCGATCGTATCGGCGAGTACGGCCTGGCGCCAAAGGACGGTTTGCATGTCGTTGTCCGGCGCGTTCAGCAACGCGCTGCATGCGATCCCGGCGATGAATTTGTCATCACCGGCCATCGCTTGCAACACGATGTCCAATGCCAGATCCTGGCGCACGATCGACGTGTGTGCCGGCAATTTGCGTTTGGCGTCAAAACTGCGGTCCGGATGCATCAGCAGCGCTTTCATGGCGTGATCCTCTCGAGCAGCCAGTCGTGGGTAACGTGGTACTTGTCGGCAATCGCCATGGCATAGGCCAGGCCATCCGCGGGTCGGCATTCGACCTTGAACGTACGCACCGCAGGATCGGTCGGATCGATAGCGGCGACCATGCTGACCACATCCTCCCCGCCGTCGGCGAGTTCGGTCAGGAATGTCACGCAGGCTAGCAACGCGCCCAGCTGCGCGATTCGCGCCATGATCCTGCGGCCCAGCCACACCGCGTCCTCCAGCGTGGTGGAAGCAAAAATTTCGTTGAGGATGATCACGCTGCGTGGCGTCGCGCGCGCCAGGATGTCATGGATGCGATACAGGTCGTCCTGCAGCTTGCCACGCAAGGTGGTGACGTCTTCCTCGCGCTCGAAGTGCGTGAACACCTCGTCGAACAGGAACAACCGCGCCTGCGTGCCAGGCACGCTGCATCCCAGTGACGCGAGCCAATGCAATTGGCCGAACATGCGTGCGAACGTGGTCTTGCCACCATTGTTGGGGCCCGTCACGACAATCGCACGCTGCGGATCGCGTACGTCGAACGTGTTGCATACGACGGGCCCGTTCTTGGCGATCAACTTGAGCGCAAGCGCCACGTCAAAACCGTCTATACATGCGACGTTTTTCGATTCGGCATCCACTGTCGGGTAGCAAAACGACAGCCCGGCATGCCGCAGCGGCCCGATGTTTTGCAGCCATGCAAGATAAAAGCACACTTCCCGCGCAAAACGGGCGAGCGTTGGATCGATAAAATGGGCATGGGTGCTGCAAAAGGTATCCAGCGTGGCGAAAGTTTGCGGGTTCAGCAAAGCCACCTTGTCCAGCACTTGTGCCTGGACGTGGTTGAACATCACGTCATCCGTGGATTCGCTGGCATCATCACGATGATCGGGAGGTACGTCGCGGCGGAATTTGGCGAAGGTGTCCTCGACGTCCGCGCCCGCGTCGGCCTCGTCGTGGTATGGGCGGACCGTCACGCTGTCACCCAGGATGAGCAGTTCATAACGGATGGCGGACAAGGCGCGTAGCAGTTCGTCGATGTCCGTCGCGAGCTTGCCGAATGCGGTTGACGCCATGTATTCCCGAAGGTAAGCCTGCAGTGACCGCAAACCATCCGAATCCGGTTGCAGGTTCTCCAGATCCCGTGCCAAACCCTGTACCGCCGAGTGATAGGCGTCCGCCGCGCCAAGGAACCGGCGTTCCCTTGCGTAGTGGAAAGAAAGCTTTTCAATGCCGGCCAGGCGTGTGTGTGCCTCACGCATGTGTTGCACGAATGCATTGACACATTTGCGCACCGCGTCGCGTTCCAAATCGCGAAACACGGCCTGCCGGTATCCGACCGCCGCGGCGTCATGCAAAGGGACATGGAAAAACGGCGCAAGGTCTTCGTTTGGCCACGCCGAGGCCATGGCCGCGACGACCTGATCGAGATTCAGGTCATGAAAACAGGTGGGTTCAGGCGCATCCTCGCGTACGCGCGCACCAACGGCATCCGGCCACAGGATGCTCTGGAACGCCAAAGGGGCCTGGGTTGAGCGACTGTCCATGCTGCGTCCTCCGTTCGCTTGGAGCACGCATGGCTGACGCTATCCGCGGACTGCGACGGCGCCGGCACACGCGGGACTCCACGTGCACGGACATCATCAGCCTTGGCGGCGGTTCGCCCCGAAAAACACCGGGGCCGGAGGAATGCCATCTCCGCGTGCATTGTAACATGCGGCCGAGGCCACATACGACGCGCGTCGGCGGTGCTTTACCACGTGCTCAGCATGCCGGCCGCCGCCAGCAATACGACGGCGCAGGCGACGACAATGTAGGCCGCGTACAGCGTGACGCGGCCATGGTGCATGCGTGCAAGCACCCCCGCCAGCCGCTGCGCGCCCGTCATGAGTGGATGCAGGGTCAGGCGATCGACGATGTGCACGACCTTGTTCTCGCGTCGCAGCACCGTCACGAACGCACCGCGCCTTTCCGTGTGCTCGGTCACTGCCGGTCGCAGCAGCCGGTCGAACAGTACCCGCACCGGCGCCGCAAAGGCAGTCGCCGTATAGGTCATCTCCGGCTGCAAATGAACCAGCCCGGCATCCCACAGTGCGCGGCGCGCAACGCGGCGACGCCGACGCAGGACACGCGTGGCGAACCATACGACAAGTAGCAGGAATGCCAGCACCACGAACGTCAGGGCGGTTGACATCGCATAGGCCACGTTGCCCGCCGATCCACCCGTGTCCAACACGACGAGCCCGCGCAGCGGCACGATGCCACGGCCCAGCTGCGCGCCAAGATCCGTGAGGTTCCGCGCCAGCGTTTGTGTCAGGACCTGGACATGGCCGAAGAAAGCCGGCACCAGGGCGGCTGTCGGATTGACTCCGGTGAGCGTACCGGTCAAGCGCCCCAGCAACGGGATCACACCCGTGGCCAGGATGCCAAGCAAGAAGCACACGATTACCAGCGCACCCATCGGCGCGGTGACGCTTGCGGGCATCCGTCGGGCGCGTGCCGCTTCCGGTGAGCGCGGCAGCCCGAGCAGGCCGGAAGCCGCCAGCATCACGAAACAAGTCACCGCCAAACCCGCGGTAAGGGCAAGCAGCGCGCCCGAAAGCGCGAACGTGATGCGCACCGGAATCGAACTGAATTCGACGACGCGCAGCAACGACTGCAACACCAGCCATTCACTCACGAAGCCATTGAACGGGGGCAACGCCGCAATCGCGAATGCGCCAAGCAGGAACAGCGTACCGAACAACGGCAGGCGTTTCAGGAGTCCGCCCAGACGGTTCAGATCGTCGTCCACGGCCGCTCCGATGCCGCCAGAGCCCAGGAAAAGCAACGTCTTGTAGGCCGAGTGGTTGAGCATGTGGTAAAGGCCCGCAACCAGGCCCAACCCGCCGAGCAGGGGCTTTCCCAGGGCCGTGAACGCAAACCCCGCGCCAAACGCGGCCACCACGATACCCAGGTTCTCGATGGAACTTTGCGTCAACAGTCGCGTGAGGCTGTGGGTGGCAAGGGCATAGGTAATGCCGAGTATGGCGGTCAACGCTCCGGCCACGAGTACGACGAGAGCCATGTTCGGCGCATGACTCGCAAGCGGCCCGTCCACGATCCACAACGTGAAGGCGCCGAGGTTGAGCGTTGCACCCGAAAAAATCGGCAACACACCACGCGGCGCCGCCACATACGCTTCGCCCATCCAGATGTTGACGGGCAGGATGCCGGTCTTGACGCCGAAGCCGAAAAACGTGAGCAGGAATCCCGCCCACGCTATACCACGGGGCAAGTGCGGGACGGCCGCGGCGATGCCGGAAAGCGACCAACTCCCGGCATGCGTGGCAAGCAGCAACAGGCCGGCCAGCGCGGCCAGCGCGCCGGCTTCCGACAGGGCGAGCGTCAACAGTCCCGCACGGCTCGCCTGCGCCGTATCGCTGCCCAGATACACCAGTGCCGCCAGCGAGAGGGACATCACCTCCCAGGCAAAGATCAGGCTGGTGATGCCCGCGGATACCAGCACTGTGATCATCGCGGCGAACAGCACGGTCGTGAAAGCAAGTACCAGACGCGCCCGCGGCACCGGGTAACGGCGGGAATCACGCGCCACGAAGGCAATGGACAGTCCATACACGCCCGCCGCGATCACCAGGAAGAATGCGCGCAGGGGATCCAGCGCAAAGCCGAAACCGGGCAGCATGGCGAGTGCTCCGGGAGCGACCTGCAGCGACGTGCCAGCGACGAGCGTGCGCACGCCGATGACCAGCACCAGCACGGCCGCCGCCCAGCCACCGGCGAGAAAACCCGCGCGCTGCAGCGTGCGGGCCGGCGTCACCAATGCTCCGGCTGCAACGGCAAGCGCCACATAGGCCCAGACGAAACCGCCCATCATGGGAGGACCGTCCGTGCGGCCATGAATAGCCCTGCCGCAAACAGTACGAAGGCGCTGGCGAACGGTGTCATGGCCGCGCCTCCCGCGGGGACACCACAACACGGCCGGCAGCGGCGAGCAGGCCGTGGATGATCGCCAGCGGCGCCGGCGGATCACCCGGAACCACAAAGTCGACTGGCAACACCCGACGCACGCCGCCCGCGCTCGCGAAACTCCGGCCGAACACGCCGCCGTCGATCGCGCAATCTCCCACCGCCACGACGCGCTTGGGTTCCGGCATGGCGTCGTACGCCTTGCGCAGCGGTCCGCGCATCGCCTCCGTCACCGGTCCAGCCACCAGCAACACGTCGGCATCGCGGGGGCTGGGCGTGATGAAAATGCCAAAACGGTGCATGTTGTAGGGCGGCGCGTCGATCAACCGGATTTCCCCCACACAGGCGCCTGAGGCACCCACATCCACGAAACGGACATGGATCGAGTGCCGGAAACGGTGTGGCAACGGGCCACGGCTGTTCTCGGGCATCCAGGTCCCGTCGAGGGCCTGCTGCCACGACGTCATTCCCGGCGCCATGTCGGGCTGCCACGGCCAGCGCGTGGTGCGGATGCCGCGTGCGAGGCTCTTGAAAGTCCAGTTGGC
>CAYOEF010000036.1:9775-15073 GCA_964402805.1 uncultured Rhodanobacteraceae bacterium | reverse complement strand
CAGGCCTTGTGCAACAAGGTCAAGGAACGCGGTGCGCTTGCCACGGCGGTGCAAATCCTGATGCCGCGCCGTCACGACGACAGCCGCCGTGACATTCCTCCGTCCGGGCGGATTTGGGGAACCGGAGCTCTTGCCATAGCGATGCATCGAATGGTTCAAGAGCTCGACAAGCCAGTGGAGATGACCCATTTCGATGGCCAGCAAGCCAAATCCGGATGGACCCGCTGCCCAACATTGGTGCTCGTGTAGATGCGACGTGTCTGCTAGCGGTTCTCTTCTAACGGCAAGGGTCTCGGCGGCACAGGAGCCGAATGGACGATTGACGTCGTCGTGCGGCCGTGCGGCGTGAAGTTGTCAAGGATCGGTTCGAGATCGTCCATGTTGCGCAAATAAAGCTTCATGAAGTAACAGTCCTCGCCGGTGATCCGGTAACACTCGGTAATTTCCGGGATGCCGCGGGCGATCGCGGGAATCACGTGCAAATCACCCGTTTGCGGACTGACCCGGATGATCGCGCAAACGGTGTAGCCCAGCGCACGCGGGTTGATGTCGACGCGGTAGGTCAAGGCGCCGGATTCTTCCAATCGTTTCATCCGTTCTGCGATGGCTGGCGCTGACAGACCGACTTCGCGCCCAAGCCGCGCGATGGAAAGTCTCGGGCTGGCCTGAAGCGCAACAATCAACCGCCGGTCGAGGTTATCCAATTGGGGGAAGGTTTTGGAGGCGTTTTTCCGTGGATTCGAAGGTACAGACATTTGAACTCCGACGGTTATGCATTAAGAACACTGCTTTTGCTTATCATACTGCACCCATGCAGGTAAAAGCGCAATTGCCAGCCATCCCGCCAGAACGCGCGGCCAAGCGGGCGGGGAAACGGCTTCCGCCACAGGCCTTTTTCCTGATCAGTGCGGTGTTCCACTATCTGGGACCGGCGTTGGCGGTATTACTGTTCGCCCATGTGTCGGTGCTTGGCGTCACTTGGCTGCGCATCGTGAGCGCAGCGGTGATCTTTGCCCTGTGGCAGCGTCCGTGGCTTATCTTCCGCCGGCTTGATCGTGCGGTGTGGCGCACGCTGGTTTTCTTCGGCGCCGTCCTTGCGGTAATGAATACGTTGTTCTACCTCGCCATCGACCGCTTGCCGCTCGCCACGGTTGGCGCGATCGAGTTTCTCGGACCCATTGCACTTGCCGCCTACGGAGTCAGGACACGTCGCAACACGGTGGCCCTGCTGGTGACGGTACTTGGCGTGGTGGCCCTCACTGAGTTCCGATTTGCCGGTGCTCCGCTGGGTTTCGGATGCGCGTTCGGTGATTGCGCGCTCTTCGTGCTCTACATCGTGCTGGGACATCGTGTAGCGAACGCAGATGACGCAACTGCAGGCCAAGGGACATCCGGCATTGAACGTCTGGGAGCGGCAATGTCGATCGCAGCAATCGTCGTGACACCCATTGGCCTCAAAGGAGCGCTGCCCGCATTTACTGATCCGGTATTGCTTCTGGCCGGCTTGGGTGTCGGTTTGTGTTCGTCGGTGATTCCCTATGTGTGCGACCAACTCGCAATGGCCAGACTTCCACGCGCGAGCTTTGCGCTGATGTTGGCGTTGCTTCCAGTCTTTGCACTCGGGATCGGCGCCGTGGTGCTGCGTCAGATTCCAAATCCGCGGGAACTGGCGGGAGTCGGCCTCGTGGTGGTTGGGATCGCCATTCATCAACGGCAGTGAACAACAAGAAACGGCATGAAGTACGTGCATCCGGATGACACGTGCTGACAACGATTCAACAGCAAAAATCGGCTAGTTGCTGACGGACAACGAAGCTGGATTGAGTCCTTTATGAACCGCCCCGACTTTCTCGGAGGCTCCACTACTTGAGAGAATGGAGTTATGAGCAAGTCAAAATGGTACGCACCCGAAGTGCGTGAACGGGCGGTACGGATGGTCTTCGAGCACCAGAAGGAGTACCACTCACAGTGGGCAATCATCAGCATGATCGCGCCAAAGTTCGGCTGCACGCCGCAAACGTTTTCCAGCTGGGTGCGGCAGGCTGAACGTGATCAAGGGCTGCGTGACAACGAAGTAGCGAAGCGGGGGAGGGTGACCGGATTCCCCTTTGTTGCGGAGCCGGGCGAGCGTTGAAAGCCACCCCCGAGATGTTTGTCTGACTGCGATTGGATCGGCAATCCCAAACTGCCGACAGCTTGCGGCGCGGCGGTCGCATGTTCGGTATGATTGAAGCTGATTGATGATGAGCCGATGCCACGCAAACCCGCGCCAGCAAAGGGCGTGTTTTTCTGACGGTAAAAGCGGCGGTAAAGGCACTATGTCGATCGACGCCAAACCCCTTAGTCGTGCGGACTTGCGTGACCCGTTGAGGTAGGCAAACCAAATAATCTGCGCCACACATCGTCATCATGTGCGTCGTCACGTGCGTCAATTGTTGACACCAATACCCTGATTCTGAACGAGAACATGCGAGTCGCCCAACATGGCGGATCTTGACCCCAGCGACACCGTTTTCATGCGCCGTGCGTTGCAACTGGCCGAACATGCGCGTGATGCCGAGCAGGAGGTGCCGGTGGGCGCTGTCATCGTGCACGCAGGCGAAATCATCGGTGAGGGGTGGAATCGCAACATCACGCTGGCCGATCCCACCGCGCACGCGGAAATCGTGGCCCTGCGCGCAGCCTGCAAACACATCGGCAACCATCGGCTGCCGCCGGCTTGTGCGCTTTACGTCACGCTCGAACCATGTTCCATGTGTTCCATGGCGCTGATCCACGCCCGTGTCACACGCGTCGTGTACGGTGCCGTCGATCCGAAGACCGGCGCGGCCGGCAGCGTGTTCGATACCTTGGTGTCCGCACGTCACAACCACCGGATCGATGTCTGCGGAGGCATGTTGGCCGAGGCATCGGCCAGATTGCTTCGGGATTTTTTCCTTGCCCGCCGTTGATCACCGTGCCCGTGCGGGTCAGCACAGGCCTCCGTTGACGGCGATGACCTGGCGCGTGATATAGGCCGCCGCGTCGCTGAACAGGAAGGCGACGAGGGCAGCGACTTCCACCGGTGTGCCAGCGCGCTTGAGTGGTATGTGTTCGAGGATGGCATCGACCGGAGCCGTTTGCGACATGGCGGTGTCGATGAGGCCTGGCGCCACGCAGTTGACGGTAATGTGCCGGCTGGCCAGTTCCACGGCGAGTGCCTTGGTGGCGCCGATAATGCCGGCCTTGGCTGCGCTGTAGTTGGTCTGGCCGCGGTTGCCGACCAGCCCTGCCACCGAGGCCATGGTCACGATGCGCCCCCCGTCGCGCAGGCGCACCAGAGGCATGACCAGCGGATGCAAAACGTTGTAGAACCCGCCGAGGTTCACGGCCAGGACGCGGTCCCAGTCATCCGCGGGCATCGCCGGGAAGGCGTTGTCGGCGCTCAGCCCGGCATTCAATACCACACCCCAGAATGGCCCGTGCGCGGCCACCTCGGCCTCCAGTGCGTGTCGGGTCGCGTCGCGATCGGCCACATCGAACGTGACTACATGGGCATGCGTCAGTGTCGCGGCAAGCGCTTCGGCGGCCGCAGGGTGGCGGTGGGCGTGCAGGACCAGCGCGAAGCCGGCCGGGTCCAAGGCACGCGCGATCGCCTGGCCCAGGCCACCGCTCGCGCCGGTGATCAGTACGCGCCGCAGGGTTGTCATGCCGATTCCTTCAGGATGATCAGTGTCGCCGTGGCGATTTCGATTCCCTCGTGTCGCATGGTGCAGTGGCACGCCGCCGCCCCACCGCTGCCCTGAAACGCCGAGATCGCGTGGACAAGCAGCTGCATGCCCTCGGTAAAGAACGGGACGCTGGCGCGATAACGACGCGTACCCAGCAACATGCCTCGGCTCGGTGCGCGATGCTGCCGCCATCCCGCGAGGCCGGCGTGTGCCGCAGCTGCCTGGGCCATGATCTCCACGCCGACCCAGGACGGAACACCGTGCGGTGCCTGAAAAAAGGGATGTGCACGCGTGATGCGTGCCTCGACCTCGATCGCATCGGAAGAGTCACTCACCACGGCATCGACAAGGATGGCGGAACCGGCATGCGGGATCAGTTCGTGGATCAGGGGGTAGTTTTCAGCCACGGCCAAGCACCACGCTGGCATTGCTGCCGCCAAAGGCGAAGGAGTTGCTCAAGGTAATACGACACGCGGCATGCTCGCCACGCTCGACCAGATGCAGCGGTGCAAGTTCCGTGTCGATGACGCCATCGGAGAGGTTGGGTGGCAGTCGCGCCGCGCCGGGGGCAGTCAAGGTCAGCCAGCACAGGGCCGCCTCCATGGCACCGGCCGCGCCGAGGGTGTGCCCGATCTGCGGCTTGCTGGAACTGCACGGCGTGGCACCACCGAAAACACGCGCAACGGCGTGGCTTTCCATACGGTCGTTCTGGATCGTGGCGGTACCGTGCAGGCTGATGTAGTCGACGTCGGCCGGGGCAACCCCGGCGTCGGCCAACGCCTGTCGCATGGCTGTCTCCGCACCGCGCCCTTCGGGGTCGGGTGCGGAAATGTGGTAGGCATCAGAAGTTTCGCCTACGCCCAGAAGGGCTACGCGGCCAGGTTCGCGACTCATCAGGAAAATCGCCGCGCCTTCGCCGATATTGATTCCGCGGCGGTTCGCGCTGAAGGGTTGGCAATGCCCGGCATCGATGGCCCCAAGGGCGTGGAACCCGTTGAGCGTGAGGCTATTGAGTGCGTCTGCGCCACCCACGATGACCGCATCGCACAGGCCGCTGTCGAGCAGACGCCGGCCCGCCGGGAAGGTCTTCGCGCTGGCCGTGCACGCCGTGGAAATGACCCAGGTTGGCCCGCGGATGCCAAGCCATGCGCGCAGGAATGCACTGGGTGCGCCCAGTTCCTGGCAGCGATAATCGTAGCCGGCGGGAAAAGCGCCGGTGCCGACTCTGGCGGTGATGGCGTCAATGGCCTCGGCGGAACCGGAAGTGCTGGTGCCAAGTACGGCGCCGACGCGATTCGGGCCGTAGCGTTCCATGGCTAGGTCGATTGCTTCACGGATATCGCCCACGGCCGCCATCAGGATGCGTATGTTGCGCGAGGCGTATGCCGAGAGCGCCGCGGGAATCTCGGGCAGCGGCACACTGACCGCGCCAACGTACGTGGGCGTGCCGTCGACCAGCCAGTGGTTGGCGATCATCCCGCTGTCCTCGCCACGCGCAAGGCCCGCCCGCACGGCGTCGACGCCGTGCCCCAATGCGTTCACGACACCCAGGGCATGGAGGTAAACCGGGCTCATGGCGTCGTCTGGA
>CAYOEF010000036.1:0-9675 GCA_964402805.1 uncultured Rhodanobacteraceae bacterium | reverse complement strand
GCCCGTTCGTACGTTCAATTCAAGGGGCAACCGATCACCACCAGCCATGTAGCCCGCACACGCAGGTGTGAAAATGTCTGGTCGATGCGCACGAGACTTCAGTGCCGTGGTTGCCGTCCAGGACGAAGGGTAGTGGTATGGATGGGTGATTTCCCACGTGAAGCCATATTCCGGATTGACCCTGAGTGCGACGCGTGCCGTCATGGCAACCACGGCTCCAGACAGGCAAGAAACTGTGGCGGACTTGCCAGTTGCAGCTCCCAGTTGTCGTGCGTCACGGCGCACTGGATCGTGTGCCCGACGGTCAACCGGGTGCCCTCCGCAACGTCGAGAATCTCGTACTCGATCTTCATGTGGTTTTGCCATTCGGTAAGACCGGCCCACACGCGAATCGCCTGTGGATAGCGCGCAGGATGCAGGTAACGGATGCGGGTATCGACTACCGGCCACACGTAACCGGACTCACGCATGCGCGCGTAATCGTAGTCGATCTTGCGCATCAACTCTTCCCGCGCATGCTCGAAAAACCGGCAATAGTTGCCGTGCCAGACGATGCCGGCCGGATCGACGTCGTGGAACGACACGGCGGTATCCCAGCAGGCCATGACCAGGGCCTTGTCGTGCAAGCGTGCGCGGGCCCCATGGAGTGAACCCGGTGCGGGATTATTGGTTGCTGGCGACATGTCCCATCCCGCACGCAGCGGGCTCGGCATCGCGTGCCGTCGCCCAGAAATCGTAAAAGTTGTACCACTGCAAGGGATGCTGGCGCGCGTGCTCGCCCAGCCGCTTGGCGTAGCGGGCAGCCCATTGTGCCGCCGCCTGTGCACGTTGGCCACGTGGCAGGCGGATGCGCTCGGCGAACGGTTCGGCAAACACCCGGTAGCCACGCCCGTGCCTGAAACAAAACAGCAGGTACACCGGGCAGCCCAGGGCGTGCGCCAACACGTACGGGCCCAGGGCAAACGGAGCGTCACGGCCCAGGAAAGGCACCGTCAGCGTACGCCCGCCGCGCGATACGGGGATGCGGTCCCCGGCAATCACCACGACTTCACCGGCATCCACGCGGGATTTGAGCAGCAACGCCGTGTCCGCGCCGACTTCGTCCACCTGGATCAAACGCAATGGATAATCGGAATTGGCACGCCGCAGCATGGCATTGATCATCAGCGAATTCCTGGTGTGGACCAGGGCGGTGATCCGGGCGCCGGGGATTTGTTCGGCAAAGGCACGGGCGGCTTCCATGTTGCCCAGATGTGCGGCAATCATCAGCGCACCATGGCCCGTGCCCAGGTGCCTGATCAGATGCGTGCAGGGACTGAAATCAACCGGGATGCTGCCCGGCTCGCGCCACAGCCGCACTTTGTCCGTGGTGCAGATGGCGAAGTTCATGATGCGTCGGAAACGGTTGAACCAGCCGGGGTTTGCACCCGCGGCGCGCAAGAATTCCTGCGCGGCGCGACGTGCGGTGCGGCTGGCGAACACGGTGTAGTAAGCCCCCACCGGAGCCAGCATCACCCAACACACGCGGCGCCCCAGGAATCTGTCCACCCAGCCGACGAAGCGTAGGCCGGCCATGCTGCCACGCTCGGCAATATTCGCCCAGTGCAGCGCACGGCGAGGGGACCGGTCCCGCTTCGGGTGTGCTGGAGCGCGCACCACGGCGCCAGCCAACAATCGCAGATGCAACCAGGTCATGCGGGCATTGTCACGCAGCATGCGAAAGTGGGAGATGCCATCTTGCGGATAACGCACGTGCGTGGGCATGAACAGGCTTGGCGTTCCGGCCCTGTGCAAGCGCACCATGATGTCGGTGTCAAAATCCATGCGTCTGCCAATACGCACCCGCTCCATGAGCGCGAGCGTTGCGTGGAGCGGGTACACCCGAAAGCCGCACATGCTGTCACGCAACGTGAGCGACCATGTCGCCAGCCAGACCAGCGCGTGGGTCAGGTAACGCCCGTAAAAGCGCACCGCAGGTACCGAACGGTCATAAACCGGCCGTCCGGACACCAGCGCGTCCGGACGCTGCCGGGCAAGACCCACGAGGCGTGGCACGTCGGCGAGATCGTGCTGACCATCGGCGTCAACCTGCAGGGCATGCGTGAAACCGCGCCGCGCCGCCTCGCGCAGGCCGACCATCACGGCCGCTCCCTTGCCCTGGTTGCACGCGAGCGTAATGCACTCGACCCCGGTACCGGAGGCCAAACTGGCCAGTAACCCGGCTGTTGCCGCATCGCTGCCGTCATTGACCAGGATGACCGGCAGGCCATGCCTGCGCAGGCCTTCCACTATCGCCGCAAGGCAGCTGCGATGATTGAACACCGGGACCACCGCGCACGCCGAGAAAGTGTCGCTATGCGCCAAGGCACGACACTCCACTGGACATGTTGGTGCCCAGGCCTTTCATGCCGGTTGATCCAGAACCCCGAGCAGGAATTCGCGCTTGACCTTGCCCATTGGATCATCGGGCCAGCGGTTGATGAAACGCCACTTGCGAGGCACCAGGACGGGCTCGAAATGGTCTGCAAGAAATGCTCGCAACGCCTCGGTTACCGGCCGTCGGCCGCGGTGCATCAACTGTGCCTGCCCGTCGGGGCTCAACACGGCGACGACTCCCAGGCGCGGTCGACTCGCCGGTACCAGCACCACGCGGGCGTCCGCCATCCATGGGTGGCCGCGGAGCCGATCCTGCATGTCTGCCAGTGATACCCGCTTGTCCGCCACCTTGACCACGCTGTCGACACGACCCAGGAGCGTGAAACCCGACCCTGTGCGATGCACGAAATCGTCGGCCACCATCCAGCCGTCCGTGTAGGGCGCACGCACGTGCAAACGGTCGCCATGGACATCCGGATGGATCTCGCTCTGGGTACCGGGGTAGGCCTGCCACGCCATTTGTCCGCGGTCCGGCGACCATTGCCGCCAGGCGACGCCTCCCATTTCGGTGCTGCCATAAATCTCGATTGGGGCCGCGCCACAGTGCCGGTGCAACCAGGCCGCCAGGTCGTCGGATACGGGGGCACCGGCCGAGAATATGGCTTCCACGCGAGCTGCCGGAAGCGTCTGGCCGAGTTCACGCAGGCCACCCAGAAAGGTCGGACTGCTGACGATGACGGCGCGATGCACCGTGAGCGCGGCGTGCAGGCTTTCGAGGGTGTTGCACTTGCCGGCATAGAAGGGATGTCCCGCCATGAGATGCCACAGGATGCCGGCGACAAGGCCAAAGCGATGGTGCAGTGGCACGGTGATGGCGACCATGGGGGTGGCCACGCGCGCACCAAAGGTTGCCTGCATGGCGCTGCCCTCGGCACGCAGCAGGGCGACGGACCTGCGCACCCTCCCGGGCTCTCCGGTGGACCCGGAGGTGCGGAATATGATCTCACCGGCATCGTCGAACGCGCGCGGGTGCCCGTCACCAGGCGAACCGGCGGCGGGTACGGCAAGCGTTCCGTCATCATTCGCGGATGGCGCGTGGTCCGTAATGAGCACATCGGTATCTGGCTCACCGCGCGCACTCACGGACGATGTCCCCAGCACGGTGGTGCGTCCGCTGCAGATGAGCGCGGCCAGGCCAATCAGGAACTCGGGGATCGAATCGCAAACCAGCGCGCAACACCGCGCGTTGCGTTCATCCAGTGACTGGATCAACGCATTGACCCGCGGCCAGAAATCGAGATCTTCCACCTGGCCGGCGGCATTGACCATCGTGACGCGTTCGACCGTGTACGTCATGCGTGTTCCCATTTGCGCCGCAGGTGGCGACGCAGCGTGTATTCGATGCCAAACACCAACCCGAGGATGGCATAAACAAGAACACCATTGAACAGCGACCACACCCGCGTCGGCGTGCAGCAGGCGGTATACAGGGCGACCAGCGTGATGCCGGCCATGACCGCGCTCCACGCCCGGGTGACGTTGCGCGTGTAGGCGATGGCCTGCTGCGGCAGCTCGCCATGTTGCAAGGCGCGGGCGAAGCGTTCGACCAACGGGCGATGCGTGAACAGCGAGCCGAAAAACGCGGCAAACACGGCCACGTCGAACAGCGCCGGATACAGCTTCAACCAGCGCATCGAAAAATGCGGCAACCAGAGCACGCTTGCCACCGCGCCGGCTGCCAGGAACACGGCCACCGCGACGTCAAGGCTGCGATGACGTCGGCTCAGGCGTGCGTGGATCAGCAGGCGCAAGGCCAGCAGGAACAACAACCCCGCCAGCATGTCGGCCGGGCGCAGGTAGCTGTCGCCGAAGTAGATCGCCACCGGATAGCCCATCAGCAGGCCGGCCACCAGGATCCCGGCCGCGGTACGCCTCATTGTTGCGAGCGGACGAAATCGGCCAGTGTAGCGACGGAATAGAAGTGTTGCCTGGTGTCGCTCGAGGTGGCTTCGAGCTTCATCCCATAGCGTTTCTGGATGGCCACGCCGAGTTCCAGGGCATCGATGGAATCCAGCCCGAGACCGTCGCCGAACAGGGGTGCATCGGCGTCGATGTCGTTCGGCGTGATGTCTTCAAGGTCAAGCGACGTGATGATGAGCTGCTTGATCTCGTCCGTCAGTGCAGTCATGGATTGCGAGCTTCCGCGTATAAAAGTTTTCCAGCGCGCGTGTCACGCGACGTGCCGCGACGGCAGTCGGCTGACCTGCGCGATACCCCCAGGAGGCCAGTGGTTCGGGCCGGTGGAACCGGATCACGAGCCGCCACGGCCGATCCGCGACATCGTACCACGCCTGATCGCCGCCCAAGGCGAGTGGCTGGCACTCGATGACCACCGGCAGGATGCGACAGCCGGCGCGTATCGCCACCTGCGCCGCACCGCGCTGGAAATGCGGCTCGGCACCAGGCCGGGAACGCGTGCCTTGCGGAAACATGATCAGCGGCTGGCCATGTGCGAGAACGCGTGCGCACGCGTCCAGGAATGCCGATGGCTCGTCATTTGCGACGTACCCCGTGGCAACGGCGAAGTGCCGATACCAGCGGCTGCGCCACATGCTCGCCTTGCCGACACAAGCCGCTTGTGGCAGGCAACCCACAAGCGCCACGATGTCGAGGTACATCGGATGGTTGGCCACGATCACGCAGCCATCGGCTTCGGCCAGCCACTCGCGCCCTTCGACACGCAGCGTGCCCACCCGCAACCCGCGGATCACCGTGAAAAGGCCGCGAAAGGCCGCGCTGGTCAGGCCACGCACGCGCCGGCGACCCGTCTCGGGATCACGCGAGATACGGGCAATCAGCGGCAACACACTGATGCCGGCCAGCCACGCCAGGCTGGCAAAGCCAACGAAGCACAGGCCTGTCCCGAAGACTCGCCAGTATTTACCCATCGATGCGATCCAGTCGCCACCCTTGCTGAATGCCGATGGAGACGCCTGAACGTCGCGCGAGCAGGAATTCCATCAAGGCCGTTTCGGGTGCCTTGCCGGCTTCCAGCGGTGCGCCCGCGGACAGCGTGCAGCCGCCATCATTGGTGGGCGCGAGTAGAAGTGACACGGCAAATGGAAGCGTATGCGGAGTGTCGAGCAACCCGGCGTACAACGCGGGCGGGCGATCTTCGGCAAAGGTGACGAGGACCCGACGGCGGTCGGCAGCCACCACCGTGGCGCCATCGAGCATGGTCATGGCCAGCGAGTCTTCACTCGCCGCAATTGCCGTGGCACGGTGGCGGTTGCACCGTGCGATGGACAACAAGCCGACCGTAGTGTTGTGTACCGACAGGCTGAACGGTGTCGGCTGGAGGGCTTGCCCATGCCCGACGTCCTCGAGCAACTGCGTCAGGCGTTCCAGTGAGCCATGGCGCGAGCCGAACACCAGTTCCACCGCCTCGCCCAGGGGTTCGACGCATGGCCAGGCGGTCGCCAGCGCCATGCGCCCCAACCGATCCAGGCGCCGGCGCAACAAGGCCGGCAGGAAGCTGACATCCGGGGCGTCATCGCCTGGCGCGGCCAGTGACCCGTCCAGCCATGCGCTCCAATCGGCATGCGTGCTCACGCCGGGCGCCCACGCGTGCCATCGCTCGATGGCAAAACGCAATCGCGCCGGCGACTGGACAGGTTGTACTGCCATCAGCCTTCTTCCCCCGAGACGTTGGCCCGGATGATGGCAGGGACCCGTCCCGTCCATCGGCCAAGATGCAACCAGGCGATGCCGCCGCCGAGCACGACGCCGGCCTCCACATCGAGTGCCACATGTTGACGAAGCGCCATGGTGGACCAGACGATCAGGGCGCACCACGCCAGATTGCACGCATGCAACCACGCCGGCGCGCCGAGTTCGCGTGCGAATCGCGTCAGCCACATGGCGGTCAATACGGAAAAGGCGACATGCAGGGACGGGCAGGCGTTGCCTGCAGCGTCAGCCGATTTTAGCCACGCCACGGATGGATGTGCCGACCAGTCAATGGCAAAGGCCGGGCTTGCCGTGGGCCAGAAAAAGAAGATGCCAAAACCGATCAGGCTGGTCACGGTGACCGCGCACAGGTAACGGCGTGTCTCGCGGTAATCGTGCAACAGAGCGGGCACGAGGCTGATGTACATCCACAGGCTCAGGTAGGGAACGATGGCCCACGCACGAAAGCTGATCCAGTGGTCGATCACCTGCTTGGGCATGAGGTGGACCGGAAACAGCGGGTGCCGAAGCAGGATGAAATAACCCACCATGAACGCCGCCATGTACATCGGTATGCACACCGACTTGAGCGCCAACCGCCACCCGAGCCACGCCCTGACACGCTGCGTTCGTGTCATCATCAACGCCCGTTGGCACGCGCCACCCGCTCGACGTTGGCCGACGGCAACAAGGCGTGTGTCAGGCCCTGGCGATGAGAGTGTTCGTGGTGGATCATGGGCAGGCAGTGGGGCGGGCGCGAGGCCCGGACTCGTGCGTCCTGGCCGTGGCCAGCCACGCAACGCGGAAGAGAAGGATGGTCATTAAACCACGCATCTGGGGATTTATCTGTACCAGCGCGCATCCAGACGGCTGCGCCGCCAACGTGGCCAGTCAGGTAGCGCGAATCCGTACCGTGGGCGTGCACCACGGCGGGCCCCGCAACGTGCTCGTGATCGGGGCATCGACCGGCTATGGCCTGGCCAGCCGCATCACGGCTGCGTTCGGCTTTGGCGCGGCAACGCTCGGCGTGTTCCTTGAAAAGCCGGGCAGTTCCAGGCGTCCGGCCAGTGCGGGCTGGTACAACACGGCGTCATTCACGCGCCAGGCCCAGGCCAGGGGCATTCCATGCCTGTCGCTCAATGGTGACGCCTTTGCCGCCGCCACGCGCGAACGCGCGATCGGACTCATCCGTGAGCAGATGGGAGGCACCGTTGACCTGGTGATCTATTCAGTTGCGGCAGCGCGTCGCGTGATGCCGGACGGCACCAGCGTCCACACGGCGGTCAAGCCAATCGGCGAAACGTTTGCGGGCACTACCGTCGACCTTGCATCCGGGACGCTGTGTGAAACACGCGTGGAGCCAGCGACCCCGGCCGAGATCGTGGCCACCACGGCCGTCATGGGGGGCGACGGCTGGCGGCAGTGGATTCATGCCCTGGATGCGGCCGGTGTGCTGGCCGCGGATGCCCGCACGGTGGCTTTCAGCTACATCGGACCGCAGGCCACCTGGCCCATTTACCGCCATGGCACCCTTGGCCGTGCCAAGCGCGACCTGGAACAGGCAGCGGGCGAACTCGCACACCACTTCTCGCGTCCCGATTTCGCCCGTGTGGCGGTCCTGAAATCGATCGTCACGCAGTCCAGCGCCGCCATCCCGGTGATTCCGTTGTATCTGGCGTCCCTGTTCAAGGTCATGAAGGCCAGGGGCCTGCATGAAGATGCCCTCGACCAGCAGCAACGCCTGTTCCGCGATTGGCTGTATCCGCAAGCCACGGCGCCTGCACCAGACGAGGAAGGGCGCCTGCGGCTTGATGATCGTGAGCTTGACGCCAGCGTACAGGCTGCCTGCCAGGACCTGTGGAGCCGTGTCGATGGCGACAACTTCTTGCGCCTGACCGACTTTATCGGCTATCGGGACGCATTCGCGCAGCAGTTCGGCTTTGCATTGGACGGAATCGATTATGACGCCGATGTCGACCCCCAGGTGAGTTTCCCATGCGCCACGCCGTGATCACGCGCTGGCTGCGTTGCAACCTGCAGCACCTTGCCGCCGCCTGCGTGGTCGCCACCATCCTCGCGGCCGTCGTGGTCGGATGGTTTGCCCTGATCCTGGCCATCCCGGCCGCCGTGCTCGTGGGCCTGGCCACCGACGGGGTCGCGCGCCCGGCTTCGAGCGTTTTTTATCCGACCATCAGCCACGGCCGGCGCGAGGGTGATGCGGTGGCGCTGACGTTTGACGATGGCCCCGACCCGGAGGTGACTCCCGCGCTGCTGGACGTACTGGATGCGGCGTGTGTACGCGCAACCTTTTTCGCGATCGCCCGCAAACTGGCGGCGCATCCGCAACTTGCACGGCGCATGCAGGCGGCGGGCCACGTGATCGGCAACCACTCCTGGCAACACGCGCGGACCCAGAACTTCTGGGGTGCCCGGCGTCACGGAATGGAGCTCGATCGCGCCGAGAAATCGCTGGACGGCATGGGCCTGTCGTCTTGCGCGCGTTTGTATCGCCCCCCGGTCGGGCTCAAGAGCGGCTCCCTGGCCAAGGCCGCGCACGCACACCGCCTGATCATCGTTGCCTGGTCGTTGCATTCACGCGACACGCGGGCATCCACGCCTGAAGCGATCGCACGGCGCGTCCTCGATCGCGTCCGGCCGGGTGACATCATCCTGATGCACGATGGCCACGATCTTCCGGGCCACCACCGCGCGCACTGCGTCGAGGCCGTCCGGCTGGTGCTGGCCGGACTGCGCGCCAGGCAGTTGCGCTGTGTCACCGTGCCCGAGCTGATGGGCAAAAACCTTGCATGACGCGTTACCATACGCCGAACTCCCACCTCCATTGTCCGCCCGCACATGGTCCACGCCCCTCAGGACGTCTTCGACATACTCAAGAAAACACTCGTCGACGAGTTTGAAGTCGATCCGGATGCCATCACGCCGGAAGCGCGCCTGCAGGAGGATCTGGATCTCGACAGCATCGATGCGGTGGATCTCATTCTGAAAATCCAGGAGCTGACCGGACAATCGGTAAGCCCGGAAGAATTCAAGCACGTCACCACCATCGGTGATGTGCAAGGGGTCGTGCGCGACCTGCAGCGTCGCGCCGGCGCCGCGTGAATCGCGGGCTGGGGCAGGGCATGCCACGCCGTGTGGTCGTGACCGGCATGGGCGGATTGACGGCTCTGGGGCACGACTGGCCGACCATCGCCGCGCATATCAAGGCCGGGCAATCCGGTATTGAACACATCCACGAGTGGGACACCGTCGAGGGCTTGCATACACGGCTTGCCGCGCCAGTGGCGCCGTACCAGTTGCCGGCCAGCTATGATCGCAAACGCACGCGCAGCATGGGGCCGGTCGCCCTCATGTCCGCGCGTTCGGCCGAACTGGCGCTGGCTGATGCCGGGCTGATCGGCGCGCCAGTGCTTACCTCGGGTGAGACCGGCATCGCATTTGGCGCCTGCGCGGGGAGCGCGGCAGACATCCTCGATCTGGCGCGCTTGGGCATCGACCACAGTGTGCGCAGCATCAAGTCAAATACGTACCTGCGCATGATGAGCCATACCG
>CAYOEF010000035.1:0-15499 GCA_964402805.1 uncultured Rhodanobacteraceae bacterium | reverse complement strand
AGGGCATCGTCGTCCATGGCCGGGAGGTCGTCGTGCACGAGCGAGAAGCCGTGTACCAATTCCACGGCACACGCCGGCGCGTCCATCAATTGCGCATCCACACCGAGAGCTTCGCCCGTCGCGTAGCACAACAAGGGCCGAATACGTTTGCCACCGCCAAGAATGGCGTAACGCATGGCCGTGTGCAGTGAGGTCGGTGTCACATCGGATGCGGGCAGACAGGCATCGAGTGCGTCGTTGACGCGTTCGACGTAACCATTGGCACGTTGTTCGAAACTCGTCATGGAACGATCCGTGATACGGGGCAAGCGGTGGCCGAGTCTCGTGCCTGTCGGTTGATCGGCTTGCATGGCTGGCACCGGCACCGCACAAGCGGGCGCCGCCATGGTGCACGGTCGCCGGAATGGTGTCCACCCTGGTTCGCGGTTTGTTGGTTCCCGCTTCTGGACTCGCTGATCTCAGTCAACGCGGCAAGCGGCGTACGGGGTGTACACTTTTTGAGCATGGAGTATTGTTCGGGTAACACACGCAGGTTCACTATCCACTACGCGACGAACGCCGGTGTTTACGACAGGCTCGTTGTCTGCATGCTTGCCGTACCAACATGACCTCGCCAGAAACGGCTGGAAGCGAAACCTCTGGATTCGGGCGAAAGCATTGGTTTGCAATCAAGGAAATGTTGGAGGCATGGGCACCATGAAACAGAACACGAAAAAGCTTGCTGCTGCATGTGTGGCAGTCCTCGCGGCCACCGCCATGGCCATACCGGGCATCTCATTGGCGGCACAGGGCACGGCACCATCGCAGATTACCGTCGGTACACTTTATGCTGGCAGCGGTGCATTTGCGACCTCGTCATTGTCCCAATACCACGGGCTCAAGTTCTGGGCCAAGCAGGTTGATGCGGATGGCGGCGTCGAAGTGGCTGCCTATCACAAGAAAATCCCGATCAAGATCGTCGCGTACAACGACCAAAGTTCGACCAGTACCGCGGCTACCCTGTACACACAGCTCATAACCCGTGACAAGGTGAATGTGCTGGTGGCCGATTTTGGCTCCGTCCTGACCTCCGTTGCGGTGCCTATCGCGCAGGAGCACAAGACGGTGCTGTTTGATCCGACGGGAACAGGTGGCACGTTGTTCAGTGCCGGCAACAAGTACATGGCGCTCCTGTCCCTGCCGACATCCTCGATTTGGCCGACGTCGCTTGCGCAGTATCTCATCGAGAAGAAGGCGGTAATCAAGCATGTTGCCATCGTGTTCGATGCCAACGATTTCGATGCGTCGCAGGCCAAGACACTCAAGGCGAAACTTGGTGCAGCAGGCATTGAGCCTGTCTACTACCACTCGGTACCTACGAGTACACGCAACTATTCTTCGCTGATTCGTGTCCTGCAGTCCCATCATCCCGATGCCGTCATCGAATTTGGCTATGATGCCAATGACATCGCGTTCCTCAAGGGCCTTAAGAGCAGTGGCACCCATTTCAACATGGTATTCACCGTGTTTCCTGGCCAGGAGCTGAGTCTGCTCGAAAAGAACGTCGGGGTTTCAGGCTTGCAATATACCTACACGTACCCGACACCTCCGCTTGTCAAGTTCGAGAAGGTCAATTACGGCATGAATACGGCGCAATTCGAGAAGGCTTTCAAGGCCGCTACGAGCAGTGCACCGAATTTCCTCAACGTTGCGGGCTACAATGCGGGATTGATCATCCAGGCCACGCTCGAACATGCGAAGGGGCTGACGCAGGATGATCTGCGTTCGGCAGTGGCCGCGCTCTCCGGAAAACTCGATACGCTGAACGGGCAATTCAAAATCAACGATGAAGGTGCGCAGGTCGGTGAACTCCTGCCGGTTGCGCAGTTCACACCTTCTGGAGATTCACTCAAGATCAACGTGGTCTATCCCCGTGCGCTTGCCACCAGCAAGGCCGTGTATCCCGCGCCGGCGCACTGAGCCATCGACTGGTTTGCACACCGGATTCCCGGCAACGATGACCATTGTAGCCGGGTTTCCGCGTGTGGCCTGTGCTTGTTTCACCTCCCGGCTCGTGGAACGATCACGGGTGGGAGGTGATGGAAGCCTGCCGCTACGCGCCGCGTCCTTTCCTCGTCGCGTACTTTTCCGTTGCCGCAACGCCCGCCCCCGGGGTTGTTGCGGGTGCGTTGAACCATTCAGGCTTCGCCAATAATGCTGGTTGAATACGCGATCATTACCGGCATCATGTTCGGGCTTTTTTTTGCCCTTGTCGCGCTTGGCCTGAACCTGGTTTTTGCTGTTCTCAAGGTAATCAACCTGGCGCATGGCGATTTCATCATGCTCGGTGCGTATGCGGCTTACTTTGCCTACAGTGCGGCGCGCATCGATCCGGTGATTACCGTCATTCTGCTGGTCATTCCATTTCTTGCACTGGGTTATGTACTGTATTATCTGTTGATTCCGCGCGTCATGCAGGCCAGGGATTCGGAAATGATGTCGCTGATCCTGTTCTTTGGCTTGTCGCAGATCATCGAGGCGGTTGGCTTCCTTGCTTTCGGGTCCGATGTACGCTCGTTGCCGGATGATATTTTCGGGGCTTCCAGCATATCGATCCTTGGGCAAACCTACCCCGCCGGATATGCGGTCAGTGCAGCGATTTGCATTCCGGTCCTGCTCGTCGTGCTGTATCTGCTTTATCGCACCCGGTTCGGGTATGCGACGCGGGCCGTGGTCGCCGACCCGGAAGAAGCGGAGATTGTCGGAATTAGCGTGCCCGGCATCCGTACCGGTGCTTTCGCGGTTGGAATTGCGTTGGCCGGAATTGCCGGCGCGCTCAGCATCTTCATGCTTTCCGGGACGAGTCCGGACGTCGGCATCAACATCACCATCACGGCCTTCGCGGTGGTCGTGTTTGGATCGTTGGGAAATCCGTTGGGGAGCCTGGTCGCGGGTCCACTGTACGGGTTGGCGTTGAGTTTTGCGGAGGTCTACCTGCCTTCGTGGTCGGGGCTGGTCCCTTATGTGCTGCTTCTCGTCGTGCTGCTGTTCCGTCCGACGGGCCTGCTCGGGCGTCGGCTGAGGACGGTATGACCATGCCCCGGAGCCGCCGCCACTCCATCGCGTACGACATGGCCGCGGTACTGGTTCCTTGCGTGGCGTTCGTGCTGTTGTGGTTAAGCCATATCAACCAGCTCCTGCTGGTCAATATCGTTGCGTATGTGATTCTTGCGCAGGGAATCAACATTACCTATGGCTATGCGGGGTACCTCCCGTTCGGCTATGCCGGGTTTTTCGGCGTTGGTGCATACGGAGCAGGTCTTACGGTACTTGGCTTGCATACCGGAGGTATCGCAGGTGTGGTCGTTGGCGCGATTGCAGCGGTTATCCTCGGGCTGATCCTCGCCCCGTTGCTGCGCATGACAGGGGCCTATTTCGCCATCGCGACGCTGGCCGCGTCGCAGGCCGTCTACGAAATCGTTTCAAACCCGGCGCTGACCGGCATCACCAAGGGACCTTACGGTTTGCAGCTTCCCGGTATTTACGATCCGGATGCCAGCTACTTCACGCTGGTCGTGGTGATGGCCTTGGCGCTGAGCATTGTTGCCTATCTCGGCCGCTCGCGCCTTGGCCTCGCCTTGCGCGCGATCCGCGACGATCGTGACAGCGCGGAGATGGCGGGCGTGGCGGTTGTGCGTGACCGCAACATTGCATGGTTGCTTGCCGCCGGGCTGGCCGGCGCGACGGGTGGGGCGTACGGGTGGGCCATTTCGATCTTCTATCCGCAAACGGTGTTTGATCTCAATATCAGCATCTTTGCAATCGTGTTCGCGCTTGCCGGCGGACTGGGCACTTCGTGGGGTCCACTGCTCGGAGCGGTTGTGTTGTACGCGCTGTACGACTTCATCGGCATCTCGCAACCGCAGTACTTTGAACTCATCTACGGCATCCTGATCGTCGTGCTGGTGCTTTTCCTGCCGGCCGGCGTCGCTTCCTTGCTGGCCAGGGCCAATGCGTTTGTGCGCCGGCGAAACGGCGGGCGCACCGCGGGGGCGGCACCGGGAGGGGGGAAATGAGCGATGCTGCCTTGCTCAGGGTCGAGCACGTCGTGCGCACTTTTGGCGCCCTGCGGGCGCTTGACGAGATCGATTTCGAAGTCCACGAGGCCGACGTGGTCGGCTTGTTTGGCCCCAACGGGTCCGGCAAGACCACGCTGATCAATGTGGTCAGCGGCATCTATCGGGCCAGTGCCGGGCGTGTGCTGTTCGACGGGGTGCCGATTGGAAGGCTTGCTCCGCATCGGCGCGTGGCGCTGGGGATCAACCGGACCTTCCAGATTCCGCGCCCTTTCGCGGATTTGACGGTGCGGGAAAATCTTGAGGTGGCTTGGGCGAATGGCAGGCATCGACGTACCCGCGTGGAAGAGACGCTGGCGTTGGTCGAGCTCGATGCGTTGGTTGACGTGCCGGCGCGTGACTTGACCGCCGCACAGCAGAAGATGCTGGATCTCGGCCGTGCGCTCGCCACCGGGCCGCGGCTTCTCCTCGTCGACGAACTTGGCGCAGGGTTGAATCCGACCGAATTTGCGCGGGTTGCACAAATTCTTCATCGCATCGCGGCGACGGGTGTCGCGATGGTCGTGGTCGAGCATCTCATGGGCTTTTTGCGTCTGATTGTCACGCGCGCGGTGGTCATGCACCTGGGGCGGCGCCTGTTCACCGGGTCGCTGGATGATGCGCTTGCTGACCCGCAGGTGGTGAAAGTGTTTCTGGGAGAGTGAGCATGCAAGAAGACAGCCCGTGCCTGCGTGTCGAGGGCCTTGCCAGCGGCTATGGCAATGTACAGGTCCTGTGGGGCGTCGACCTCTCGGTTGCCCAGGAGGAGCGGGTGGTGTTGCTCGGTACCAACGGCGCCGGCAAGACGACCTTGCTCAAGACACTCGTGGGGCTGTTGCCGACGAGTGCCGGGCAGGTCGAGTTTGAAGGTGAGCGCGTCGAACACCTGCGGACCCACCAGAGGATCCGGCGCGGGATGGCACTCATGAGCGAAACGGGTATCCTCGCGTCTCTTTCCGTCGAGGAGAACCTCCTGCTCGGTGGCTACGTCCTCGGGCGCAAGGCAACGCGTTTGCGTCTCGAACCGATCTATGCGCTTTTCCCCGAACTGAAGCCGCGGCGTCGAGTACTGGCCGGGGGTCTGAGTGGTGGCCAGCGCAAAATGCTGGCGTTCGGGAAGGCACTGATGTCCGACCCGCGGCTGGTCATCATGGATGAACCCTCGACCGGCCTGTCACCAAGATACGTCAGTGAAATGATTTCCATGCTGCATGCGATTCAGGAAGAGCACAAAATGGCCATGCTCGTGGCCGAACAGAACGTCAAGTTCCTGGAAGTTGCACGCCGTGTGTACATTCTCGAGGGCGGCAAAATCCGTTTTGACGGCACGGTCGACCAGTTGCAGCACAACGACACGTTGCGGCGCGCCTATTTCGGGCTCGAAGGAACGCCCGTTGCCGTGTGAGCGGTGCCCGGCTGCTTAGAGGCACCAGGCGCAGGCGGGGACGGAATCCGGGCCATCGGCACGGTCTCGATGCGAGCGGTGCATGGCGATGGCGCTCCGCGGATTGATTGCGCGTACGTGGTGGCGATGGCCGCGCGCGAGGACGTAAAATGCCAAGGCGCGGCCGTTGGCGGCGCGACGGTGTGGGCGCGGGTGGTTGTGCGTCACGCGCGCAGAAGGTGTCGCGGCGCGGAAACCGGCGCGGACGTGCCCCGTTCCCAATACGCTGCAATGCACAGAGACGTGTAACCTTGAAAGCAGGGCCAGGCCACCGCGTGCATCGAGAATCCATGGAAGCCACCGCAACGGCAAGGCCGAACATCGCCCTGGTCAAGTACTGGGGCAAGCGTGATGCGCGGCTGAACCTCCCGGCTGCCGGTTCACTCTCGATCACGCTCGATGCGCTGTCCACGCGGACGCGGGTGTGTTTTGACCCGGCCCTCGACGCCGACCGGGTGCGCTTCAACGGTGGCGAGGATGCGACCGCCAGTCGGCGCATCACCACGTTCCTCGATCTGCTGCGCGATCGTGCGGCAACACATTGCCGGGCATCGGTCGACACATCCAACAACTTTCCTACCGCGGCGGGGCTCGCGTCGTCGGCATCCGGGTTTGCGGCATTGGCCATGGCCGCGAGCAAGGCGCTGGGTTTGCCGGTCGATGGGCACACGCTTTCCGCGCTGGCCAGGCAAGGCTCCGGTTCGGCCGCCCGTTCCATTTACGGCGGTTTCGTCATCATGCGCGCTGGTACACGTGTCGACGGCTGCGACGCCGTCGCCGAGCCGTTGGCCGGACCGAATCACTGGCCGCTTGCCGTGGTGATTGCCGTGACCACGCATGGCGCAAAGCCGGTGGGTTCTGGCGACGGCATGGAACGCACGCGTGCCACATCACCTTTCCACCAGGCGTGGCTCGCCTCGATCGACCGTGACCTGCTGGTCGCGCGCGCAGCCATCGATGCGCGTGACTTCGGTGCACTGGCCGAGGTCAGCGAACACAGCTGCCTGAAGATGCATGCCGACATGCTTGCAGCGCAACCCCCCCTGATGTACTGGTCGGCCACGACGCTGGCCTGTATCGAGTGTGTGCGCCGGCTGCGTGAACGCGATGGGGTACACGTATTTTTCACGATCGACGCCGGACCCCAGGTCAAGGCCGTGTGCCTGCCCGATGACGCCGCGCGCGTCGGTTCCGCGCTGGCCGCGGTGCCGGGCGTACTGCGCGTGATCCCTAGCCGTCTGGGCGCGGGTGCCGAGTGTGTCGAGGATGCCGGAGCCGGGGAACGGTGATGCACGTGTGCGCCGGAGCCCCGGGGAAACTGGTGCTGTGTGGCGAATACGCCGTTCTCGAGGGGGCGCCGGCCGTGGTCCTGGCGGTTGATCGTCGCTGTCGCGTCGAGGTCGCCGGGCGCATGGACGCCACCTTTCGCGTGGATGCTCCGGACCTTGGCGTCACCGGAGCACGTGCATGCCTCACAGCCGGCCGGTTGCGGTGGATCGGCGACAGCGCGGATCCCGACGGCAAACTGAACCTGGTGACGGCCATCCTGGAGCAGCTGTACGACCAGGCGGCGCCGCGCGAGGTGGCCCACGTCCACATCGACACGGCGGCATTTTTCGGCCCAGGCGGGAGCAAGCTCGGACTGGGATCGAGCGCGGCGGTCACCGTGGCGCTGACCGCTGCCATGTGTGCGTATCACGGTTACGCCCAGCCGGACCTGCAGGCCATGCTGGCCATGCATCGGCGCATCCAGGGGGGGCGTGGGAGTGGTTTGGACGTCGCCGGCAGTCTCCGTGGTGGCGTCATTGCCTACACGCTCGTTCGCGATGAACCGCGTGTAGAGGCGTTGGATTGGTCGTCGCAGCTGGCATGGCGGGCGATCTGGTCGGGGCGCTCCGCATCCACGGGCGACGCCCTGGCGCGTCTTGGCGCATGGCAGTCGCGGCGCGGATCGGCCTATGCCGCGTGCATGTCCGATCTATGTGATGCCGCAGGCGTGGTCGTGCAGGCTTTCCGCCGCGGCGATGACACGACCATCCTGGCTGGCCTGGCGGATTATGCAGGGCGGCTCGATGCGCTTGGTTGCCAAAGTGGCATCGATATCGTGTGCGCGGAGCATCGCGCGCTTTCGGCACTGGCGGGCGATTGCGGCGTGGTCTACAAGTCGTGCGGGGCCGGCGGTGGCGACGTTGGCGTGGCCATCGGTCGTGATCCGGACGCGCTGGCGCATTTTTGCCGGCGCAGCGCGGCAGCCGGATTCCCGGTGCTCGACTGCGCCATCGACTGGCACGGTTTGCGCGTGCGGCCGACCGACCCCAGGCCCGTGCCCGCCGGAGATGTCTGAGTCGGTCGTCGACTCAGCAGGCCTGGCCTGCGCCTGGACAGACGTGGCGCAGCGCGTGCCGGGCCAGCCGGCATCATGGCTGGACCCGGCGGCGCCATCGCACCGTTACGACGGACCCGACGGGTCGGAATCATCCGGTTTGCCGAATGGCTCGGTATCGACCACGCTGCCGGCGGTTTCACTGTCGAGCTTGTCGCCAAGGACACGCCTGACGGCAACATAGAATACGGGCACCAGCAGGACGCCCAGGAACGTGGCAAACAACATGCCTCCGATGACGCCCGTGCCGATGGCGTGCCGCGCATTGGCGCCCGCGCCGGTCGAAATGGCCAGCGGAAGTACGCCAAGAATGAAGGCGAGGGAGGTCATCAGGATGGGCCGCAAACGTATCCGGGCCGCCTCGACCACGGCTTCGCGCAGCGAGCGTCCCGCGGCTTGTTCTTCCACCGCGAACTCGATGATCAGGATGGCGTTCTTGGCTGCCAGGCCGATGATGGTGATCAGTCCGATCTTGAAGTAGATGTCGTTGGTGAGCCCGCGCAGCAGCGTGAGTGCCACCGCACCAAGCGCCCCGAGCGGCACGATCAGCAATACGGAAATCGGTATCGACCAGCTTTCATAGAGCGCGGCCAGGCACAGGAAGGCGACGACCAGCGAAAGGGCGAACAGCAATGGAGCCGTATTGCCCGCAATCACCTCCTGGAAAGACTGCCCGGTCCAGTCGATGCCGAAGCCCGGGGGCAGATATTTGTCGACGATCTGCTGCATGGTGCTCATGGCCTGGCCGGAGCTGTAGCCGGACGCCGCCGAACCCACGATCTCGATGGCGGACAGGCCGTCGTAACGGGTTTTCGATGGCGGCCCGAACTCCCACTTGGCGTGGACGACGTTGGAGATCGGGATCATGTTGTCGGCCGACGCCGGATCATCGGTTTGCGACGAGGACGCATCCGGCGTGTAAAAGTGGGCCAGCGCTTCCGGCCCCATGCGATAAGGCGCCTGGGCCTGCATGATGACCCGGTCGACCCGCCCCTGGTAGGAGAAATCGTTGACGTAGACCGGCGCCAGCATGAGTCGGATCGCGTTGTATACGTCGGTGACTGAAAGGCCCATGGATTCGGCCTGGGTGCGGTCCACGTCCAGCCTCAATTGCGGTGCGTCGGCCAGCGTGTTCGGTCGCACCTTGGTCAGTACCGGGCTCTTGGCCGCCTGCGCAAGCAGGGTATGTTCCGCCTTGAGAAGCGCGTCGTAGCCCTTGCCGGCCCGGTCCTGCAGGTACATGTCGAAACCGCCGAACTGGCCCAGCCCGTGTACGGTCGGGATATTCACCATGAATACGGTGGCGTTGCGGATCCCCATGTACAGCCGGCCGTTGTTGCGCTCGATGTATTGCGCGGCCGTTTCCGAGCGCTTGTCCCAGTCCTTCAGCTTGACGAACGCCATGCCCACGTTTTCGCCGGAACCGACGAAGCTCCAGCCGCTGATGTCGAACACGGACTCGGTCGCCGGATCCTTGCTGAGGATGTGGCGGATCTGGTCCATGACCTTGTCGGTACGGTCCAGCGTCGCGCCGGGGGGCAACTGCACGATGATCATCGCATAACCCTGGTCCTCAGCCGGCAGAAAGCTGGTTGGCATCTTCACGTACAGGAAGCCGCACAGGACGCCGAGCAACACGAACACGGCCATCCAGCGTGGCGCATGCCCCACGGCCTTGGAAACGTGGCCGGCATAGGTATGTGTCACCCAGGTGAAGAAACGGTTGAACAGGCGAAAGAAGAGATTGCGTTTCTTGTCGTGGTCGAGCCTGATCAGGCTGGCGCACAGCGCTGGCGTGAACGAAAGCGCAAGGAATGCGGAAAACGCCATGGACAGCGCGATCGTCAACGCGAACTGCCGGTAGATGGTTCCCACGCTGCCGCCCTGGAAGGCGCTGGGGATGAACACTGCGGCCAGCACGAGCGAGATGGCGATCACCGCACCGGTGATCTGGCCCATGGCCTTGCGCGTCGCTTCCTTGATGGGCAGCTTGTCCTCGCGCGTGACGCGTTCGACGTTCTCGATGACCACGATGGCGTCGTCCACGACCAGTCCGATGGACAACACCATGCCGAACAACGTCAACTGGTTGATGGTGAACCCCAGCGCCAGCATGCCGAGGAAGGTGCCGAGCAGGGCCACCGGGATCACCAGGGTCGGGATGATCGTCGCGCGCAGGTTCTGCAGGAATAGCAGCATCACGAGGAACACCAGCGCGATGGCTTCGATCAGCGTGATCAGAACCTCGTGGATGGAAATGTTGATGAACGTCGTCGAGTCATACGGCGAGAACCAGATCAGCCCCGGCGGGAACGACTCCGCCAGCTTGTTCATTTCCTGCGTGACCGCCTGCGCCACGGTCAGGGCGTTCGCGCCAGATGAAAGTGATATCGCGACGGCGCCCGTGGGTTGCCCGTTGAAATCGTTGTGGAAGCCATAGGAATCGGCGCCCAGCGCGATCCGCGCCACGTCCTTGAGGCGCACGGCCGTGCCGTCGGGGTTGGAGCGCAGGATGATGTTGCCGAATTGCTCGGGTGTGCTGAAGCGTGACTCGGTGGAGACGTTCGCCGTGAACGCCTGGTCCTTGATCGCCGGTGACGCGCCGATCGACCCGGCGGCAAACTGCACGTTCTGCGCCTGGACCGCGTTCAACACCTGGGTCGCGGACAGGCCGTAACCATGCAGCTTGTCCGGATTGAGCCAGATACGCATGGCGTATCCGGAACCGAACTGGCGCGCCGTACCCACGCCCGATACGCGGCTCACCGGGTCCAGGATGTGGGCCGCGATGTAGTTGTTGATCTCCTCGCGATCCATCGATCCGTTGGTGGAACGCACGCCGATCAGCATCAGGAAACCGGTGTTGGCCTTGCGCACGGTGACGCCTTGCTGCGTCACTTCCGATGTCCGGGTCGGTGCCGTGGGCGAACGTGAGGTTGATGCTGATGCGGCCCGTGGAACTCGACGAGGAACTGAAGTACAGCAGGTTGTCGATGCCCGTCAGCTGTTGTTCGATGACCTGGGTGACCGACGACTCGGCGGTGTTCGCGCTGGCGCCGTCGTAGTGGGCAACGATATTGATCTGGACCGGCGCGATGCTGGGGTAGGACTCGACGCCAAGGTTGAGTATGGCGATCACGCCACCCAGGGAGATCAGGATGGCGACAACCCAGGCAAAAACGGGTCGGTCGATAAAGAACTTGGGCATGACAGGTCCCTATCCCTTGCCGGGCTGGCTACCAGGTTGCGCGCCGTTGCTTCGCGCAACGCCCGCGGCAGGCGTCGGCGTTGCCGCCCCGGATGCCGGTTTCGCGCCGGCCGGTGGCGGCTGCAGGACAGGCTTTACCGTGGAGCCGATCGTTGCCTTGGGAATGCCCTCGACGACGATGTGGACTCCCGGTTTGAGTCCGCTGGTCACGATCCAGTCGCCACCGCGCATGCCATCGGTCGTCACATTCATGCGCGCGACCTTGTCGTCCTTGCCGATTGCGAGTACGTAGGCGCTTTCCGCGTCGCGCAGGATGGCGTCCTGGGGAATGAGGTAGGCGTCATTGAGCGTGCCCGCGTCCACGCTCAGGGTGACGTACATGCCGGGGAGCAGGACATGCTTCGGATTGGGAACCAGTGCGCGCAGCGTCACGGCGCCCGTGGCGGGGTCCACCGATACGCCTGCAAAATCCAGCGTACCGGTCGGTGCATAGCTTGCGCCACCCGGCAACGTGAGGTGAACCGTGGTCTTTCCGGCGTCCAGGAGCGACACCTTGCCATCGGCCTGGGAGGCGCGCATGGAAAGGATGCGATTGACGGGCAGTGAAAAGTTCACGTACAGCGGATTGATCTGGCGCACCGTCGTCAACAGCGTCGCATCGCTTTGGCCGACGAGGGCCCCTTCGGTGACCTGCTGCCGGCCGGCGCGCCCCGCTATGGGCGAGCGCACGGACGCGTAGCCAAGGTCGATACGGGCCTGCTCGACCTTGGCCTTGGCGGCCTGGACCGCCGCCTTGGCCGTGCGCTCGGCGGCATTCGCATCATCGAGTGCCGACTTGGACACGTAGCCTTTCGGTTGCAGGCGACGTTCGCGCGCGGCCGTGATGCTCGCGTTGGTGTATTGCGCCTGGGCCTGCGCAAGCGCGGCCTCGGCCGCGTCCAGCGCCGCCTTGAGCGGGGCCGGGTCGATCTGGAACAGGGGTTGCCCCTTCTCGACGTGCGTGCCTTCCGTGTAGGTCCGCTTCAGCAGCACACCGCTCACGCGGGCGCGCACGTCGGCGCTGCGATAGGCGGACAGGCGTCCCGTGGCGGTGAAGGTGAGCGGCACGTGTTGCGGCTGGATCACCATGACCCCGACTTGCGCTGGCGGCGGGGTCATGCCCGACTGGGTCTTGTTGTCACAACCGGCGAGCGTTGCCACCAGCGCGAGCGCGACCATTGCAAGGCTTGCACGGGCCACGATGTGGGGGTGGGAGGTCATGTCGACTTCCTTGACGGTGGTCAAAAAATGGATGCAAGCATAGTGCACGCAGCATGCGACACGGCGTGTGAAATGGGGTGGATTGGCAAGTCCCGGTCGGAACGCCCCTGGTGTTGCCTTGGCGCGCGCATTCAATCGTGGATGGAAACTGGTCGGGTATCACCCGCGGTTCTGTACTGCCCAGTTTAGAATTATACCGCGACACGGTCAATGCGCCGTGTCTGCTGGCTTTGCGACAACACCAAGGCTATCCTTTTGGCGGTCTGGTTTTCTACACCTGCAGAAGGTCTGATATGGCTCTTGAAAACGAGTTGGGTGAAAGCCGTTTTGCGGCGGGGGTAGGCGAATCGCTCAAAGCACTTCGGTGCGATGGGCAGTCGCCCTTGAAACGCGTCAGGGGGATTGACGGTTTTGTGTCCGCTTTTTTCAAGTGGGCGACGCCAGAGGACCTTGGCTTGCACGAGGAGCCCGTCTGGACGGCGCTGGTGGCCGATCTGCTCACCTTCGCCGACCAGCGCAAGGCCGGGTCCGCCGGCGTGCGCGTATTCAATCCCGACCTCCAGGGAAACGGCTGGGAGAGTTCGGGCACGGTCCTTGAAATCGTCACCGACGACATGCCGTTCCTGGTCGACTCCGTGGGCATGGCCATTCATGCCCGCAAGCTCGACATCCAGTTGGTCATCCATCCGGTGGTCAACGTCGTCCGGGGCAAGGATGGCGTCATGCAGGCCATCGCAGGCGACGACGGCACGCGCGAGTCGATCATGCATTTCGAACTCGACCGCATCAGCGATGCGGCGGAGCGCGAGCTCCTGCAGGCCGAAGTGCACCGCATGCTGGCCGGCGTGCGCGCCGTGGTGCGGGACTGGAAACCGATGTGCCAGAAAGCCACGGAAATCGCCGATGCGCTTCCGACGTTCAAGCTGCCGGTCGATGCGAGCGATGTGGAGGACGTCCAGGCGTTCCTGCGCTGGGCAGCCGACGACCATTTCACGTTCCTTGGCTATCGTGAATACGAAGTGGGCGACACGGGCGGCGACAAGGTCCTGCGCGCCGTTGCCGGATCGGGACTGGGCATCCTGCACCAGGATCCGGCGGCGACGGTGACGGAGCGTCCTCTCGCTTCATTGAGCGCGCCCGCGTTGCACGATGGCGGGGCCGCCGGTGCCATCATCCTGACCAAGACCAATTCGCGTTCGTTCATCCACAGCCCCGGCCTGATGGATTACATCGGCGTCCTGCGCTTCGACGACCAGGGCCATCCGCTCCAGGAGTACCGTTTCCTGGGCCTGTTCACGTCCAGCGCCTACATGTGCCGTCCGCAGGACGTCCCCCTGCTGAGCCGCAAATGCCAGGCGGTGATGGAGCGCTCGGGGCTGCGCGCGGATTCCTACTCGGGCCGCACGTTGCGCCATATCCTGGAGTCGCTGCCGCGCGACGAACTGTTTCAGAGCACCGCCAGCGAGCTTTACGACATCGTCACCGGCATCGTCGACCTGCGTGAACGTCCGCGCCCGCGCCTGTTCGTGCGTCGTGACAGCTATGGCCGCTTCTTCTCGTGCCTGGTTTTCGTCCCGCGCGAACGCTTCAACACCACGGCGCGCCACCGGATCGAAGGGATCCTGAACGACGCGCTCGATGGCGCGCATTTCGACTCCAGGGTGCTGATGGCCGATTCGGCACTGACCCGCCTGCACGTCACCGTGTGGCCGGAACCCGGCAGCCACCCGGACGTGGACGCCACCGAACTGGAAACCCGCCTGGTCAATGCCGTACGCGACTGGCGCGACGACCTGCGCACCTGCCTGGTCAGGGAACTGGGCGAGGCGCGCGGCAGCGCGCTGGCACGGCGGTTTGCCGAGAGCCTGCCGGCCGGCTACATCGAGCAGGTATCGCCGGAAGTGGCTGCCCGGGACGTCCAGGTGATCGACGGCCTGGGTGAACAGGGCGGCGCGCGCATGTCGTTGTATCGCGAAACCGGTACGTCACGACAGTTACGCTTCAAGGTGTACCGCAAGGGTGGCGATATCGCCCTGTCCGACGTGTTGCCGCAGCTCGAGAACCTGGGTATGCGCGTGGACACCGAGCGCGTTTACGAAATGAAGGTCGAGGGCAAGCGTTTCTCGATCCAGGACCTGGCCGTCGAGCCACTCGTGGAACTGGCCTTCGACGTGGACGAGGTGGCGCACCATTTCGAGCGTGCGTTCGAAAACGTGTGGCTGGGGCGCGCCGAGAGCGACAACTTCAACCGCCTCGTCTTGCGCGCGTTTCTGGGTTGGCGCCAGGTGGCCGTGCTGCGGGCCTATTGCAAATACCTGCAACAGGTCGGCATCGCGTTCTCGCAGAGTTACATGGAGGACACGCTCAGTCGCTACCCGGCCATTGCCAACCTGCTCATCGAACTGTTCAACGCCAAGTTCGATCCCGAGCGCGAAAACCACACCAACGAAGGCCGCCGGGCGCATGAGCGCCAGTTGCGGGCGGAACTCACCGCCCTCGTGCCGGCTGCCGCGCGCGAAAAGACGCCAACATTCGTCGACGATGCGGTGGCCGCGCTGGCCAAGCCACGCGACAAGCAGATCCATGCGTATTGGGAGGCGATCAAGCTGCTGCTCGATGGCGTCGCCAGCCTGGATGACGAACGCATCGTCAAGAGCTACATGGACGTCATTCGCGCCACCACGCGTACCAGTTACTTCCAGACGTTCGATGGCGAGTCGCGCGATTACATCAGTTTCAAGTTCGACTCCCACCAGGTGCCCGATGCACCCAAGCCGGTCCCGTTTCGCGAAATCTGGGTGTACAGCCCGCGCGTGGAAGGCGTGCACCTGCGTTTCGGCATGGTCGCGCGCGGTGGTATCCGCTGGTCGGACCGGCGCGAGGATTTCCGCACCGAGGTGTTGGGCCTGGTGAAGGCGCAGATGGTCAAGAACACGGTCATCGTGCCGGTCGGATCCAAGGGCGGTTTCTTCCCCAAGCAGTCGCCCGGCATCGGCAACCGCGACGCCTGGCTTGCCGATGGCAAGGCCTGCTACCGCATGTTCATGGACGGGTTGCTGGACATCACCGACAACCTGGTCGACGGCAAGGTCGTGCCGCCGGTGGACGTG
>CAYOEF010000034.1:0-15567 GCA_964402805.1 uncultured Rhodanobacteraceae bacterium | reverse complement strand
AAACCACGTTCACGAGCCGGAAACCAGTGAAACACTGCCTTGCTGCCGCCAGGTTGTGCCGTGCTATAGCCCACCCCAATCAGGAACAAGCAAGCCAGGAGCACCGCGAACGTATCCACCCACGGCATCACGGCCATGGCCAGACCCATGACAAGCGCACCAACACCGATTACGACACGAACATTGGCACGGTCAAGCCACTGACCAACGACCAGCAGCCCCAGAATGGGTGCGGCGTTCAACACACTGGCCAAGATGCCGACGCCGGCACTGGACAGGTGCAGATCAACCTGCATGAAACCTGCCAGAACGCCAATACCTTGCGTGGCAACCGCAGCTGTCGTTTGCGCGATGACAGCCACCACAAGCATCAACCATTTATAAGAGCCTGCATTGATGCGTGGTGCGACTCGACGGGTCGTGATCATGCTTCGGCTCATGGGTTGCCTGGGGGGTTGCCGGGGGGGTTGCCTGGAGTCGCTGGATTCTGGACGGCAGGCCACGCGTTGCTCACCTTCCAAACCTGCGCGCTGGCCAGATCGTCAGCTTAGGACGCGCCGTGGCATTTACGAAACGATTTACGCTGCTTCCGTAATTGCGGTGCGAAATACCTGGCAATGCAAATTGCTGCACAAGGCATGCGTCACGTCGACGGCCTCACGCCTACCGGCACGACGCTATTGGTCATGTGCGCGGGATGATCCGGATGAATGACTGCGCGGCGGCCGCACTGGCCTCACGCGGCATCGAAGGGCAAGTCACGCCCGGACTCGCGGACGAGTCCGCTCATCACGACGTATCCGAAGCGCTTGGCCGATTTCAGGCGAACCATCCGCGGGTTTGCACCCGGCAGCACGATGCGAAGGCTCTCCCAGCCGATTATCGAATCAGCAAAATATATGGGCCGGTCCATCAACCAGACAATGTGGCAAGCCGGCCGGCTGCGAGAAAACCGCGCCGCGCCCACCTTGACGGCACACGCGGAGCGGCGATTTGAAACGACACTGCCACGCGGCTACCCCGATACTATGCGCGCAGCGCGTGATCGAGTTCGGCGCGCAGGTCCTCGACGTCTTCCACCCCGACACTCCAGCGCACAAGGCTGTCACTGATGCCAAGACGCTTGCGGTTTTCCGGTGGCACGGAGGCGTGCGTCATGATCGCGGGGTGCTCGATGAGGCTTTCCACGCCACCCAGGGATTCGGCCAGCGAAAACAGGTGGCAGTGTTCGAGGAAACGGCGTGCCTTGTCCAGCCCGCCCTTGACTTCCATGCTGATGATGCCGCCAAAACCATGCATCTGGCGCAATGCGAGCGCGTGCTGCGGATGGGTTTCCAGGCCGGGATAGTTGACGTGGTCGACCGCCGGATGTCCGGCCAGCCACTGCGCGAGATCCAGTGCGCTGGCGCAATGCTGGCGCATGCGCAGGTGCAGCGTCTTCACGCCGCGCAACGCGAGGAACGCATCGAACGGCCCGGCGATCGCCCCGACCGAGTTCTGCACGAACGCCAGCTGTTCGGCCAGGTCCTGTCGTCCGGTGACGGCGACGCCTCCGACCATGTCCGAGTGCCCGTTGAGATACTTGGTGGCCGAATGCACCACGATGTCGGCACCAAACTCGAGCGGACGCTGCACGACCGGGGAACAAAACGTGTTGTCCACGACCAGGAGCAGGCCGTGCGCCCTGGCAAATGCCGACACCTCGGCCAGGTCGACGAGGCGCAGCATGGGGTTGGTCGGGCTTTCGGCCCAGATCAGGCGGGTCTCGGGCTTCAGCGCCGCCTCGAGGGCGGTCTTGTCGTTGAGATCGACGAAGCTGAAATCGAGCCCGGCCGACCGTCGGCGCACCTTCTCGAACAGGCGATAGGAGCCGCCGTAGAGGTCGTCCATGGCGATGACGTGGCTGCCGGAATCAAGCAGGTCCAGCACCGAGGCCGCCGCGGCCATCCCCGAGGCAAACGCGAAACCCGCCACACCGCCTTCGAGATCGGCCACACAGCGCTCCCACGCCATCCGCGTGGGGTTCTGCGAGCGCGCGTACTCGTACCCCTTGTGCTGGCCTGGACTTTCCTGCACATAGGTCGAGGTTGCGTAGATCGGCGTCATGATGGCGCCGGTCGCCGGGTCGGGCGCCTGTCCGGCGTGAATGGCGCGGGTACCCATGCCCAGGCGGGGTGTCACGTTCACTTCATTCATGGCTCAACGACGCGAAAAATCGGCTGTTGATTATCGCATGGCGCGCACCGCCGGGTACGACGGCCGACATGTGGAGCGGGTCAATTTCCGGACCTGGGAATCACGGCCATGCGGCGGTCATCGCATCGCCAGTGCCGCGACCAGGCCCAGCCACAACACGAAACCGACCCAGTTGTTGTTGCGGAACGCATCCAGGCACGCCAGGCGCTCGCGGCCGCGGATGAGCCACTGCTGCCACACGAACAACGCCACCGCGGCAAGCAGGCCGAGCCACCAGAACAAGCCCAGCTCCGTGCGCAGTCCCACCAGCACCATGGTGAGCACGAATGTTCCCATCAGCACGCCGATGGCCACGCGGTCCAGGTCGCCGAACGCGATGGCGGTGGACTTTGCACCAACCTTGAGGTCGTCGTCACGATCGACCATGGCGTACTCGGTATCGTAGAGCGTCGACCATAGGATGTTGCCCAGGAACAACAACCAGCCCAGCGTGGACACGTGGCCGCCGACGGCAGCGAATGCCATCGGGATGGACCAGCCGAACGCCGCGCCCAGCACCACCTGCGGGAAGTGGGTATAGCGCTTGGTGAATGGATACAGTGCCGCCAGCGCCGCACCGGCGAATGCCAGCCCGATGGTCAGGGCATTGGTCATCAACACCAGGATGAAAGCCACCAGGAGCAACGCGCCGAAAACGACCAGCGCCTCGCGCGGGCTGACGCGGCCGGACGCAATGGGGCGGCCGGCCGTGCGCTTGACCGCGGGATCGAGCTTGCGGTCGGCGAAATCGTTGATGGCGCAACCTGCCGAACGCATCACGAATACGCCCGCGGTGAAGATGACCAGCAGCGGCCAGGGCGGAAATCCGCCGGCCGCCAGCCACAATGCCCACCAGCACGGCCACAGCAGCAGCAACGCGCCGATGGGCCGATCCATGCGCGTGAGGACCAGATAGTCATGCGCCTTGACGCGCACCCGTGGCGGCAGGCGAAGCAGTCGCAACAACCACGCCAGGACCCACTCGGCGCGTGTGGAACTGTCTTCCGGACGCACGCCATTGGCCGCCGCGACACGCCGGGGCAGGACGGGAGGTTTTTGGCGTTGCCTGGCGGGTTTGTTCATCATGCGGGCGTCCACGCCTCGAAGCGAAGGCTGCGGCGACAAGTATAGACAGCATGGCCTGCATGCTTCAGGCACGCACACGCCGCATGGCCCGACTGGACGGGTCGATGCCTCCCGGAATCCCGAACGTCGTGTTGGCCCGTACGCGCCTGGGTGACGTCAGGCGACCGGCGCGACCCTGGCACCTGCCTCGTCGGTCAACGACTGCACCTTGACGTCCACCACATCGATCAACTTGCGCGTCTGCTGCACGATCTGTTCGAGCATGGCCGCGTCGCCGCGCAGTTCGATGGTTAGCCGCGACACGGTGGGATCGCGCGTCGCGACCACGTTCAGCGCATCGATGTTGACGTGGCGCGCCGCGAACAGGCCCGCCACGCGCGCCAGCGCCCCGGCTTCATTCTGCAGGATGATGGTGAGGATGTGCTTCATCGGGTTTCAACCTTGTGCACGGGGACGTGGACGCCCTTCAAAACATGTCCGCCGGGGTTGCGTCACGCGGGATGGCCGGCGGCTCGCGCGAGGCAATGTAATGGCCGGTGATCATTTCGCTGTAGCTCGCGCCGGGGCCGATCATGGGATAGACACCGGCATCCGGATCGATCATCACTTCGAGGAAGGCGGGTCCGTCCTGGGCCAGGAAATCGGTGATGGTGGCCTTCAGTTCGTCATTGCGCTCGAGCCGCCGTACCCACGGGAAACCATCCGCCTCGGCGGCGCGCACGAAATCCTTCTTGCGCAGGCTCTTGTCGGTGGAAGCAAGCCGGCCCTTGAAGAACAGCTTTTGCCACTGCCGCACCATGCCGTCACCCATGTTGTTGAGCAGCAACACTTTCAGCGGCAGGTTGTAGGTGGTGACGGTTTCCATCTCACCCAGGTTCATGCGAATGCTGCCGTCGCCGTCGACATCGATCACCAGCGCGTCGGGGCAGGCGAACTGAGCGCCGATCGCCGATGGCAGCCCGAAGCCCATGGTGCCCATGGATCCCGACGTGAGCCAATGGCGTGGCTCGCGGAAATCGAAGAACTGCGCCGCCCACATCTGGTGTTGGCCGACGCCGGTGCTGACGATGGCACGACCGCGCGTCTGCCGGTTGATTTCCTCGATCACCGCCTGGGGCTGGATAAGCTCGCCATCACGCTTGTAGTTCATGGCGTGGTCGCGCTTCATATCCGCGATCTGGGCATGCCACGCGGCAAGTTCCGGCCTGTGCCCATGCGCCCGCCCATAGGCGGTCAATTTTTCCAGCGCCGCCACGAGCAGGCCGGTATGGTGCCAATGGACGGGTTTCACCTTGCCGATTTCGGCCGGATCGATGTCGATCTGCGCGATGAACTTCGCGTTGGCCGCGAACTTGTCCGGCACGCCAGCCACGCGATCATCGAAGCGCGCGCCGACGGCCAGCAGGAAATCGCAGTCCTCCACGGCATAGTTGGCGTAGGCGGTCCCGTGCATGCCCAGCATGTGCAAGGCCCGCGGCTTGGTGCTGTCGTAGACGCCCAGGCCCATCAAGGTGGTGGTCACCGGCAGTTCGAAGGCATCGGCAAACGCGGTCAAGGCGGCCGCCCCGCCGGACCGGACCACGCCACCGCCCGCATAGATCAAGGGTCGCTCGGACTGCATCAGGGCCGCGAACAAGCGCGCGCAGGCGGCATCGTCGACGCGCGTGCTGGCGATTTCCCGCAACCGGGCCCGGTAGCCCGGGATGGGCAACCGGCAATCGCCGTCGAACGTCAGCATGGTGTTCTGCACGTCCTTGGGGATATCGACCACGACCGGGCCGGGTCGCCCCGTCGTGGCAATCTCGAACGCGGTGCGCAAGGTGGCTTCGAGCTTTTCCGGCTCGGTGACCAGGAACACGTGCTTCGCGCATGCCCCCATGATGTTGCTGACCGGTGCCTCCTGGAACGCGTCGCTGCCCAGCGCCGCGGTCGGTACCTGGCCGGAGATGATCACCATGGGAATCGAATCGGCCATCGCGTCGCGTACCGGTGTCACCAGGTTGGTCGCACCCGGGCCCGAGGTGACCACGGCCACGCCGACGCGACCGGATGCACGCGCATAGCCACCGGCCATGAAACCGGCACCCTGCTCGTTCGCGGGCACCACCAGCGGCAAGGGTTCGTTGCCGTCTGCCGCCGCGTTGTCGGCGTTGTAACGGAAAATGGCGTCATACACCGGGAGGATGGCGCCACCGGAATACCCGAACAGCACGCCGCATTCCTGGTCGACGAGGACCTGCACCACCACGTCCGCACCGGTCATCGACGTACCGGCGAGCGGGTGCAGGCCCGATGTGGGGCGTTGCGTCTGGGCGGTGGACAGTGGCGTGTTCATGGGGTATCCCTTCAATTCCTTCAAGAAATCATGATTGATGGTGGATCAGCTCGTCTCGGCCTGGTTGGACCATGTATCGGAAAATGTGCGCGAGCGACGCTCGTTGCCTGGTTGCGGCGACCATCGCCGGAGCACGGGCCCCGGCGATGGCATGCAGCGGTCAGCCGGCCTTTTTCAGGGGCTGGTCGGACGCCAGTTCGTCCTCCTGCAGCCAGGCCATGCGTGAACGCAGCTTCTTGCCGACCGCTTCCAGCGGATGGTTGAGTTGCGCTTCCTTGTACTTGTTGTAGTTGGGCAGGCCGGCGTTGTACTCGGCGGTCCAGTTGCGCGCGAACGTGCCGTCCTGGATGTCCTTGAGAACACCCTTCATGCGCTCCTTGACGCCGGCGTCGATGACCCGCGGGCCACTGACGAAATCACCGTACTGCGCCGTCTCGGAGATGAACCTCAGCATCTTGGTGAGTCCACCCTCGTAGAACAGGTCGACGATCAGCTTGAGTTCGTGAAACACCTCGTAGTAGGCGATTTCAGGCTGGTAGCCCGCCTCGACCAGGGTTTCGAAGCCTTTCATGACCAGTTCGCTGACACCGCCGCACAACACGTTCTGCTCACCGAACAGGTCGGTTTCGGTCTCTTCCTTGAAGGTGGTGTCGATGAGCATGGCACGCGCACCGCCGATGCCGGCGGCATAGGCCTGCGCCTTGGCGTGCGCCTTGCCGCTGGCGTCCTGGTACACCGCCGTCAGGCAGGGCACGCCGCGACCACGTTCGTATTCGACGCGCACCAGTCGGCCCGGACCCTTGGGGGCCACCATGTTGACGTCGATGTCGGCGCGCGGCTTGATCAGGCCGAAATGGATGTTGAAACCGTGCGCAAACAACAGTGCCGCACCGGGCTTGATGTTGGGCTCGATGGCATTGTGGTACAGGTCGGCCTGCACCATGTCGGGGACCAGGACGGCCACCAGGTCGGCACCCTTGACGGCGTCCGCCGGTTCGGCCACGACCTGCCCGTCTTCCTCGGCCACGGGCCAGGACTTGCCGCCCTTGCGCAGGCCAACCACCACGTCAAGGCCCGAGTCCTTGAGGTTGCGTGCATGGGCACGCCCCTGGCTGCCGTAACCGAGTACGGCGATGCGGGCGTTGTCGAGGGCGTCGTAGGAATCGCTCATTGGGTTTGTCTCCTTGAAATCAACGATCGTTGGATGGTGAAGGTGAGGTAACTGCGCCTTTGGAGGCGGAGCTGACGAGTGTGGCAAACTTCGCAAGCGCGCCGTGGGTGACGTGCGGCTGTGGTGGCTGCCATTGGGCACGCCGGGTGGCGAGGTCGGCATCGGTTTCCAGCGTACGCGCATCGCCATCAAGAATGATGCGATCACCGTCACGCAATAGTGCAATGGGGCCGCCGCGCGCCGCCTCGGGTGCCACGTGGCCGACCATGAACCCGCGCGTGGCGCCACTGAACCGGCCATCGGTGATGAGGGCGACCTCGTGCCCCATGCCGCGCCCGACCAGGGCGGCACTGACGCCCAGCATCTCGCGCATGCCGGGGCCACCGGCCGGGCCTTCGTAGCGGATCACGACGACGTCGCCCTTTTGCACGCGGCCATCCTGGACGGCCGCAAAGGCATCCTCCTCGTTTTCGAACACCCGTGCCGGGCCCTCGAAACGGTTGGTGTCGAGCCCGGCCAGTTTCAGGATGCAGCCTTCCGGCGCCAGGTTTCCGTAGAGGATGGCGTAGCCGCCGCGCGGCTTGAGCGGATCGGTGACCGGATGCACCAGGTCGCGCTCGACCGTCGCTCCGGGTGCGTCATCGAGCTCGGCGAAGAACGAGCGCCCGGTGACGGTCGGGACGTCGGTCAACATGCCGGCACCACGCAGTTCGTTGGCGATGGCGGCGACGCCACCGGCCTCGAACATCTCCACGGCGCTGTACTTGCCTGCCGGCATCAGGTCGGCGATGACGGGGGTCTGCTCGGAGGCCGTGTTGTAGTCCTCGAGGTCGAAATGGACGCCCGCCTCGTGGGCGATGGCCAGTGTATGCAGCGCCGCGTTGGTGGACCCGGCGGTCGCGGCAACCAGGCGCGCCGCGTTGATGAACGCCTCGCGCGTGAGCACATGGCTGGGACGGCGATCGGCGGCGATGCATTCCATCACCAGTTCGCCGCAACGGTGCGCGGCCCTGGCCTTGTCCGGATGCGTGGCCGGAATGTCGTTGGCGCCGACCGGCGAGATGCCGAGCGCCGTCAGCACCATCGCCATGGTGTTGGCGGTGTACTGGCCGCCACAGGCCCCAGGTCCCGGGCACGCGCAGCTTTCGACCTCACACAGGGTTTGTTCGGACATGTTGCCGGCGCTGTAGGCACCGACGGCCTCGAACACGTTCTGGATCGTGATGGAACGGCCTTCCAGGCGCCCATGCGAAATGCTGCCGCCATAGAGCACGACACCCGGTACGTCCATGCGTGCCAGAGCCATGGCGGAGCCCGGGATGGTCTTGTCGCAACCGCACAGCGCCACCACGCCGTCCAGGCAATGGCCTTCCACGGCCGCTTCGATGGAATCGGCGATGATCTCGCGGCTGACCAGCGAATAGTGCATGCCCGGCGTACCCATCGCGATGCCGTCGGTGACCGCGATGGTGTTGAATTCCACGGGCGTGCCGCCGGCGGCGCGGATTCCGGCGGCCACTTCCTGCGCCAGGTCACGCAGGTTGATGTTGCAGGGACTGACGTCCGACCAGGTGGACACGATGGCCACGATCGGCTTTTCGATATCCCGGGACTGGAGTCCGGTGGCGCGCATCATGGCGCGCGCCGGGGCGCGATCGGGGCCCTTCTTTATGGTGTCACTGCGCATGGAGCTTCCTTGGGTTGACGGCATTCCCTTGCCATGTTGTCGTGCCGGCGATCGGGCCGGCACCTTCGATGGGGGTGGCGCGTAGCCTGCATCGTGTCCGCATGCACATGCTCAGGCCACCTGTGCCGGCGCATGCGCGTCGAGCGCCGCCAGTATTGCCGCGGTTACCGACGCGGTATCGGCATCACCACCGAGGTCGTGCGGCCACGGGCCCGCGGCGACAACCCTCGCCACGGCGTTTTCGATGGCCTTGGCCTCGGCCTCGAGCCCCAGCGAATGGCGCAGCAGCAACGCCGTGCTGGCAATGGTCCCGAGTGGATTGGCGATGCCCTTGCCGGCAATGTCCGGTGCCGAGCCATGGATGGGTTCGTACAGGCCACGCGAGCCTTCGCCCAGCGACGCCGAAGGCAGCAGGCCCAACGATCCGGCCAGGGCGGCCGCCTCGTCAGTCAAAATGTCGCCGAACAGGTTTTCCGTCACCACCACGTCGAAGTGCGACGGCTCGGTGAGCATGCGCATCGCCATCGAGTCCACGAGCTGGTGTTCCAGCGTCACGTCCGGGTAATCCGTTGCCACGCGACTGGCCGTCGTGCGCCAAAGACGCGAGGTTTCCAGCACGTTGGCCTTGTCCACGGACGTCAGATGGCAACGGCGGGTACGTGCCAGCTCGAAGGCGCGCCGCACCACGCGTTCGATCTCGGCGATCGAATAGCGGCACTCGTCGCTGGCGTCGGTTTCACTGCGCGTCTTGGTGCCGAAATAGGTCCCGCCGGTCAGTTCACGGACGACGACGAAGTCGACGCCCGCCAGGCGTTCGTCCTTCAGCGGAGAGCGATGCACCAGCGCCGGGTAGACATGCACGGGACGCAGGTTGGCGTACACGCCAAGCGCGGCGCGCAGGTTCAGAAGGCCCTGTTCGGGACGCACCGGCGCGGACGGATCGGACCACTTCGGGCCACCGACCGCCCCGAGCAGGATCGCGTCCGCGTCGAGACACGCGGCGCGCGTCACGTCCGGCAGCGGGTCGCCACAGGCGTCTATCGCGCATCCGCCCAAAAGATGCGGGGTGAACGTGAACGCATGGCCATGACGTTCCGCCACGCGCTCAAGCACCTTCACCGCGGCGGCAGTGACTTCCGGACCGATTCCATCCCCCGGCAACAAGACGACACTGGCTTTCATGCGGCGCTCTCCCGTGCTTTTTCGTACGCTTCGATGGCACCGAGGTGTTGCAGCAGGAAGCCCATGGGGTCGACCCCCTCGAGCAGGCAATGGCGGGCAAACGGATCCATCTGGAAGCTGAAACGGGTGCCGTCGGGATGTTCGATGTGGCGTGCCTCGACATCAATGGTGAGTTCGGCGCCGGGGTGCGCGAGCAGCCACTGGTGTTCCGCCTCGTCGACGACGATCGCGAGCAGGCCGTTCTTCAAGGCATTGTTACGGAAAATGTCGGCGATTTCACTGGAAAGCACTGCCTGGATTCCGGCATCCAGCAGCGCCCAGGGCGCGTGCTCGCGCGAGGAACCGCAACCGAAATTGTTTCCCGCGACCAGGATCCGGCAACCCTGGGCCTCGGGATGATTGAGGACGAAGTCCGGATTGGGGCTGCCATCGTCCAGGTAGCGCCAATCCTGGAAGGCGTGCTTGCCAAGGCCCTCGCGTACGGTCGTGGTCAGGAACCGAGCCGGAATGATGCGGTCGGTGTCGATGTTGGCATCGGGCAGCACCACGGTGCGGGAAGTCAGGCGACGCAGCGGCTCCAGCTTCGGCGCCTGTTGGTGTCTCACGGTCATGCTGCACTCTCCGCCAGCAGTTCGGAAGCATCGGCCACGCAGCCGGCAATGGCGGACGCCGCAGCCGTCGCCGGGCTGGCGAGTACGGTGCGCACGCCCTTGCCCTGGCGACCCTCGAAATTGCGGTTGGACGTGGACACCACCAGTTGTCCCGGCTTGCCTATGTCACCGTTCATCGCAATGCACATGGAACAACCCGGCAGTCGCCACTCGGCGCCGGCTTCCATGAAGACCTTGTCCAGGCCCTCCGCCTCGGCATCACGACGTACCTGCTCCGACCCGGGCACGACGAGCATGCGCACGCCGGGAGCCACCTGCCGGCCACGCAGGATTCGCGCCACCTCGCGCAAGTCGGGCAGGCGCCCGTTGGTACAACTGCCGACGAACACCACGTCGACGGGGACGCCCGCCATGGACTGGCCGGCCTTGACGTGCATGTAATCGAGCGCGCGCCGCTCCTGGACATCGGTGGCCGCGGGCACGAAACCGTCGAGCGCGGTAACCATGCCGGGGTGCGTGCCGTAGCTGACGGTGGGCTTCACGTCCGCCGCGTCGATACGCACTTCGCGGTCGTACCGCGCACCTGGATCGCTGGCCAGCGCCTCCCAGCGCGCGACGGCACGCTCCCATTTTTCGCCCGTGGGGACCATGGGGCGGCCCTTGAGCCACGCGAAGGTCACGGCATCGGGCGCAATCATCCCGGCGCGCGCACCGGCTTCGATGGACATGTTGCAGACGGTCATGCGTTGTTCCATCGACAGCGCCTCGATCGCCGTACCGCGGTACTCGAGCACGTGCCCGGTTCCACCGTCCACGCCGATCGTGCCGATGATGTGCAGGATGAGGTCCTTCGCCGACACTCCCGGGCGCAGCTTGCCATCCACGTGGATGGCGAAGGTTTTCGGTTTGTACTGCAGCAGGCACTGTGTCGCCATCACGTGCCCCACCTCGGTGGTGCCGATGCCGAAGGCAAGCGCCCCGAACGCACCGTGCGTGGAGGTGTGGCTGTCACCGCACACGATCGTCATGCCGGGCTGCGTCGCGCCGAGTTCCGGCCCCATCACATGCACGATGCCGCGCGAGGCGCTGTTCCAGCCATGCAGGGTGACGCCAAACTCGCGGCAGTTGGTGGCCAGCCGCCCGACCTGCTGTTCGGCGGCCGGCGTCACGTAGGCGCGCTTGCCGTCCGCCGCCGGCGGCAGGGTTGGCGTGGAATGGTCCAGGGTCGCGAGGGTGCGGTCCGGGCGGCGCAGGGGCAAACCGCGCGTGCGCAACTCGGTGAAGGCCTGCGGCGAGGTGACTTCATGCACCAGGTGCAGGTCGATGTAGACCATCGCCGGGCTGGCGTCATCCTGGGCACGCACCTCGTGAGCGTCCCACACCTTCTCGAACAGGGTGCGCGGTGCACTCATGCCATGGCCTCCCGCGACGTGTACTGTTCGGACTGCGCGATGGCATTGACCACTTCAAGCGCCGCCCGCGCCGACGCGCCGACGATATTGGTGCTCACGCCCTGCCCGTACCAGTGCCGGCCGGCATGCACCACCTCGATGTGCACGTGCCCCTGTGCATCGCCACCTTCGCTGACGGCATCGACGCGGAAATCGGCCAGCTTCAAGGGCTGTCCGGCGGCCTTTTCGAAGGCACGCAGCATGGCGTCGACCGGGCCATCGCCGATGGCTTCCTCGTTGGCCTTGCGCCCGTCGGCATGCTCCAGCGACAACGCCACCGAGGCACGCCCGCCCATTCGTGACACCGAGCGGAAATCCACGATCTTCCATGGACCAACCTCGCCCGGGTCACGCCCCAGCACCAGGGCCTCCAGGTCACCGTCATGGATTTCACGCTTGCGGTCGGCCAGCTTCTTGAAGCGCTCGAAGATGCTGTCCATCTGGGCCTCGTCCGGATGATGGCCCAGGTCTTCCAGGCGTTTGCGCAACGCCGCCCGTCCCGAGTGCTTGCCGAGGACCAGTTGCGTGTCGGGCATGCCGACATCCTGCGGACGCATGATTTCGTAGGTGCCCCGGTGGCGCAGCATGCCGTGCTGGTGGATTCCCGATTCGTGCGCGAAGGCGTTGACGCCCACGATGGCCTTGTTGCGCGGCACCGGCTGGCCCGTCGTGTGCGCCAACAGGCGCGAAACCGGATACAGCTGGCGCGTGTTGAGGCTGCAGTCGACGCCGAAGTCCGCGCCACGCACGCGCAGCGCCATCGCGATCTCCTCCAGCGAGGCATTGCCGGCACGCTCGCCGATGCCGTTGACGGCACATTCGACCTGGCGTGCGCCACCCAGCACCGCGCCCAGGCTGTTGGCCACCGCCATGCCCAGATCGTCGTGGCAATGCGCGGAAAACACCACCTTGTCGGCACCGTCGACGTTCTCACGCAGGAAACGGAACAGATCCGTCAGTTCGCCGGGAGTCCTGTAGCCCACGGTATCGGGCACGTTCAAGGTGCGCGCGCCGGCGGCAACGGCCGTGTTGAGCACCTCGATCAGGAAATCGCGCTCGGTCCGCAAGCCGTCCTCGGGCGAAAACTCGACGTCATCGCAGAGCTCACGCGCACGGCGCACGCCCCGGTCGACCATTTCCACCACTTCGTCCTTGGTCTTGCACAGCTTGAACTCCCGGTGCAACGGGCTGGTGCCGAGGAAAACATGGATGCGTGGCGCGCGCGCCTTTTCCAGGGCCCGTGCCGCCGTGTCGATGTCGCCCTGCATGCAACGCGCAAGACCGCAGATGGACGGACCGCGCACTTGTTCGGCAATTGCCGCGACAGCCGCGAAATCATCCGGCGAGGCCTGTGGAAAGCCGGCTTCGAGCACGTCCACGCCAAGTTCGCCGAGGGCATTGGCCATGCGCAGTTTCTGCGCGCGGTCCATGGAGAATCCGGGCGCCTGTTCACCATCCCGCAGTGTGGTATCGAATATGCGCACGTGCTCGCGCACGTCGCTCTCCTGATTGTCCGGGGTTTGCTGTCGCATGAGTCTGCCTCCGTCGCTAACACCAACAAAAAACCCGCATCCGTCTGGGTGCGGGGTCTTGGCTTGTCGAATCATTGTTCGGTCACACGCCCTTAACCCACACCCCCGCTGGTAATAAGCACGAGAATGAGTACAAGGGGAAGAAGTCGCGCAGTCGACGGCGCACGCACGTGCAGCGTTGCCAACAGGCAATCACGGACGTGTGTAGACTCTCGCAGGCGCGGACGCATACCTGAACCCTACGCGTGCGTGGCCGGGCTGTCAACCGTTAAAATCCCGGTATTGGCGCAGCATGCCTTGTTTTCGGCTGCCACGTGCCAATCCAGCCCGTGCATTCCGGTCAGACCCATCCGCCGGCATGGCCCATGCCCCTCCAAGACACGATGCCGCACGCGCTGCTGCACGCGACCGCACGGACCCGTCAAGCGCGTCGATAGCAACTGCGGATGGCAAGGTCCTTTTCCGGCCCGCCGGCATTCCATTCGATACTCAGGCGGTCGGGCGCCAGGGCCATGAACCTGCCGTGGTAGCGATCCCGTCCGCACAGGTGTTCGGCAACGCATGAGCCGGTGCGCAGGCTTATGGAACAGAAGGGACGGCCGTCCGGAAACTGTATGTCGGCGCGGTCGTCGGTGCGAAACACGTACCGGTAATCACAATGCGTGGGGCCGGCATAGGTCCCGAAACGGAAATGGCCCGTTTCACTGAGAAACAGGCCATCCCCGGTGCGTTTGAAAACCGCCTGTCCCCGCAGCGCGCCGCGCATGCGCCGCCGGCGGTCTTCCACGGAACGCGTCAGCAGCCACGTTCCCGCGAGGTATTCGCGAAGATTCGCGACAGGGCAGGCCATCGACCCGGGATCAGTGGCGCCTCGCGCGCAGGCTTTGCATGGCGCCGCGCCCGATCGTCACGGTCAGTGCCGCAAGCAGGACCTTCAGCACGTCACCAAGCGCAAACGGAACCAGCCCCTTGAGGACGGCACCGTGCCATCCAATCAAGGTGCCAAGCCAACCCACGCCAACAACCCACACGATGACCGTACCCACGAACATGGCAGCCGCGATACGCAGGTATCCGGCTTTCCAGCCGTGATCCATCAGCCACGCAACCAGCATGGTGGCAAGCAAAAACCCGATGAGGTAGCCGCCGGTGGTGCCCGTGAAATAGACGAATCCACCGCCGCCCGCGAAAACCGGCAAGCCCACCGCGCCCTCAGCGAGGAACAATCCGACCGTAGAGGCCGCGAGGCGCTGGCCATAGGTTGCCGCGATCACGAGCACCGCGAACGTCTCGAGCGTCATCGGCACCGGCCAGAACGGCACTTCGAGGTGCGCGGACGCGACAAGGGCGAGGTTGCCGACCAACAGCAGCAACAACGCCCGACCCGTGGCAACGCCATATGCCAGACCCGTTGCACGGGCGTTTTTCTGGACTTGATACTGCATGCGACACTCCTGTGGCAGTGAGACCGGGTCGGATGCCGCCACGCGACACGTTCCCTGTCATGCAGCCGCCTGTATTGCCGTGGTTGCCGGCAACGTCGACCCGACTGCGGACGGTTACATCATATAAAACTTTGCCGATCGCACCCAACATCCGTTTGCGTGGCCGCGCCCATGACGGACCATCCGGTCATGGCGCCAGAAGCACCTCGCGCAACGCTTCGTCGTCGACCGGCAACGGCGTGGCCTCACTCGGTCGCGCCAGCAGTGCCGCCAGTGCCGGCGGCACTGGAACGGCATGTCCAACCAATGGCTCGACGATGCTGTCGAACTTGGCCGGGTGAGCCGTCGCCACCACGGTCCAGTGGCCGCGGTCGCCGGTATGGCGCAGCCTGGCCAGTTCATGCATGGCGGTTGCCGTATGCGGACACACGACGACATCGTGGTCACGGGCAAGCGACGTGATGACTTGCCGGATGGCGGCATCATCGACGGCACCGGCGGTAAGGTCGCGACGCGCGGCCTCGTCGTCGCCCTGGTACAGCCAGTGCAGGCGCTCGAAATTGCTCGGCGCGCCCACGTCCATGGCGTTGGCGAGCGTGGCGACGCTCGCGCGGGGGCGATAGGCGTTGCCCGCGAAATATTCGGGCAGGGTGACGTTGGCGTTGGAGGCCAGATGGATGCGGCCGATCGGAACGCCGACGGCACGGGCCCAAACGCAGGCCAGCGCATTGCCCAGGTTGCCGGTCGGCACGATGAAATTGGCTGGCGTGCCGTGGTCATGCCAATGACCCAGTGCGGCCTGGGTGTAATACACCATCTGCGGCAGCAGGCG
>CAYOEF010000033.1:0-15878 GCA_964402805.1 uncultured Rhodanobacteraceae bacterium | reverse complement strand
GGCCGGAAAGCTGGCACAGGTGGTCGAGGCCAGCGCACGCGCCTGAATTCGACCGGTTGCAGGGGTGCCGGGAGCGCGGGCTTGGGTCCGCATCTGCGCGGTCAACCGCGACGCATGCGGTGGGGTGGTCCAGTCGCGTGACTGTCAAAAGGCCTGTGGCAGGTTTGCCACGATGGGCCGCAATGCGTTCACGAACCGGTCGACGCCGGCGGGGGTGCCGGTAATATCCTGGCGCATCTCGATGGCGACGTGCCGCAGGCCTGCTGACTTCGCGTGGTGGTCAATCGTGAAACCAGGTGGCCGTTTTCCCGAATACGGCTGGTTGTCGCCCACAATGAATCCGGTGTCGCGCAAGCCATTCATGAAGATATCGGCGGTGGGCTGGTCGGCATCCCACAAAACACCGACTTCCCATGGGCGGGACACGCCATCCATTACCGGCGTAAAACTGTGGATGCTTATGAAACAGGGTGCGGTATTGGCGGCCAATCGACGTATTTGCGCATCCACGGTGTCGTGATAAGGGTGGTATACCGAATCGATGCGGACCTGTTTGTCTGCCGGGCTCAAGCCCCGATTGCCGGGAATGGCGGTTCCGTCGCCGAATTCGAGAAAGGCATCTTCGCGGGACAGTTCGCGGTTGAGATCCACCACCAGCCGTGAATATTCCGCGAGCACCGCAGTGACGCCAAGTAGGCCGGCTAGGCGCCGGGTGACGTCCGCTGCCCCGATGTCCACGGCCAGGTGGCTGTTGCGTACCGACACGTCCAGCCCCAGGTCGCCGACGGCACGCGGCAGGCGCTTGCTGGCGTGGTCGCATACCAGCAAGATGGGGCGTGTCGAATCGGTGTTGAGTATCGTGTACGGTGCGGGTTCGTCAATGGCCAGGAAGGTCTGGCTGTGCACGCTGTGGTCCATGGGCGCACACTGTAGCGACGCCGGCGCGAAGAAAGCAACGCGTTCGATATCATCCCCGGTCGGTTGCACGACGAGGGGAATGACGTCGCCGCGCCGTCGGCGCGCGCTATCGACATGTTCCGGTTGAGGTTGCCAATTGACGATGTGCGGGAATGCGATGAAATCGGTGGCACGGGCATGAAACACCTGCCGGAACACCCTGTAAACGACGTCGGGCGTGGCGTTGCCGGTCCGTCATGTGCCGCTGCGGCAGTGCCGTCATCGCGGATGACCGGGGGCAACGGTGGCGTGGACCTCGAACATGCACGGCTTCCGGTTCGCGCCGGCCTGCTTCTCGTCGGGGTTTTGCTTATCGGCGCCAATCTGCGCACGGCCATCACGTCGGTCGGCCCGCTGCTGGGCGATATCCGGGTGGATCTGGGAATCGGTGGCGCCGTCGCCTCCATCCTGATCAGCCTGCCCTTGATCGCCTTTGCCCTCGTGTCGCCACTGGCACCGGTGATCGCGCGCCGCATGGGCGTGGAACGCGCGTTGGGAGCGTCGCTGGCCGTCCTGGCCGCCGCGATCGTGTTGCGTTCCATTCCCCTGCCGGGACTGATCTGGGTCGGCACGGCAGCGCTTGGTGTCGCCATTGCCGTGATGAACGTGCTGCTGCCGGCGCTGATAAAGCAGGACTACCCGCACCAGATCGGGATGATGACCGGCCTGTATTCGGTGGCACAGAGTGCCTTGGCCGCGCTTGCGGCCGGCCTGGCCGTCCCCATTGCCGGCGCCACGTCCGGGTGGCGGATCGCCCTGGGCGTCTGGGCGGGGCTCGCGCTGGTTGGACTTGCCGTCTTCGTGCCGCAAATACGCGCGCGGGACCGCGTGCGCCCACCGGCGCACGACGATGTCGCAAAGGCCGCGGCGTGCATACCCAGCGGGTCTTCCGCGGCGCTGTGGCGTTCCGCGCTGGCTTGGCAGGTCGCCGTGTTCATGGGGCTGCAGTCGGTGTTGTACTACGTGGTGATCACCTGGTGGCCGGCCATCGAGCACAGCGAGGGCGTTTCCGTTGATGTCGCCGGGTGGCACCAGTTTGCGTTCCAGGCGGTAGGCATCGCCGGCAACATGGTTACCGCGGTCCTGGTGCAACGCATGCGCGACCAGCGCGCGATCATTGCCGGGCTGGCGATACTGGGCGCGGCCGCGGCCGCCGGACAATTGCTGCTGCCGGCGATACCGCTGTTGTGGGTGATTCTGGCGGGGGCGTCGGCCGGGGGATCCATCGTCGTTGCGCTTTCCCTGTTCGGACTGCGTACGGGCAACCATGTGCAGGCGGCCGCACTTTCCGGCATGGCGCAGTCCGTGGGCTACCTGCTGGCGGCCTTCGGTCCGGTGGCCATCGGTTGGCTGCATGACGTCACCGGTGCCTGGCGGCTGGGTCTGATCGTGTTGCTTGCCGCCACCCTGGCCCAGTTGGTGGTGGGTGTGCTGGCAGGACGCGACCGGCAGTTGCCCGTGCCCGTGACGGCGCGTGCCGCCGGTTCGGGTTGAGTCCAGGAGCCGCGCCATGGACAAAACCGCGTCCCGCTGATTCGCATCATCCGATGGAATTCACGGCACGCCTGCGCTTGCTGGAAGATCCGCTTTCCAGGCGGCAACCACGGGTTCCTCAATTCCAGCGGGAGGGCCTGATTTTCGCGCGCGTAATGGAACCGTTTCACGCGGGCGACGGCGCCTTGACACTGTGGCGGATGGCGCTATAGATTCGGTCCCTTCAATGCACGCGCACCTCCTGTGCGGACGCTGCAGCAACCGATTCGCGCGCGACGACACCATGATGTCAAAGATGCCGCATAAACGACGATGGACGACGTTGTGATGTGGAATGAGAAGAAACTCGATGACCTGCGTCGCCGCTATGGTGATGACAATGACGGTGGCGTGCATGATCCGCGTTTTCGTCGGGTCGCGGAGAAGGTTTTCAGCGGGGGGACGCGGAGCCCGCCCTACGCGGGGGTGCCGACGCTGCTGGACGCGCCATATCTGGCCGTCGATCGCGCGGCCCCGGACTTTGGCGACCTCCAGGTGGCCATGCTCGGCGTACCCATGGATCTTGGTGTCACGAACCGGCCCGGCGCGCGGTTCGGGCCGCGCGCGCTGCGCGCGATCGAGCGCATAGGTCCGTACAATCACGCACTCGATTGCGCCCCCGTGTTCGATTTGCGCGTTGCCGACATTGGCGATGTGCCCATGCGCAGCCGCTACCGCCTGGAACAATGCATCGACGACATCGAGTGCTACGCCACGCGCCTGGTCGATGCCGGAGTCACGCCGCTGTCGGTCGGCGGGGACCATTCGGTAACCTTTCCGCTGTTGAAGGCCGTGGCGCACCGGTATGGCCCGGTTGGCCTTGTCCATATTGACGCCCATTGCGATACGGGGGGTCCGTTCGACGAGTGCAAATTCCACCACGGCGGGCCATTTCGCAATGCGGTGCTTGCAGGCGCGCTGGATCCGACGCGCACCATTCAGATCGGGATTCGTGGTTCCTCGGAGTACCTTTGGGAGTTCTCGTATGCCTCTGGCATGACGGTCGTCCACGCCGAGGATGTTGCCGCACGCGGGGTGCCTGCCGTTGTCGAGCAGGCGCTGAAAATCGTGGGTGATGGCGCGACCTATGTTTCGTTTGACATAGACGGCGTCGATCCGAGCTATGCACCAGGTACCGGGACCCCGGAAGTCGGTGGACTCACCAGTCGCGAGGCATTGGCATTATTGCGCGGCCTCAAGGGTTTGAATGTAATTGGTGGCGATGTCATGGAGGTTGCGCCTGAATACGACGCCACGCACAATACTGCGCATGTCGCCGCACAGGTGTTGTTCGAAATCCTCAGCCTGATGGTATTCAGTCCATCCATTGGCCAAACAGGCAAGGGTGGCTTGGGTGGGACAGGCTCCGTGTCATGAGGAGCCATGTGGGAGGGGCGACGGAATCGGATGCGTGTGTTTCAAGGCGTACCCAATACGGCTTAGGACGGCACAACCCCGTTCATTCGAATTGGATAGTGACACTGCTGCACAATCCAGCGAGTTGCCGTATTCAGGGTAATTCGCGCCACTTCAGGAGGATGGTTCAAAATGACATCTGACAAGTTCGACTCAGGTAGACGCCGTATTTTGGGTGCCGGCCTCGCGGGTGCGGCGATGATGGCCATGCCACCGTTGTTGCGCGCACAGGAAAAATCCATAAAGGTAGGTACTTACGGCGGATTCTTTGAGGAATCATTCAAGAAGTATATTTACCCCGACTTCACCAAGGCGACGGGCATCAAGGTGGATTCCGTCGCCGAGCCGACCGGCCCGGCATGGTTGGTCCAGTTGCAGAATGCGGCGCGTGCGGGCAGGGCGCCGGCCGATGTTTCCATGATGTCGCAGTTTTCGTTCGTGAAGGGACAGCAGGGTGGTCTCTGGGCGTCCTTCGACGAGTCCAAGCTCAGTAATCGCAAGTATCTGTACGATCGATACGTCCAGAAGAACAAAAGCGGCGCGATCTGTGGCATTGGCGGGGTCAGCTGGTATATCACGCTGGTCACCAACACCAAGGCCTACCCAACCGCGCCGGATAGCTGGAAGGCGTTTTGGGATCCGAAAAACAAGAACAAGATCGGACTTCTTGCGCTGGCAAACAACTCGTTCCTGCTCGACATCACCGCCAAGACGTTCTTTGATGGCGACAAGAGTCTCGAAACGAAAGACGATATCCTGAAGGTGCTCCACAAACTGGCGGAAGTGCGGCCGAACGTGCGGTTGTGGTATCGCGACGAGGCCCAATTCCAACGCCAGTTGACCAATGGCGAAATCCCCATGGGCGAGTACTACAACGACGTCACGCACGTCGCCATGAAAAAGGGATTCCCGGTGCGCTCGACGTTCCCCAAGGAAGGCGCCGTCATGGATTCGGGATCGTGGGTCGTCATCAAGACCTCGAAAAAGCTGGATATGGCACAGGTGTTCATAGACTACATGTGCCAACCGAAAATCCAGACGCTGATCGCCGAAACACTGGGAACCGCGCCGACCGTCCAGCGGAAATACCTCGACATGACCGACGCGCAGTTCGCGGAAGTGTCCAGCGAAATTACACCCATCGTTCCGAAGTACGAGATGTACGTGGACAAGGGGGACTGGATCTCCGACAAGTGGTCTGAAATGCTGGCTGGAAAGCTGTAAGTGGTGCGCCGGGACCGGGCCATTGACGCGGGACCGTCAATGGCCCAATCCAAGTGGTTGTTGCGATCGGGTGGAAAGTAGGTTCGGAGCCAATGCCTCAGACCCCTCCCAGCGACGCGCTGACCCTGTCCGGCATCAGCAAGCACTTTGGCTCCCTCGCGGCGGTATCGGACGTCAACCTGTCCATTCCACGCGGCAGCTTCGTGTGTTTCCTGGGGCCCTCCGGTTGCGGGAAAACCACGCTTCTGCGAATGGTTGCGGGGCTTGAATCCCCGACCAGCGGCGTCGTCATGCTGGAAGGCGAGGACGTGACCCATCTTCCGGCGCACAAGCGCGATTTGGGCATGGTGTTCCAGTCCCTCGCGTTGTTCCCGCACCTGAACGTGGCGGGCAACGTCGCCTACGGGATGCGCCAGCACCGCTACAGCAAGGCGGAGCGGGAGAAGCGGGTGCGCGAACTCCTGCAACTCGTCCACCTGCCGGACGTGGGCGGGCGGGCCATCAACCAGCTTTCGGGGGGCCAGCGCCAGCGCGTGGCGATTGCACGCGCGCTGGCGTTGAAACCGCGATTGTTCCTGCTCGACGAGCCCCTCTCGGCTCTGGATGCCAAGCTCCACGAGGAAATGCAGGTCGAGCTCAAACTCCTGCAGCAGCGCGTGGGCGTGACGACGATCATGGTCACGCACAACCAGCGCGAAGCCATGTCCGTGGCGGATCTGATCGTGGTCATGAGCGCCGGGGAGATACAGCAGGTCGGTGAACCCCTGGAAATCTACCGGCATCCCAGGAACGTTTTCGTCGCCGATTTCATTGGTGCCAACAACCTGCTGAAGGGGGAGGTCCTGTTCGATGGTTTCATCCAGGCGAGCGGGCACCGTTTGCACGTGCCCGGGGCCGACGAGCTGGAACCTGGCCTTGAACTGACGGTGTCGATCCGCCCGGAAGACGTACGCCTGCATGTCGGGACGTGCGAGGGGGAAAACCTGCTCGAAGGCAACGTGGCGCTGGTCCGGGATGTGGGCCAGAGTGTCGAGGTCTACGTCGACTGCGACGACGCGCGCATCATCGCGCACGCGCAGCCCGGGGCCCTGCCCGGGCTGAAAAGCGGCGATCGCGTGACCGTTGGGTTGCCGCCTGAAAAGTGTGTGGTGCTGCGGGAATGACGGTCGTGGGCATGTCCCGTAACAGGACGCGTCACGCGCTTTTGACGTATCCGTCGATCATGCTGATCGTGTTTTTCCTGGTGCCTTTCGGCATCATGTTCGCGATCAGCTTTTTCAAATCCACGTCGGCAGGATTTGCGCCCGCCTTTTCAGTCGAGAATTACGTACGCCTGTTGTCCCCGTTGTTTCTGGACACTCTCGGCTATTCGATTTACTTGGGCGTATTCGTTTCAATCGTCTGTATCGTGGTCGGTCTTCCATTCACGTACCTGCTTGCGCAACTGCGTATCCGCACCCAGACGGTGTGGCTGGTATTCATCCTGTCCGTATTGTCGTTGTCGGAAGTGATCATCGGCCTGAGCTGGTCGATTCTTCTTTCGCGTACGGCGGGCATCTCCAACATTCTCGTGTGGCTCGGCATCATGGCCCAGCCACAGGCATTCACGCCGGGGGTGCTGGCGGAGGTCCTCGGGTACTTTTATCTCACGCTTCCGTACGCGGTACTGGTGCTGTATCCGCCCGTGACGCGGCTTGACCCGCAACTCGCCGAGGCGGCACGCACCATGGGCGCGTCACCCGTGCGGGCGTTTTTCAACGTGACCGTCCCGGTACTGCGCCAACCCATCGTCGCGGCGTTCATCCTGGTATTCGTATTCACGCTGGGTGTCTATCTGATTCCGCAGATCCTTGGCCGGCCCAGCGAGTGGACGCTTTCGGTCCTCATTACGGACCAGGCGATCGCGCATGCGAACCTGCCGTTCGCCGCGGCGCTGGCGGTATTCCTGTTGATAACGAGCGTGGCGCTGATTGCGATAACAAGCATTCTCGGCAAGGGCAAGGAGGTATCGCTGTCCGAAACCGGATAGGTTGTGGAATGGCGTTCCAACCGCGGCGCAGGTTGACCGGCGTGGTCGGGGCGTGGATGTGACGAGGGTGGCGGATGTTGCCGGGTGCCGCACGGCTTTCGTGTGGCGTCAGTGGGGTATTTCCGAGGTAGGCTGTGGTATGGCAAAAGTTGCGCGCAACGTATTCCTGGCCCTCGTCGGGCTCTTTCTCGCCGCGCCGATCGTCATCCTGGTTGGCGTGTCGGTGAATGAAAAGCAGCGCCTTTTGTTTCCGCCACAAGGGTTTTCGTTGCACTGGTACGTGCAAATGGTCGCGGATCCCGACTGGCGGACCGCGATCGAGCATAGCCTGATCATCGCCAGTAGCGCGGGGCTCATTGCGGTGTCGATCGCGCTGCCGCTGGCGTATGTGTTCTGGCGGCACCGCAGCACCTACGTCAAAGGGCTGTATGGCCTCGGCATAACCCCGTTCATGCTGCCGCCGGTCGTCTCGGCGGTTGGCTTCATGCTCTTCTGGACCGTCGCGCATCATTACGGCCGTATCGAGAACGTGATCATCGCGCACGGCATTTTCCTGGTGACACTGCCGCTCATGACGGTGTCGCTTGGCCTTCAGGCCATGGACGAGGAAATCGTGGAGGCGGCAAGAACGATGGGATCGGGCGAATGGGCCGTGTTCCGCACGATCGTCCTGCCGTGGATAAGGCCGTACATGGTGTCCGGCTTTGCGTTCGCATTCGTGATTTCCATCAACGAATACATCATTGCCTACATGGTCGCCGGGTTCACGGTCGTTACCGTACCGATAAAGATATTCAACGCGTTGCGTTACGGCTATACGCCGGTCATGGCGTCGATTTCCGTCGCGTTCGTCGTCCTGGCCGTCATCATTTTCGGCCTGATAGGAAAGTTCGGCAATTTGCCGCGCCTGCTTGGGCGCTGGTCTGCCGATGACACCTGATTGCGTTCACGCCCGCCGGGCGGTCATGGTCACATGCTCGCGGCAAGACGCGACGACGCGGCCGCGAGGCGATCCAGCCCGGCCAGGATGCGCTCCGGCGGTTCCATCGAGTAGGACAGGCGGACGTTTCGCGTACCCTCGCCATTGGCGTAAAAGGCTGTCCCGGGCACGAACACGACTTTCTCTTCCACCGCGAGCTTGAGCAGCGCATCCGCCGACCATCCCTCGGGAAGCGTCGCCCACACGAAGAAGCCGCCATCCGGCGAGGTCCACGTACTGCCGGGGGGCAGCACCTGATTGCTGCGCAGCCGCTCGAGCATGGTGTTCGCGTGATCTGCATAGCGCTTGACGGTGGCACGCAGGTACGCGCGCCAATCCATCGAGTGCAGGTACTCGTAGGCCAGGTATTGACTCAAAATGGGGGCATGTATCGTGGTTGCCTCGGCGGCAACCCGCAGGCGGGCAAGCACGTCCGCTGGCGCCAGGACCCAGCCGACGCGTATGCCCGGCGAGAATATCTTGCTCATGGACCCGAGATAGATGACGCGGTCGTCCATCGCGCGCATGGCCGGCAGCGCGGTGCCATCGAAACGCAGCAGCCCGTATGGATCGTCCTCGACGATCAGGACGTCCTCCTCCGTGCAGATGCGTATGATTTCAGGACGCCGATGCGCGGCGAGGGTGGTCCCCGACGGGTTGTTGAAGTTGGGGACGACATACAGGAATTTCAGGGTCTTGCCCGCGGCTTTCAGCTCCCGGATGCGTGTTTGGAGGCCGTCAGGAATGATGCCGTCACCATCGCACGGCACATGCTGTATGTCGGCCTCGAAGCCTGCAAACGTGGTGATGGCGCCGACATAGGTGGGCGATCCCGCCAGTACGACGTCACCAGGGTTGCAGAAGACGGCGGTAACTACCTCCAAGCCCATCTGCGATCCACACGTGATCACGACCTCGTCGGCGTCGGCATCGATCCCGGAAAGTGCCATGACCTTGGCGACTTCCCCGCGCAATTGGGCCAGCCCGGCGCTCGCGCCATACTGCAGCACCGTCAGGCCGTGCTCGCGGATGAGCCGTGCGGCAACGTCACCAAGGTGTTCGAGCGGAAGCTGCGATATGTCCGGGTTGCCCCCGGCGAATGACACCATGCCCTTCGCCATCGAGATGTCGAATACCGAGCGAACCGCCGATGGCCGGAAGTAGCGCTCACGTGTGGCGAAATGCGTAGTCATGGCTGGAAAAGGAACCGGGTGGAGTTCATTGCCGCCTGGTGTCTGCGTGCTGGCTGATGTGCGCCCGCAGATACCAGGGTTGCGCCTCGGACGGGGTGTTGCATGCGAGGGACCAAATGGCCACCGAGTATATCAAGTGGCAAATGCGGGAGTGGACTTGCTTGATGTGGACGCAACGACACCGCGCGGTGTCGTCCTGCCCTCATTCGCCGTGTCAGCGCTCACCCAGGGTGGCGAGGTCCACCGCATCGCGTGTGACGCGCAGCACCGATCCTTGCGTGTACCAGTCGCCAAGCACGATGCGCTGCGCGGGCGCGCCATCGAGCGTGAAGTCGTGGACGGCCGGGCGGTGCGTGTGGCCGTGGATGAGCCGGGTGACGCCGGCGCGTCGCATTGCGTCGCATACGGCACCCTGGTTGACGTCCATGATCGTGCTGTCCGCGCTGCCGGTATGGTCGCGGCTTTCGCTGCGGGATTTTGCGGCGAGCGCGCGACGCGCCTCGAGTGGCATGGCCAGCGCGTTTGCAATCCACTCGGGCGTGCGTACACGTGCGCGCACTTGCTGGTAGATCACGTCGTCCGTGCACAGGGTGTCGCCGTGCATCAGCAGCGTGGGCGTGCCCTGGATGTCGTGTACGACGGCATCTTCGGCGATGAGATGCATGCCCGCCCGCCCGGCGAACGCCGGTCCCAGCAGGAAGTCGCGATTGCCGCGCATGAAATGCACCGGTACGCCGGTGTCGGCCAGGCCGTGGATGGCCGCGGCGATGCGCCCCGGTAGTTCGGCGTCGTCGTCATCGCCGACCCAGGCTTCCACCAGGTCGCCGAGAACGTACAGCGCGTCCGCCGCGCGGGCTTCGGGACTGGCCAGGTAGCGTTCGAACAACGCCGTGATATGTGGGCGGCTGTCATCCAGATGCAGGTCGGCAATGAACAGGGCGGCCATCGCTCAGTGCTTCTTCTTGGTGGTGGCCGGGGGCTGGGTCGTGCTGCTGGCGCTGGCGGGCCGCTCGCCGATGACCCGCGCGCTTTCGATCACCACCAGCGGTTGTGGCACGTCGGCCGTGAACGGACCCTGCGCATGGGTGGGCAGGTTGCCGATCTTGTCGACCACGTCCATGCCATCGATGACCTTGCCGAATACCGTGTAGCCCCAGGTCAGGCCACTCTTCCCGTTGACGTAGTCCAGGCGGCGATTGTCGACCAGGTTGATGAAAAACTGCGACGTGCCGGAGTTCGGTGCAGCGCCGCGGGCCACCGCCACGGTCCCGCGCAAGTTGGACAGGCCGTTGTTCGATTCGGCATCGACGGGATCGCTGGTGCGCTTGGCGACCAGTTGGCGCGTGTACTGCCCACCCTGGATGAGATAGCCCTTGATGACCCGCTGGAAGACGGTTCCATCGTAGAACCCGGACTGTACGTACTGAAGGAAATTGGCCACGCTCTTGGGCGACTTGTTGATGAACAGTTCCAGCGTGATGTCACCTTCGCTGGTTTGCAGCACCACCTCCGGCAACGGCCGCAGTGGCGTCGTGGCGTTTGGCGCCGGCGCCGCCTGCGCGTGCAGTGTGAGCGGAAACAGCAGGCAAAGGGCGATCAGCAGGGTTTTGCGCATGGTTGCGAGGCGTTGGGCGGGACGGGAGCGGGGCGGAGCGGTGTCGGGCAGTACCGTCATGCAATCAGGCCGACGTCAGTAGGGGCGGTCGGGTGTTTGCACGTGCTGCTTGCGCAACTCCAGCAACAGCGGGCGCAACTGGTTGATGTCGGCCTGTACGCGGGCGCGCTGGTAATAGTTCAATTTCGGGTCCTTGAGGAGGCGCTGGAGTTGTTGCATGGCGTCAAATGGCCGGCCTTCAAGATAACTCACATTGGCCCAGGCTTCGGCGGCATTGAAGTGGTCACCGGCGGCATCGCTTGCACGTGCGTAGATCTTGAACAACTGCGGCCCGGCCGTGTTGTCGAGCAGTGGGCGCAGCAGGTTGGCGGCCTTGCGCCCGTTGGCGGGTGTCTTGTCGTTGATCAGCGCCTTGCTCCAGGCCAATACGATGGCGCGGTTGCCCGGCGATGCGCTGTTGAGGCTGGCATAGGCGGCGAGGGCCTGCGTGGTTTTGCCATTTTGCTGCAACGCGTCCGCCAGTGCCAGTTGCAGGGGCAGGCTTGATGGATGACGTGCGGCAAGCGGCTGGATCTGTGCCAGCGCCTTCCCGGGTTGGTTGTCGCGCAACAGGGCCAATGCGTAGCCGTAGTGGTGGGCGATGGTATCGAATTGCTTGTTCGCGAAATGCTTGCTGTAGTACTCGACTGCCGCACTTGCCGACATGCTCAATGCACGCACACGGCTGCGCATCAGTTTGTACAGGTCCAGTCCGGCGGCCGCGTCACCGTTCGTGGGTTTGGTGGTCAATTCGGCCGGATTGGTCAGATAGGCGATCGGCGCCGTCACCTCCTGCCATTGCTGCTGGCTCATGGGAGGTACCTTGGCATTGGCGGCACGCTTTTCCAGTCCGCGCGCGCGAGCCCTGGCGGCGGCGATACGTTCCAGCGTGACCGGGTGCGTCAACAACAGTTCCGGAACATGGTCGCCGTTGCCGAGCGTATCCTGCATGCGCTGGAAGAAGTCGGCCATCGCCTCGGGGTCGTAGCCGGCGGCGGCGAGCGTGCGGATACCCATGCGGTCCGCTTCGATTTCGTCCTTGCGCGAGAAATTCAGGCTGCGTTGCTGCATGAGCCCCATGCCGGCCGCAAGCACGCCCATCGCGGCATCGCCGCCGGAGTCGGTGTGGCCGTTGTAGCCATAGGGGGCATAGCCACCGTGCCCCCCGCCCGCGGCTTCCGCTGCGATGGCACCCAGGATGACCAGTGCCGTCAGCGGCGCATCCTTCTTGGCTGCCTCGAATGCGCGTTCCAGGTGATGTTGCGTGATGTGGCCGATTTCGTGCGCCATGACGGCGGCCAGTTCACTCTCGTCCTGCGTCAGTTCGATCAGTCCGGCATTGACGCCGATATAGCCACCGGGCGCCGCAAACGCATTCACGTCGGACGTCTTCACGACGAAAAACGTGAACTTGTGCGTGGGATCGTCGCTGTGGGCGGCCAGGCGATGGCCGACGGCGTTGATATAGGCATCCACCAGCGGGTCGTCCAGGACCATGCCCATCGAACGCAGCCGGTGCAGCATTTGTGCCCCGTATCGATCAGCCTGGAATGGCGTCAACACGGCCTGTGCCGATCCGCCAAGGTCGGGCAGGCGAATCGACTCCTGCGCGCCAGCGGCACCCGCAGCCACGGCCAGCGCGCCGGCGAGCAGCGCGGTGACGATGCGTCGTATCAGCATGGCAGGCAGCATACACGGCATGGCGTGAACCGGAGCGCCTCTTGTGGGACAGACATATTTTGCATTGCAATCATTGGACCATGCGGCAGCCCGGTGGTTCACGTCGCCACGGGCCGGACCACCTTGTGGCAGGGTCGGTCGACCCCCATATCGGCGACATCAACCCAATGACGGAGCTTGGATCGTGGCACGGATCGAGATGTACACCACGCATGTGTGTCCTTACTGCATGGCGGCCAAAAACCTTCTCAAATCAAAAGGATTGGAGTGGAACGAGATCTTCGTCGACAGCAACCCCGACGAGCGCGCGAAAATGCTCGAACGCAGCGAGGGTCGGCGCAGCGTGCCACAGATCTTCATCAACGACCACCACGTGGGTGGCTACGATGAGCTGGTTGCCGCGGATCGCAACGGGCAGTTGGCCAAGTTGCTTGCCGGGTGAGTCGAGCCCGCCTTCCGTGCCGCGCCTGGAAGGTGTTTGACGCTACAATGACATAGTCCGGGGCCGACTTTTCGGCCCCGTTGCTTTGTTCCACCGGCGCCTGGAGCGCCGTTCAGGGATTTGTCGATGCACAGGACGATTGCAGTCATTCGTGGGGACGGTATCGGCCCCGAAATCATGCAGGCCACGTTGCGCGTGCTCGACGCCGTGGACTGCGGCCTCGATTATGCTTTCGTCGAAGCCGGTGCCGGTGCCCTTGCAAGCCAGGGATCGCTCTTGCCGCAGGCAACACTGGACGCCATCGCGCGCCACCGCATCGCGCTGAAAAGCCCGCTGACGACACCCATCGGCAAGGGCTTCAGTTCCATCAACGTGGAACTGCGCCGGCATTTCGAGTTGTACGCCAACGTGCGGCCCGCAGTGAGCTATCCGGGGACGCGCTCACGGTACGCGGGCGTGGACATCATCACCGTGCGCGAGAACATGGAAGGCGCCTACCTGCCCGAAGGCCAGACCATCTCCGATGACGGCGAGGTGGCCCAGTCGATCATCCGCAACACGCGTACCGGCGCCCGGCGTATCGTCCGGCACGCTTTCGAGCTGGCGGTGCGCAAGGGCCGCAAAAAAGTCACCGCCGTGCACAAGGCCAACATCATCAAGACCGCGTCGGGGCTGTTCCTGGACGTGGCACGTGAAGTGGCCGGGGACTACCCACGCATCGAATACAACGAACTGATCGTGGACAATGCGTGCATGCAACTGGTGATGGATCCGGCGCAGTTTGACGTCATCGTCACCACCAACCTGTTTGGTGACATCCTGTCGGACCTGTGTGCCGGCCTGGTGGGTGGACTCGGTCTTGCGCCGGGCGCCAACATTGGCGACGACGTGGCCATTTTCGAGGCCGTGCACGGCTCGGCACCGGACATCGCCGGCAAGGGCGTGGCGAATCCGGGAGCGCTGCTGCTGGCGTCCGCCGACATGCTCGAGCATCTCGACATGCCGCAAAAGGCGGCCCGCATCCGCCATGCCCTGCGTGACGCCATCGGCGCGCACGACCGCACCACGCCGGATTTGGGCGGCTCGGGTACCACGGAAAGCTTTGCGACGGCCATTGCCGAACGCGCCGCTTCCTGAATCCGGCGCGTCACGCTGCCAGGGTACGGCACGTGGTTGGGGGCACGGCACGCCGTGCCCCTACGAAATCCCACGTTTATGCATCTTCTCCCCTCCGCGGGTAGGGGCACGGCGTGCCGTGCCCTCGGCCCTCACCGCGTGTCAGTGCGGGATCGGCCAGGGCGCAAGCAGGATCACCCACAGCACGATCACGATGCCGCTGTATTTCAGTGTGCGGAACGCCTTCGGGCTGCGTTTCTTGAACGCGCGCGAGCGTTCGCGGTTGCGCTGGCTGAAGGCGTACAGTCGGTTGATCAATCCCGTTTTTTCGTGACCCTGCTCATTGGGCGATGCGGTGGCGCGGCCCATGAAGGCGCCCACGCGGTGGTTCACGGCCCGCATGAAGCGGGTCTTCAAGGGGCGTTCGACATCGGCAAACAGGATGATGCGCGCCTGGTCCGTCTTGTTTTCGACCCAGTGCACGTAGGTTTCGTCGAACACGACGTCCTTGCCATCGCCCCACGCATGCTCTTCACCATCCACGAAGATGGCGCAGTCGCGTGAGTTGGGCGTGACCAGGCCGAGGTGATAACGCAGCGATCCGGCGAACGGATCCCGGTGCGGGTTGAGGCGGCTGTTGGGGGCAAGGGTGGCGAACATGGCCGCCTTGATGCCGGGAATGGCGTTGACCAGTTCCACGGTGCGCGGGCACAGGGTCGCGGCCGAATCCAGCGGTTCGCCGTACCATTTGAGGTAAAAGCGCTTCCAGCCCTGCTTGAAGAAACTGTTGAAGCTGATGTCGTCGTGCGCCGCCGATGCGCGGATGCGCCCGTCGCCCGTCAGTTGCAGGGCTTCCTCGCGGATCGCTTCCCAGTTGTCGCGCAAGGCGTCGAGTTGTGGAAACGCGCTGCGGTCCAGGATTGGTCTGGCCGGTACCGCCGAGAACGCGTACATCAGCAGGTTGTAGGGCGCGAAAAGCGCCGAGTGGTCGGCAAGCTGGCGGTCGAAGCGCAGTCGTGCGCGGCCGCGCAGGTGGACCAGCAGGGCGCAGGCAATGAAGGCGGCCAGCACACAGAGCACGATCAGGCGTATGGTCATGGGATCAACGGTCGAACGCGAGCCAGGCCGATAGTTTACTTCGTGTGCTGGCGTCGTGAATTGATGGTGGGCAACCAGCGATCAGGCCGGCCGCTTCCCGGGTGGCGAACCGCTGTCCCGAACAACCCCGTCCCTCTGCTGCAACGACGGGATGCGACGACGACGGGGTTGGGGCCAGGCGTTTCGGCTACAGCGCCTGTGCCGCAAAATCCGCCAGGCGTGAACGCTCGCCCTGGCGCAGGGTGATGTGGGCCGCATGCGGCCAGTCCTTGAAACGGTCCACCGCATAGGTCAACCCCGACGTGGTCTCGGTCAGGTACGGCGTGTCGATCTGCTGCACGTTGCCGATACAGACGACCTTGGTGCCGGGACCGGCGCGCGTGATGAGCGTCTTCATCTGCTTCGGCGTGAGGTTTTGCGCCTCGTCGAGGATGAGGTAGCGCGACAGGAACGTGCGTCCGCGCATGAAGTTCAGCGAGCGGATCTTGATGCGCGAGGCGAGCAGGTCGTTGGTGGCCTGGCGGCCCCAGCTGTCGTTCTCGCCGTCACTGGTCAAC
>CAYOEF010000032.1:0-15888 GCA_964402805.1 uncultured Rhodanobacteraceae bacterium | reverse complement strand
GGAAGGACGTGGTTCGCTTGGCGTTTTCGCCGCGAATGCATGGCAGGCGTGTCGCTTTCAATGGCTCGGCGGGGCGGTTGAATGTTCCCTGGTGACAGGTTGAGGAAGGGCTTCGATGATGGAACAGGACAAGTACGCGAACTTGAGCCAAGACAGCGCGATTCCTGCAACGATCCGGCTCGGGGATCTCCCTGCGCGGGGGGATAACCCGCAGTGGACGGTCATTGTTCCGTTTATGCTGCTGGCTGCCTTGCTGGTTGCGTCCATCGTGCTGCCATTGGCGATGATGTCGATCCAGGCGTTGGCGACACCTGGTCAGCTGCAGGAAACCGTCCTGGATCGTTCAGTGCAGGGCGCCATTATCACGAGCTTGGAAGCCGGCGCCATTACCGCCGCGCTGTCCGGTTTGTTGGGCATTCCACTGGCATGGTTGTTGTCCCGGCACCGCTTTTGGGGTCGCAGCCTCGTACAGACGCTGGTGGACCTGCCACTGACTATCCCGCACGTCGTCGCCGGCATTGCCGTCCTGTTCGTCTACGGCCGACGTGGTTTGCTGGGAGAGCCGCTTGGCCACTTGCTCGGCCTGAAGTTCTGGGGCGCGTTGCCGGGCATCGTGATTGCCATGTTGTTCGTCAGCGCACCGTATACGGTTGCGGCCGCACGCATCGCGTTCGACAGTGTCGACGCACGGCTCGAGAAGGTATCCCGCAGCCTTGGCATTGGCCCGTGGGCCACCCTGTGGCGCGTGGTGCTGCCGCTATGCTGGCGCGGTTTGTTGAGCGCAATGACGCTGAGCTATGCGCGCGCCATCAGCGAATTTGGTGCGGTCATACTGATCGCGTACTATCCCATGACTTCGCCGGTCAAGATATACAACCTGTTCATCAGTTTCGGGCTGCCACAGGCCATCTCCATGTCGTTTGTCGTCCTTGTCGTGTCGCTGTGCGTGTTCCTGATCCTGCGCCTGCTGTCACGCCCATCCCGACGGCACGCATGATGCTCGACATCGATCACCTGCAGGCGCGCCGGGGGGAATTCGTCGTTGGTCCGCTGACGACGAGCATAGGGCAGGGTGCCTGCCTTGCCCTGATAGGAGCCAATGGTGCCGGCAAGACGACCATCCTTGAGACGCTTGCCGGCTTCGTGGGGTCGACCGCGGGGCGGATCGTGCTGGACGGCGAAGACCTTTCCGGGCGCGCGCCCGAGCACCGGCATTTTGCGTACCTGCCGCAAGATCTGGCCTTGTTTCCGCATCTGGACGTGACCGGGAACATCGCCTATGCCATGCGGCGCCGGACATCCTCGGAACGGCGAGCGGAAATCGCGATGTTGCTGGACGAGTTCGAGCTGACTGCCATTGGCGATCACTATCCGCACCAGCTCAGCCGGGGCCAGGCGCAACGGGTCGCGTTTGCGCGCGCGCTGGCGGCGCACCCGCGTGTGCTGCTTCTGGATGAGCCCACGGCCAGTCTGGACCTCGTGGGCCGGCGACGCTTCGAGCACTACCTGCGCCGCCTTTTGGTCAGCCACCACCGTGGCCGCCGGTTGGCAGTCATCTACGCCACGCACAACGTCTCGAGCAGCCTGTCCTTTGCAACCAGCGCCGCGGTACTCGATGGCGGCCGGGTGGTGCAGGTGGGCGTGCCTGCGCAACTGTTCCAGCATCCGGCCGACGCCTACGTCGCCGGGCTGTTCGGCCTGACCAACCAGTGGGAGGTCGAGGTCACGGCGGAAACCACGACCGGCACCCGTATTCGCCTGGGTTCCAGTGATCTGGTGTGCGAACAGGCTTCGCCTGCCGCTGCCCGGGTGGTCGCGGCCATAGGACCGGGTGAAATCGAGGTGCTGCCCGTCGCTCAGGCGCCCGCGACGCTGGGCAACCGTGTCCGCGGCACGGTCGAGGCATTGCAGGTCGGGGGCCAGGTGGCGCTGGTCGATCTTCACAGTGCCATCGGCCCCATCCGTGCGGCTGTTTCACCGCACCAGGCTGACGCGTTTCTTGCCGGGCGCGAGTGCTGGGTGCGCCTGCCAGCGGAAAAGATCCGCCTGGTAGCCGCATCCAGCAACGGGGAGCCGGGACCGCCGGCTTCGGCGGCTACTTCACGTCCTTTGGCCAAGGCTTGGTGATACTGCGCAAGCTGGCCGGCGCCGCCGAACCGTGCGCCAAGACGGCAGGCTGCACGCGGGTCAGTCCCGCGCTTGCTATCAGGTCCTGGCCCTGCTTGCTGGTCAGGAACGCCACGTACTCCGCCGCCAGTTGTGGATGCTCGGCGGAGGTGGGAATGGTGGCGGCGTAGATGATCGGCCGGCCATGCAGTACGCCCTTGGTCGTCTTGGCAGTGCCCTTGGCATAGATATCGCCCTTGGACGGATCCGACAGGTTGATGCTTGCCGGGAGCTGCACATATTTGAGGTGGTGGGCTATGGCGGACGACTCGTAAATGGCCAGGTAATCGATGTCGCCCAGTTGCAATGCGGAAATCAGCGAGGTCTCGGTATTGCGCACCGCACTCTTTGGCGCATTCTTCAGGACGTCACGTTTGAGGTCCGGCTTCTTGTAATAATCGTTTGCCAACGACAACATCTGCAGGAACTGGTAACCCGAGGGGTCGGTATTGGGGTCGGAACGGCCGATGACGACACCGGGCCGGGAGACGACCTTGTACCAGTTCGTTGCATTGATTTCCTTCGCACCACGGCTTTTCGGCGTGTAGGCGAGGGTTGCCGCGTTCGATGCAAACCCGACATACCACTTGGATAACCCGGCCTTGCCCATGATTTTTGGTATCACGGAGTAATCGGCGGCGGCGTACACGTCCGCCTTCTGGTGCAGTTGGGTAATTCGCCGCGCCATCATCACGCTGCCACCGAACTGGGGCTGGATGGTCACGCCCGGATGGAGCTTTTCAAACGCCTTGTCGACGCGCTTGAATGGTGTTGCGAGCGTGCCTGCGGCATAAACCACGAGCACCTGGTTCTGTGGCGTCGCCGCTTGCACGGTGCCGGCAGCCATCACAAGGCCCGCCGAAGCGGCCAGTATGCCCAAAAGTTTTCCGGCCAGATACGAGCCATTCCTGTGCTTGCCCGTTATTCCGGAGTTTGCAGATGTATGCATGTCCCTTCCTTTGCCTTGCACGATGAAAGCCCGCAGGGTACATCTGAAAACACACGAAGGCCAACCGCCCAATGGCGTCTGACTCCATTGCTACTTGCCTTGCAGCATGGACTGCGCGCCGTGCCCATCCGCACCCATGGGAATCGTCAGTGCGTGTCGGGAAGGCCCGAATTTGACAGATAGGCATTGATGGCCACCACGTCCTGCTCGCCGAGTGATCCCGTGAGCGCGGCCAGGTTCAACCGCGACAGCAGGTACTGGTAGCGTGCCGCGTCGAGGTTTTGCAGGGCGGAGAAGTATTGCTGCTGGGCGTTGAGCACATCCAGGGTGGTGCGCACGCCGACCTGCTGGCCAAGCCTGGTGGCGTCGAGCGAGCTTTTGGCGGCGATTACGGCTTTTTGCAGGGCATCGATCTGTGACACGCCGACTTCGACGCCGAGGAATTGCTGGCGGATCTGCACGTCGCTGGTCTGGATGGCGGCCTGCAATTGCGATTGCGACTGGTTTTTCTGGTCGATCGCCTGGCGCAGCTTGGAATTCAGTGCGCCGCCGGCGAAGAGCGGGACGCTCAGTTGCAGGCCGACGACTGTCTGGCGCGAGTGGTCGGGCGCGACCAGCAGGGGCAGGTCGCCGTTTTGCCGGAGATCCTGGTAGCTCGCGTAAAGGTTGAGCTGCGGGCGGTTGTAGACACGATTCTTGGTGACGTCCGCCTCGGCGATCGCGACCTGTACCTGCGCGCCGAGTATGTTCGGATTGCCCTTGCGGCCACGGTTGATCCACACCTGCACGTCGTCGGGACTCGGGACTATCGGCCTGAAGGTGGCAGGCACGCGGTCCAGTGTCCCCGGCGGCTGTCCCACCAGGCTTGCGAACTGTTGCTGCTGCACGGTGAGGTTGTTCGCGGCGGCAATCTCCTGGGCGGCCATGGCCTGGTCGCGTGCCTGGGCGTCACGCACGTCGGTGATGTTGGCCTTTCCGGCCTTGAAGCGCGCCTGGGCGCTTGCCAGTTGCTGCTCGATGGCCGCACGCTGCTGGCGGGTGAGTTCGAGATTGTCCTCGGCCATCAGGACGCCGAAATAGGACTGCGCGACGGTGAGGATCAGGTTCTGGTTGGCGCCCGTGAACTGGATGTCCGCCAGTTTCGCCTGGTCTTTCAGTTGCGCGGCACCGGAGCGCACTTCGGCGTTGTAGATCGGCTGGGTCAGGGTCACGCTGAAGCCGTGCAGGTAACCCGTGGCGTCACCGACCAGGGGTGGCAACGGGAGCCTGCTGTCGATGGTGGAAGTGGAATTGACGTGCACGTGGTTGTACATGCCGGTCGCCGTGATCTGCGGCAAATACAGCGCCGTGCCCTGTTTGGCACTCTCCTGGCCAGCGGAGAACGCATAGCGGGCCGCCTGCAACGTGGGATCGTGCGCGCGCGCCTTGTCCACCGCCTGGCGCAGGTCCATCGCGGATACCGCCCCGGTCGCCGTGAGCAGGCCGCAGGCCAGGAGCAACGCGGCGGCCGTGCGCGTGCGCCGCGTGTCAGGTGGTTTCATGCTCATGTGGCTCCTCCTCCGCGGTCTTTTGGGCGCGGAACCCGAGGGCGTATGCGGCCGGCAGAAACAGCAGGGTGAGCAGCGTCGCGCCGGTCAGGCCGCCCATGATCGCCCATGCCATGGGACCCCAGAACACCGATCGCGTCAGTGGGATCATCGCCAGTACGGCGGATGCGGCGGTCAGCAGGATCGGGCGGAAGCGGTGCACCGTCGATTCGATGATTGCCTCGCGCAACGGAGCGCCCTCCGATTGTGCCTGGTCGATCTGCACGATCAGGATGACCGAATTGCGGATGATCATCCCGAACAGTGCGAGCACGCCCAGCATCGCCACGAAACCGAACGGAATGCGGAAGGCCAGCAGGATCGCGGTAACGCCGATCATCCCCAAGGGGGCCGTCAGCACCACCAGCAGCATCTTGCCCATGTGCTGAAGCTGGATCATCAGCACGAACAACACGATGACGCCCACGAGCGGCAAGACCGCTGCAATGGCCGACTGCGAGCGCTGGCTGGATTCGAGTGATCCGCCGATGACGATGTCGTAGCCCGGCGGCAGGGTCTTCGCGTAGGCCTGGATTTTGGGCCACACGGCCGACGTCACGTCGTTGGCCTGCGCGCCGCCTGCGGTGTCGGCGCGCACGGTGATCGTCGGCACGCCGTTGCGGCGCCAGTGCATGCTGCTTTCGTTGCCGACATGCAGCGTGGCAAGCTGGGTGAGCGGCACGAACGAACCGCTGCGGGTGTACACGTAAAGGTCCTTGAGGTTATCGAGGTTGCCGCGCTCGGACCCGACCAGCCGCGCGTAGATGTCGACGGTGTTGTCGCCTTCGTGGTATTGGGTGATGTCGTAACCGCTCAGCGAGGTCTGGAGCGCCTGCGCGATGCTGCGCGAACTGACGCCCAGCGCGCGCGCCTGGTCCTGGTTGACGTCCACCTTGAGCGTGGTGACGCGCGCACCCCAGTCGTCGTTGACGTCGGTGGTGTTGGGGTCGGCGCGCAGCAATCCCATCACCTTGTCGGCAATGGTGCGCAAGGTGGCATTGTCGGTGCCACTGATGCGGAACTGGACCGGATACCCGACCGGCGGACCGTTCTCGAGCCGTGTGACGCGGCCGCGCACGCCCGGGAATTGGGTGGCGAACAGGTGCTGGATCTTGTGCAGCACGCGTTCGCGCTCCGGGATGCCCTTCGTCATGACCACCAGTTCGGCGAGGTTGGTCTGCGTCTGCACGTTGAGCGGCAGGTAGAAGCGTGGACTGCCGCGGCCCACGTAACTCGTCACGGATACGATGTCCTGGTCCCCGTGGAGCGCCTTTTCCAGCCTGCTGGCCTGACGCTGGATGTCATCGAAGGTCGCGTTTTGCGGGAACCACAGGTCCGCGATCAGTTCAGACCGGTCCGAGGACGGGAAGAATTGCTTGGGCACCCGCGGAAAGAGCGCCATGGCGACGACGAACAGCACCACCGTGGCGATGACGACCGCCAGTCGGTGATCCACGCACCATGCCACGCGCTTGCGGAACCAGCGGTAGAACGGCCGTTGGTAGACCTCGCGCTCTTCCCCCGGCTTGGGCTTGAAGTCCGGCAGCAGCCTGAAGCCCAGGAACGGGGTGACCAGCACCGCCACGAACCATGAAACGATCAGCGAGACGCCGACCACCTCGAACAGCGAACGCGTGTATTCGGCCGATGGCGTTTTTGCCAGATAGACTGGCAGGAACCCCACCAGCGTAATCAGCGTTCCGGTCAGCATCGGGAACGCCGTGACGGTGTACGCATAGGTGGCCGCGCGCATCCGGTCCCAGCCTTCCTCCAGCTTCAGGACCATCATCTCGACCGCAATGATCGCATCGTCGACAAGAAGCCCGAGGGCAATGATCAGGGCTCCCAGCGAAATACGCTGCAGATCGATCCCGCCCAGGTACATCACGAAAAACGTCACCGCCAGCACGAACGGGATACATAGCGCCACCACGAAGCCAGTACGCAGCCCCAGCGACACGAAGCACACCAGGAGCACGATCGCGATCGCTTCGTAGAGGCTGTCGGTAAACTCGCCCACGGCGCTCTTCACGACCTGGGGCTGGTCGGAGACGACCTGGATTTGCACGCCGAGCGGGAATTGCCGCTGCAGGTCCGCCGCGGTCGCCTGCAGTGCCTTGCCAAGCTTCAGCACGTCGCCGCCGCTGCGCATGCTGACGGCAATGCCCAGGGCAGGCTGGCCGTTGAAGTACATCTTGTAGGTGGGCGGATCGACGTAACCCCGGGTGACCTTGGCAATGTCGCCAAGCCGGACGATGTGCCCGTTGGCCGCGATGCCGATGTCGCGAATGGCCTGTACGGATTCGAAGTTGCCGCTGACCCGCAAACGGACCTGCTGTGCCCGCGTCTGCACGATGCCGGCCGGCTGCACGGCATTGACCGCCTTCAGCGTGGCGATGATCTGCTCCGGGTTGACGCCGAGCGCGGCCAGCTTCGCATTGGAGTATTCGATATAGATGCGCTGGTCCTGCGCGCCAATGATGTTGACCTGGTCGACATCCGGCACGCGCAGGAACGCATCGCGTGCGCGATCGGCGAGATCCTTCAGCTTTGCATAGCTGAAGCCGGTTCCGGTCAGTGCGTAGATATTGCCGAAAGTGGTCCCGAACTCGTCGTTGAAGAAAGGCCCCTGTACGCCCTGGGGCAGGGTGTACCGCATGTCGCCGATCTTCTTGCGCACCTGGTACCAGGCTTCGGGTACGGCCGCCGGTGAAAGATCATCGCGCAGGGTGACCATGAGCTGCACGCTGCCCGGCAGCACCATGGTCTTCACGTTGTCCATCGCCGCGAGCGTTTGCAGTTGCGTCTCGATCGGATGTGCAACCTGGCCTTCCATCTGCTCGACCGTCGCGCCCGGCCAGTAGGCCTGCACCACCATGGTGCGCACGGTAAAGCTCGGGTCTTCCGCCTGGCCAAGGTGCAGGTAGGCGTACGCGCCGGCAAGCACGAATACGATGATCGAAAACAGCATGAACTGCTGGTGCCTGAGGGCGACCGCGGAAAGGTTGAAGCGGGACATGGCCTACTGCCCCGTTGCTGGCGTCGCGGCGACGGGTTTGACCTTCTCGCCGGCATGCAGCAGATTGACTCCCGCCGTCACGATCACGTCGCCGTTGTGGAGGCCGGCCGTGATGTAGGCCTTGTCCCCGCGTATGGATTGCAGGGTGACCGGGTGCGTCGCAACGGTGTCGTCCGTGTCCACGATCCACACCGCGGGCACCTGTTTCGGGTAGACCAGGGCCGTCATCGGCACCACGAACACCGGTGCGGCCGTGGCGCCTGCGATGTGCACGTACGCGGTCATGCCGAGCAGCATCGAGGCGTCCGGCTGCAACACCGTGACGTGCGCGTCATAGGTGCCGGTGGTTTTGCTGGCGGCCGGGTCGATGGCACGCAGCCGTGCCTGCCAGGTCTTGCCGGGAAGCGCCCACAGGGTGACCGTGAGCGTCTTCGCGGCGCGCAACTGTTCGAGGCGCGATTCGGGCACGCTGACCACCACTTCGCGGTCACCGTCGCGCGCGATGCTTACGGCGGTCTTGCCGGGGTTGACGACCTGGCCGACGTCGACATCCAACGCCGTGACCACCCCGTCGACCGCCGCGCGCAGGGTGCCATAGTCGGCCTGGTTGGTTGCTTCCCCGTATTGCGCCTGCGCTGCCTGGAACTGTGCGTTGGCCGTGTCGAGGTCGACCTTGTCGTGATCGTATTGGGCCTGGCTGATGAAATTTTGCTTCAGCAACTCGGCGTCGCGTTCAAGATTGACCCGCGCCTGCGCCGCCTTGCTGCGTGCGGCGTCGAGCTGCGCCTTGGCTTGCGTGAGGTTCAGTTCGAGATTGGACGGATCGAGCTGAAGCAGTGGCGTTCCGGCCGTCACGTGCTGGCCGACTTCCACCAGCCGTTTCAGGACGGTACCTGAAACGCGGAAGCCCTGGTTGCTGACGTTGCGCGCGGAGATCGTGCCGACGTAGGTTGCATTGCTGCCGTCTTGCGACAGGCCGACTGTCATCGTCAAGGCGGCGCGCGGTTGTTCAACCGTTTGCTGGTCGTGCCCGCAGGCGCCGAGCATGCATGCAATAGCCAGCGTTGCGACAACGCGAATACCGAATGCTGAACGGGATACGCCGTTGCGATTCAATGGCATGGTTATCCCGCGGATACCGGATAACCGTTGGCGCGATCCAGCCGGGCAACGAAACGGTTCACCCAGAAGTCGATCAGGTCGTGCAGCTGATCATCGGACGGTGCCGTCGATTTGCCTGCCACCGTTTTTTTGCTTTCGCGGCTGTCGATCGTTTCGCCGAGAAGTTCGCCGGATTGACTGTCCAGCGCCTCGCTTTCCATCGACATCCGCAATACACGGGGACTTTTGTCCACGGCCATCCGGGCCACCTCGAACAGCGCCTTCACCGGTACCAGGTCACGTGCCTTGAATTGCGGCGCCACTTCCACCAAGCCCACCACCGCGACGCGCAGCCGCGCCACGCCCGGGCCGGGTGCGTCCACGACCTTGTAATGGCGCGAAAGGGCCGCCGTCATGCGCGATTCGTAATAGTCCGAGATGGATTGCAGCCGCGCCGGGTCGAGCGCCTTGTATGCGTCGCCGGTATTCACGATGAAAACCGGCTTTTCCACGATGAAACTGTGGTAGCGCTGGGCACGCGCAGCGGGTGCGACGTAATGCTGGTAGCCCGCGTCGTGCGGATCTGGCGTGAGGACGCTGTAGTCCTTGAGGAAGCCTGAAGGTGCGACTGCCGACGGCGCGCGTGACGGTCGCGTGGGTGCCTGTGAACACGCTGCCAGCAGTATCGGCAATGCCATGGCCAGCCATCGAGAGCGAATCGTCATGTAACCTCCTGTGGTAATGAACTTGGAACTCGGCGCGCATTTCGGCGCGCATTATCGCGGTTGCCTGATTGTTTTGCGCCGGAATGTATATGGCGCGCCGAATTGATGTCAACGCGTCTTTTGCGGAGCGGTGGCGCGAATGGTCCATGACATGTGACGACGCGTGGCCGCAATGAAGAACGTCAACGTTTATTCGATATCAAACGTGACGAGGGTGGCGCGACCATCGCGATCGACGCGAAGCACGACGGGATCACCCGGTTTGTGGCCTCGCAACGCGGCCTTCAATTGCGCGACTGTTTTCAGTGGATTGGCATCCAGTGACTCGATAATGTCACCGGCCTGCAACCCGATGGCCGCGGCGCCGCTTCCGGCGATGATGGCCGCCACGACGACGCCGGATTCGTCGGGATTGCGCAGTTGCAGGAAACCGGCAATCTGCGGTGTCAGGTCGGTGGCAATGACTCCCAATTGGGCAACCCTTCCGGTGTCCAGATTCGCAAGATCGACGAGACTCTGTGGAATCGGATGCCTTGCAACCACCGGAACCGTCAGCGACAGCTTCCTGTCGCCGCGTTCGACGCCAAGGCGCACGTGGTCGCCACTCTTGCGCATGTATAGATTCATCACCGCCGTGGGCACGCTGTCCACCGGGTGGCCATCGATGGACACGATGCGGTCAAACGGCCGCAGGCCCGCGCTTGCAGCCGGGCCGCCGGGGGCGATGTCCGAGACGATGACGCCATGGTCCGATGGCAGTTGCAGCGCCGCCGCCAGGCGTGGCGTGATGCCCTGTATCTGCGCGCCGATGCTGCCGCCGTGCACGTAGCCGTATTGGCGAATCTGCCGGTAGACATACTGGACGATGCCGCTTGGTATGGCGAAGCCGATGCCTTCGTTGCCGCCCGATTCGGTCAGGATGGACGCATTGATGCCAACCAGGTCGCCGTCGGCATCGACCAGCGCGCCGCCGCTGTTGCCGGGGTTGATCGCCGCATCGGTCTGGATGTACACCATCGGGCTGTCCGGGCTGTTCTGGCGCACCACGGAACTGACGAGTCCAAGGCTGACGCTGTTTTTCAGCCCCATCGGGTTGCCAATGGCGAGTACGACCTGCCCTTGGCGCAGCTTGTTGTACTTTGCGAAGGAAACCGTTGGCAGGCCGGTTGCATCAACCTTGAGTACGGCAAGATCCGTGGCGCTGCTGTAGCCGACGATCCTGGCCGGAAGCACCCTGGCACGTGACCGCAACGCTACGGCGGCCTGTCCCTTCGGGCCCACCGCGGGCGTCAGCACCACGTTGACCCGCTGCGCCCATTTGACCACGTGGTAGTTGGTGACGATGTAGCCGTTCGGGTCGACGATCACACCCGAACCGAGGCTGCGCTGGCGGCTGATCGGCGCCCCCGGATCATGGCTTTCCGGATCGACCGTGCCGTAGCCGCTGACCAGCACCTCGACGACCGCGGGAGACACACGGCTCGTGATGGCCTCGAAGGCGCGGCTCATGTCGTGCAAAGCCGATGCATGGGGTGATACGGCCGCTATGGCGGGAAGGGCACACGCCGCCAGGGCGAGCACCAGGATCTGGCACGGAAACGCCAGACGTCGGCGCTGCGGGAATGTTGATGTCGGATTCATCCTTGATAACCTCGAGTTGTCGCCCAACTGGTGACGAGGCGCGCCGCGACATGGTTTCGCGGCGCGCGAACGACCGTCAGGGGCTGGATTTGCGATAGTTGGAGTTGGTGTTGACGACGTGGATCCCCTTGGCTGGTGCGTCCAGGGTCGTCCGTGACGGGTGGTTGGTTCCGTCGGGCAGGCTGGCGAAGTCCACGCCGAGGTTCAGCGTATCGGCGGGCGTGCCGACGTAGCTGTGCACGGCCAGCGTGCGAATCCGCCGGGCGGCGGGATCGAAGCCCAGCGTCATCACGTCGCCGTTCAACGCGTAGTTCCGGAACGTCAGGTCCACAAGGCCGTCGTTGCGTTCGAAGGTCGCTTTTTTCTCCTGGAATGCTTGCTGAAGCTTCTGTGGATTGGGCGGAACGTAGAGGCGGATGACCCTTTCGACCTGGGTCATATAGTCCTTTATCTCGGCCTTTTTCTTTTCGATGATGCGCCGCCGCAGCAGGCCGCCTTGATTGGTCTTCGACCCGGTGGTCCCGGCCACGGGCGTCTTCTGGATCTTGCCGTCGGTGCCGTACCGGCAGTTCGATACCCGGGGCGGCAAGGTCCGCCCATCGACCGTGATTTCGGACGTTTCGGTCCAGGTGTAGTCATGCAGCCGACGCTGGTTCTGTGCAGCCGATGCCTTGATGTCGGCGAGCCTCTGCTTGACCAGTCCCTGCATGGCACCCGTGGTCTGCGCGAATGCGGCGCTGCCGCACATGGCGGCGGCCAGTGCCACGCCAAGAAACATGGATGCGGCACGCGTCGCCGCGTTGTGTCTGCCAATGACCTGACGCATGCCGGCTCCCCTGGATGCGGGCGCGGTTGATGGGAGGTCGCCACGGAACGCCCGCATGGGCGTGGCGTTGCCACTGGCGGATTCAGCTGTGGATATCCCGAGGTTACGGTTTGGATGCACGGTCCGCCGTGGCGCGCGGCCGGTGTCCATTGGCGGACCGGCATGGCGCGACGCCACACCAACCCTTGAACGAGCACGTTGCATAGGTGTGTTTTCTCCCCTGTTTGTACATCGGTAGCCGGAACTGCCCGCGAGCGACACTGCCGGTGCGACTCATCCGGCGCGTCACCATTGCGCACGGTGGCCGTGAACGCAATGTTTGCGTGCAAACCCGAATCGTGGCCGATCCATCGATCAGGTGTTAATTACATGGTTTTGCCGCCGGAATCAACAAAAAGCGCGTTGATGCAACGGGCTCATCGTTATCCGGGCCCGTCTTCGGCCAGTTCGGTCTGGATGCGCTGGAGCGGACAGGCCGCGAGAAGCTGTTGCCAGGGAAATTGCGGTCCCGGATCGCGCTTGCGCCATACCGTCACGGAAGGGTCGTCGCTCGCCGGTACGCGTCCCCTGTCCAGATCCTCGTGGCCGGCGATGAACTTCAGCGTGGGGATCTCCTCTTGCAACACCGCGAGCAATGCCGTGAGGCTGCGCAGTTGCGCCGGCGTATACGGCTCGCGCATGCGTTGGTGACGGGAGTCGAACCAGTCCGGGTAGCGGCCGTGGTTGACCAGTTCGATGCCGATGGAGCGGTCGTTGTAGCCCCGCGTGTGATGGGTGATGCGGTTGGGGCTCGCGAAGCGATGGATGGAGCCGTCGCGGTCGATGTAGAAGTGGCCGGTATTGCCGGTCCCGTCGCCGTACAGGACCCGCTCGCCATATTCGCGTGCAATGGCAAGGTCGGGTAGTTCGGTACAGTGGACGACCACCAGGTCGATGGTGTCGGCGGGACGGTGTGGAAGTTGTTCCACGTAGGGCAGCGGCCAGTCGTGGATAGCGTGCTCGGTCATGGCGCAAGTGTCGCATGCGGCGCGGCATCGTGTGGCCCTGATACGATGCGCATCTCACCTTTCCGGAGTGGGCCATGGCCGGCCACGCCATTCTTTCCCACGGCTTCGACAGCAGTCCGCAGGCCACCAAGGTCAGCGCCCTGGCGGCGGTTGCCGAATCCATGGGTTTCACCACGGAACGGCCTGACTACAGTACTTGCGACACTCACGGCCTGGTCGGCTCTGTGGCGCCGCGCATGGACCTCCTGCGTGACCGTATGCGGGCCAGCGGTGGCGCGCCCATCCTCGTTGGCTCCAGCCTGGGCGCGTTCGTGTCCGGCCTGGTGTCGCTGGATGCGCCGTGTGCCGGCCTGTTCCTGATGGCGTCGCCGGCTGCGATTCCCGGCTATCCATCCGTTTTTGCCGTGACGCCCGGGGTGCCGTGCCTGTTGATTCACGGCTTCGACGACGATGTCTGCCTGCCGGATGCAATCGCCGCCTTTGCGCGCCGGGCGCACGTCCCCACGCTGTTGTTGCCTGATGGTCACCGTCTCGCCAACCATGTCGACGTGATTGCCGCGCAGTTCCGCCTGTTCCTGGAACGTCTTTCCGGGGAGCGCCCGCCTGCATGAGTACGACCGTCGTGAGCACGCTTTTTGCGACTTGTCCGAAGGGCCTCGAGTACCTGCTGCGCGATGAACTGGTGACGCTTGGCGCCGACGACGTGCACGAGGCGCGCGCCGGCGTGCATTTCCGGGGCAGTGTGGAAACTGCCATGCGCGTGTGTCTGTGGTCACGCCTGGCAAGCCGGGTGTTGTGGCCGTTGCTCGAGTTCGAGGCCCCGGACGAGCAGGCGCTGTATGACGCCGTGCGCGGCATCGATTGGGCGGGTCATCTCGCGGCGGATGGATCCTTGCTGGTCGACGTCACTCTGGCCGGCAGCCACAAGGACAACAGCCATTTCCTGGCGCAGCGCGTCAAGGATGCCGTCGTCGACCGGTTCCGCGAGCATGGCGGCGCAATACCGCGCGTGGCCCGTCAACAACCGGACATCCGCCTCAATCTCCACATCCACCGCGGACATGCGCGCCTGGCGCTGGATCTGGCGGGCAACCCCTTGCACCAGCGTGGCTGGCGGGTTCGCCAGGGGCGCGCGCCACTGAAGGAGAACCTCGCCGCCGCGATGCTGTTGCGCGCCGACTGGCCCGCCATTTATGCACAGGGCGGGGTACTGGTCGATCCGATGTGCGGGTCCGGCACCCTGTTGGTCGAGGGCGCGTGGATGGTGGCCGACGTGGCGCCCGGCCTGCATCGCCCCTACTTTGGCTTTGCGGGCTGGAAGGGGCACGATTCCGCAACATGGACGGCGCTGCTGGATGAAGCACGGCAGCGTGCAGACGCGGGATTGCGTGAACTGCGCCCCGCCTTTTTCGGCAGCGACATCGACCCGCACATGGTGCAGGTGGCAACACACAACGTGCAGCAGGCGGGCGTGGCTGGCTTCGTGCAACTGGCACGGCGCGATGTCGCGCATCTCGAGCCACCGGATGGCCAGGGCAGCGGACTTGTCATCACCAATCCGCCCTACGGGGAACGCCTTGGCGAGCGTGAGGACATGCCGCGCCTGTATCGTGGTCTCGGCGACACTTTGCGGGATCATTTCATCGGCTGGAAAATCGCCATCCTCGCCGGCGACCAGGCGTTCGGACACGCGATGCGCCTGCATTCGCACAAGCAGTACAAGCTGTTCAACGGGGCGCTGGAAACGCCGTTGTTGCTGTTCGATCTTGCGCCCGAACGCCAGGTTGTCACCAGGAAACCGCTTTCCGAAGGTGCGCAGATGCTGGCCAATCGACTGCGCAAGAACGAACGTGCGTTGCGCAAGTGGCGTGCACAGGCGGGAATCCACTGTTGGCGCGGTTATGATCGCGACCTGCCCGAGTATGCCGTGGCGGTCGACGTCTACGAAGCGACGGACGGCATGGCCTGGGTTCACGTGCAGGAATACCGTGCGCCACGTGACGTACTGGAGGACACCGCCCGTCGCCACCTGCACGAGGCGGTACATGCCGTGGCCGAGGTGTTCGGGGTGCCGCGTGACCGGATTGCCGTCAAACAGCGCCGCCGCGGCAAGGGCGGGGCGCGCTACGGCGTCATGGACGAACGTGGCGAGTTGATCGGGGTTGAAGAAGGCGGCCTGCGTTTTCTGGTCAACCTCTTCGATTACCTGGATACCGGGCTCTTTCCCGACCATCGCCTGGTGCGGCAGCGCCTGCGCCAGCTGGCGGCCGGCCGTCGTTTCCTCAACCTGTATGCCTACACGGGTACGGCCAGCGTTTATGCCGCTTCCGGCGGGGCGCGGGCCACCACCAGCGTGGATCTGTCGGCAACCTACCTTGACTGGGCCTCACGCAATCTTGCGTTGAACGGATTCACTGGCCGCACGCATCAACTGGTCCAGTCCGACGTGCGTGCATTCCTGGCGCGGGATCGCGCGCGTTACGGCGTGATCTACGTCGACCCGCCGACCTTTTCCAATTCCAAGCGGGCGGATGATTTCGACGTGCAGCGCGATCATGTCGGCTTGCTTGAAGCTTGCGGCGAGCATCTTGAGGCGGATGGCGTTATTGTTTTTTCAAACAATTCCAGGCGCTTTACGCTCGATATTGAAGTGCTTTCGCAGTCTTTCGAGATTACGGATTGGACCGCAGCCAGCATTCCACGTGATTACGCGCGACACCGTGACATCCATGGTTGCTGGTTGTTGCGACGTTCCGTCTGAGCGGATACGCGTCGCGATGCGGGGAAAGGCACGGCACGCCCAAGGGCACGGCACACCCAAGGGCACGGCACGCCGTGCCCCTACGAAATCAATCCGTTACGTTGAGC
>CAYOEF010000031.1:0-15906 GCA_964402805.1 uncultured Rhodanobacteraceae bacterium | reverse complement strand
CGTCGAGGCCGGCGGTAGGTTCGTCGGCAATGATCAGCCTGGGGTTCAACGCGATGGCGCGCGCGACGCCGACGCGTCGCGCCTGGCCGCCCGACAACTGGTGCGGGAAGCGACGTGCGAAGTCCATGTCCAGGCCAACCATGTCCAGCAACTTGCTGGCCTCGGCATCGACATCACCGCCTTTCGCGCCGTGGATCCGCAGTGGCTCGGTGATCAAGGAACGCACGGTCAGGCGCGGCGACAGCGAGCCCAGGGGATCCTGGAACATCAGTGCGGCATCACGACGAAAATCGGCGTAACCCGCCGGATCCCTGCATGACAGGAGTCTCCCGCGGAAACGGATGTCACCGCTGTGGGGCCGCACCAGTCCCATGATGGCGCGCGCAATGGTCGACTTTCCCGATCCACTCTCACCGACGAGCCCCAGCGTTTCCCCGGCACGAACCTGGAATGACACCCCGCACACGGCATCGATGAATGGGTCGTGCACGCCGCTGACAAGCGCTTTCATTGTGCTCATGTGACGAAAGCGCACCCGCAGGTCATTGACTTCAAGAAGGGCCGTCACGGCTGCTCCTCCACGCGCCGGTCCAGCAGGTGGCAGCGTGCGTGGTGTGCACTGGCGATCACGTGCGCCTCCGGGTGTTCATGCCTGCAACGATCGAATACCTGCCGACAGCGCTCGGCAAATATGCATCCCGGGGCTACCTGTAACAGGCTGGGAACGTCGCCTGGTATGCTCGGCAGGCGCCGGGTTCTTTCCCGGATGCGCCCCGGCTCGCACTCGAGCAAGGCACGCGTATAAGGATGGCCCGGCGACCGGAACACTTCGCCGACGGGGCCGGCTTCCACCACTTCGCCGGCATACATCATTACCATGTCGTCGCACAACTCGGCAACCGTGCCCAGATGGTGTGAAACGAAGAGTATCGAGCAACCGATCTCCGACTGCAGGTCCTTGAGCAAATGGATGACCTGCACTTCCAGCGTCGCGTCGAGCGCGGTGGTGGGTTCGTCAGCCAGCAGCAGCGCAGGACGCATCAGCAGGGCCATGGCAATACAGATACGCTGGCGCATCCCGCCCGAAAACTGGTGCGGGTAAGCATTCAGCCGGCTCCTCGCATCCGGGATCCCGACCTTCGCAAGCATCTCGACGGCACGCGCACGCTTGGCCGCGACGCTCGCACGATCACGATGCTGGATATCGATCATCTGCCGGCCAATGGAGAGTACCGGATTGAGTGAGGTCATCGGGTCCTGGAAGACGACCGATATCTCGGCTCCGCGTACCGCACGCATCTTGCGTGGCCCCACGCCCAGCAGGTCGTCCCCCTTGAAAAGAATCTGCCCTCCGGTGATCCTGGCGTTGCTGGCCAGCAGGCCAATGATCGAAAATGCCAGAGTCGACTTGCCGCTGCCGCTTTCGCCAACCAGGCCCACAATGCGACCCGCAGGCACGGTCACACTGACGTCGCGCAGCGCATGCGCAACACCACGGTCGCTGGCGAATTCCAGCGACAAGTGCCTGATGTCTAGGAGTACGGGCGGTTCGGTGGTCATCGGTTGCGCTGCAGCTTGGGATCGAAAATGTCACGCAGTGCCTCGCCGAAGAACGTGAAGCCGAGCGTCGTCGCGATCAGCGGCAAGCCGCCGGCGATGACGGGCCATGGCGAATTGCTGATGTAGTGGAAGCCACTGTTGAGCACTCCGCCCCACGAAGGCGTCGGCGGCTGCACCCCCATCCCGAGGAAGCTCAGCCCCGCCTCGAGCGTGATCACCATCGGGACGTCCATGCTCACCAGAATCAGCAAGGGGCCGATGACGTTGGGCAGCACGTGCACGCACAGGATGCGCGTCGTACTTGCGCCCATTGCCCGTTCAGCGAGGATGAATTCGTTGTTGCGCAATGCCTGCGTCTGCGTGCGCGTGATACGGCCGTAGATCGGTATCTCCGTTATCGCGACGACGGCAATGACGGTATACAGGCTCGGACCAAGCATCGCGACTACCGCCAGGGCAAAGATGATGACGGGGAAGGACCGCACCGCGTCGAACAGCAGCAGGAGGCCGTTGTCGAGCCAGCGCTTGCCGTAACCGGCGACCATGCCGAGCGCAAGACCCATGGTCATGGCTGCGCCCAACGCGATGGATGCCACCTGGAACGCGACGCGTCCGCCAGTCAGCACCCGTGAGAAGGTGTCACGCCCCAGTTGATCGGTTCCCAGCCAATGGGACCACGAGGGCGGACCCAGCCGCGGCCCGACCAGGATGCGCGCCGGATCGTATGGCACCAGCCACGGCGAAAACACTGCGCTGCCGACCATGACCAAGACGAGGATCAGGCCGAGCAAACCCAGGGGATTCCTGCACAGTTGCCGCCAATACCGCCTCAAGGCGCTTGGCTCGCGGACTCGGTCCACCGGGGGGCCTGCAACGCCTGTTACCGTGTTCATGACCACCTCACAAGCTGTCCCTGACCCGCGGGTCCAGCAACGCATTGGCGAAATCCGCCAGCATGGTGGTTACGACGAACAGGCCGGTCGTCACCACGACGCACCCCATGACAACGGGATAGTTGCGCGATTGAACCGCTTCGACGATCAGCGAGCCGATCCCGGGGCGCGCGAAGATCACCTCCGTGAACACTGCGGCGGACAGCAGATAGGCGATACCGACCCCGAGCAGCGTAATCGTCGGCAGGATGGCAATCGGCAACGCGTAGCGCAACACGATGCGTGTCTCGCTGAGTCCGAACGCACGCGTCATGCGCACATGGCTCTCGCCCAGCACCTCGAGCATCGACGCCCGTACCATGCGCGCCAGGTAGCCTACCCATCCGATGCCGATGGCCAGGGCCGGAAGAATGAGATGGCGGATGCGGTCGAGGACACCACCGCTTCCGACACCAATGGCGGGCAGCCACCGCAGGTACACTGCGAAAAACAGCAGTATGTACAGGGCGATCACGAACGACGGGATCGCAATCGTGGACACCGAAAGCACGCCCATGACCCTGTCCACGATGCTGCCGCGCTTGACCGCCGAATAACAACCGAGTGGAACGGCAAGCACGATGGCCCATGCGATGGCGGCGAATATCAGGATCAGGGTGTAAGGCAGCCTACCGAAGACCACGCGTGAAACCGGCCGGTGCGTGACTGCATCCTCACCCATGTCGCCCGACACCAGATTCCTGTAGTACCTGACAACCTGGACCGGCAGCGGCTTGTCCAGGCCCATGCGTTCGTCCAGCGCAGCAATCTGGGCCGGCGTGGCGCGCTGGCCCAGGATGATGGTCGCCGGGTCGCCCGGAACCACTCGTATCATGACGAAAATGGCGGTCACAGCGAGGAGAAGCGTTGCAACCGCGAGTGCGACCCGGCGGGCCAGGTAGAGCCACATGGTCAGTTGCCCCGTGCGGACATGCCAGTCATGTGCTCTCGAAGAACGGGTACAGCGCGCGACCGTCCGGCCTGATGGCGGGCTTCACCGTATCGCGATACATGACCGGGCTGGCCTCGTTGGTGAGGAATCGATAAGCACCGGATTCTTCCATCAAATCCTGCATTTTCCGATACATCTCTGCGCGTTTCCGCGGATCCGACACGGCAACCGCCTCGGCATTGAGATTGTCGAATTCCTTGTTGCAGAAGCGCTCCCAGTTCCATATGCCAACCTGCTGGCAGGTGAACCATTGCGTGGCGTAATAGGGGTCGGGCGCCATGGAATAACGGTTGAGTATCAGCTCGACATTCTTCCAGGATGTTCCCTTGCTCTGTTTGCCGAGGATGTCGAACGCCGCCTGATCCATGAGGTTGATCTTGACGTTGATGCCGATCTGCCCGAGCTGTGCCTGAATCACTTGGGTGACCGACTTCCACTTCGAGTTGTTGACTGACGCGAGCGTCAGTTCCAGGTGATCGACTCCGGCCTTCTTGAGATACTCCCGGGCCTTGTTGAGATCCCCTTCCGGCGGGATGAGTGACTTCTTGCGATGCCCGACAAGGCCCGGGGCAATGATGCCCGTTGCCGGCTTCGCCTCGCCAAAGTAGGCGATCTGCAGCACCTGGTTGACATTGATGGCCCACTGGATGGCACGGCGCACATTGATATCCTTGAGCTTGGGATGATCCATGTTCATGCCGACCCATACGTAGTACAACGACGGATAATCAACGATTTCCGTTTGCTTCGGTTTGCCTTTCTTCTTGTAATGGTAATAGGAGGCAAGGCTAATACCCGTGAAGTCAAGGTCACCCGCGGCGTAGGCGACATCCGCCGTCTGTTCGTTGGCAATGGGGAAAATGCGAATCTCCTCGTAGCCAGCCTTGACGGGCCCAGCATAGTCCTTGTTCCGCTTCAGTACCGTATACTGGTTCGGCTTCCATGCCTCCAGGATGTATGGCCCCGAAAAGGCGGGTTTTTCCATCCCAAAGTTCTTGTCCTGCCCTTTCGTGATGTCCAAGACGGATTTTTTGGACAGGATAAAACCCACACCATACGGCAGGGCTATGTTCCATAATGGCCGGAATGGACTTTTCAGGACAATCACGCCCGTATATCTGTCCTCAACGTCGACGTGGTCAAGCGGCCCCCAGTCGCCCTTCACTGGAGAATTGAGTTTCAGCACGCGCTCGAACGAGAACTTCACGTCTTCCGCCGTTATTTCACCGTAACCGCCGGTGAACGCAAGGTGCGGCCGCAGCTTGAATCGAATGTGTGTCGGGTCGAGTTGTTTCAGCGATTCGGCCGCCTGCAACTCCCATCCCCATTTCCTGCCAGGCTTGTAATGAATGAGCTTGGCATACAGGCAATTGAAAATGTCGACGTTCCACGCGTTGCCATAGAAGGCCGGATCAAGGCGCTGCAGGTCGGCGTAGGCGCGGCCGCGCAAGGTCTTGCCCTTGGCGGACGCATCCGCTGCGAAGACACGGCTTGAAATGGGCAGGGTCGCGGCGAATGCACCGGCGCCGGCCACAGTACCCAGGAATTGGCGACGCGACAGCTTCGGGTTCGGAATCAGGATGCCACCCTCAGTTTTCTTGAACATTGGATTTACTCCCTTGGTGTCGTCGGCGGCCACAACGGTGTCGTTGCGGTGCCGTGGTGGATTCCACGTCTGTCGCAGGGTGTGATGCGACGACGGTTGACGATGTCGCGCGAAACGGGGTGCCGACCGCAAACTGCACAACCTCTTCCGCGCATCGGATCAAACGAGCCGCCGAGGAATCTGGCGATGCCATTGCTGCTCATATGCCAGGGTCCCGTCCTCGTAAGCTTTCAGTGACGCGTCCACTGCGAACGTGCCACCATCCGACTGCACTTTCAGATCGGTGACCGTACGCACCTTCCAGTCCGCGCGCTCGAAGCCCATTTCGCGGTGGATGTCGACGCACGGCGACGTGTAATCGTTGCCCCGCGAGCGGTATTGCTCGTGTCCATGGCGGGTAACGCGCAAGCCGTTTCCGGAAAACTCGAACGTGCCCGCCCCGTCGACGATATCCAGGACCCGGCTGTCGTCGGCGAGGTCCTCGTGGATTTGCCAGTGGCATCGGGCCGGCTCGATTTGCACGCGTGCCAGCGGTTCGCCGGCCTCGGCGGCACCGAATGGCGGCAGTCGCCTGTCCTCCGGACGGGGCGACCGCAACGGCAGCTGGAGGTGGCTGGAAGCCAGGTGGATGCTCACGGTCGCCGGCTCCGGCGACGGCCATGCCAAGGGCCAGTAGGATGTCGAAATGGACAGGCGCAGCCGGTTGCCCGCGCAGAAGCGCTGACCGACGTGCTTGCAGGGCACCCGCACCCGGTAACGCCGCCCCGGGACCAATGGTTCGGGATGTTCGTTGCCGTCGCGATGGGCGAGGTTGAGCAGGCCGTAGGTCACACGGGTCACCTCGCCCGTCGGGTCGACTTCGTTTATGCGCACGGCAAGCATGGCCACCGGACTGTCACTCTCGAGGTCGACTTCCAGCACCGGCTGGCCCAGTATTTCCATGTCCTGCGCGAGCACGTCGGTATCGAAGGTCAGACTGCAGGCATCGTCGAAACGCTGGTCGGATGGCTGGTCGCCAGGCTGCGCATAGGAGCACCACTTGCCTGCATGCATCCCTGCGGCGAGTGGCGAGGCAAGGGTGACCATGGTCTCGGGCGCGTCCTCGCCGGCTGGCAACAGGCGCCCGCCGTTTCCGAGCGGGCGGACGATCGTGTGCACGCTCGATGATGGCCACGCCGTCTCGGCCACCCAGCGGCCAGGCCGCGTCTCGTAATGGCTTCGCGGCGGCGCGCTATCCTGTATCCACGCCCTCAGCATCGGCTCGTCCATGACGCCGGTGTCGATGCCACGCAGCCACTGGTCCCACCAGCGTATGCATTCCTGCAAGAATCCGATTGCCGGACCCGGTCGACCGATGTGCGGGTAGGTGTGGGCCCATGGCCCGACCAAGCCCTTGCGCGGCACGCGCAGACCCTCGAGCAATCGGAATACCGTGTTGCAATATCCGTCTGCCCAACCGCTAACCGCGAATACGGGGCATCGTATGCTCCGGAAATCCTCACAAACGGAACCGTGGCGCCAATAAGCATCGCGATGCTGGTGTTCAAGCCACGGCTCCAGCCACAGACCGCTTTCCCTCAGACGCTGCAGCCACATATCACGCCAGCGCGGACCGACATTGCGCGGATCGGGCGGGCAGCTGTTGAAAGCAAACATTTCGGACGCCCACGACACATTGTCCAGCAACAGGCATCCGCCCATGTAATGGATGTCGTCGTTGAATCGGTCGACGGTGGACGAACAACTCACGATCGCCTTGAGCGCAGGCGGTGCCATGGCGGCAATTTGCAAGCCGTTGAAGCCGCCCCACGAAATACCGTACATGCCAACATTACCGTCGCACCAGGGCTGGCGCGCCAGCCACTCGATGACCTCGACGCCATCGTCCAGTTCCTGTTGCAGGTATTCATCGCGTAACACGCCCTCGGAATCACCGGCGCCACGCAAATCCACGCGCACGCATGCGTAGCCATGGCCGGCGACGTACCGGTGCATCGGCGCGTCGCGACTGGCGGTGAGATCGTTCTTGCGATATGGAAGATACTCCAGGATCGCCGGACAAGGTTTCGCGACCGCGTCGGCGGGACGCCAGATACGCGCCGCCAATCGGCATCCGTCCGAGAGTGATATCTCGACATGCTCGACTTCCCGAATCTCACGTGGAAGCTTGTCAATCGTGTTCATCAAGCAAAGTCCGGTGGTTCATCGCAATCAGCGAATTCATGTGACATGATTTGAACCACGATGGCAATTTCGCACATGACGCACATTGGCGCACGTGATGATTCACTCTGCGCACCCTGTCGATACGAGAAAACACCGCGCCACTCGGTGTGCGCGGCGCGCGGCAGTATTGGATTTCGCCGCCCCGGCCGCGCTGTCCGGCAGGTCGAAAGGATTATTCACCATGCAGTACGACGACATGACCGGAAGCCCCCTGACTCCCGCGAAACAGAAAATCATCGTTGATGATTTTCCCTTTAATTACATAATTATCGAGAACCAGTGGATACCACTCGCAGACGGTATTCGGCTTTCCAGTCGGATCTGGCTTCCACAGGTGCCCGATGGCCAAAAAGTACCCGCCATCCTGGAATACATCCCGTATCGCAAGACCGATGGCACGCGGACCCGCGACGAACCGATGCACGGTTATTTTGCCGGCCACGGTTACGCATGCGTGCGCGTGGACTTGCGTGGCTCGGGCGAATCGGACGGGCTGCTCGAGGATGAATACCTGTCGCAGGAGCAATCCGATGCATTGGAGGTACTGGCCTGGATGGCATCACAGCCTTGGTGCGACGGCAATATCGGCATGATGGGGAAATCCTGGGGAGGCTTCAATTCCCTGCAGGTGGCTGCCCTGAAGCCACCGAACCTGAAGGCGGTGATCACGCTCGGCTTCACCGATGACCGTTACGCCGACGACATCCATTACAAGGGGGGCTGTCTGCTCAATGACAACTTCTGGTGGGGCTCGATCATGCTCGCCTACCAGATGCGACCGATAGACCCGACGATCGCTGGCGACAACTGGCGCGAGAAGTGGCTCAACCGGCTCGAGCACATGCCCTTGTGGATGAAGACGTGGATGGAGCACCCGCTCCGGGACGCCTATTGGGCGCACGGATCCGTCTGCGAGGACTACCGCGCCATCAAGGCGCCGGTACTCGCCCTGGACGGCTGGGAAGATGCCTACACCAACACGGTCCTGAGCCTCATGCGCGGGCTTGATGTGCCCAGGAAAGCGATCATCGGCCCGTGGGCGCACGTGTATCCTCACGACGGTGTTCCCGGGCCCGCCATCGGTTTCCTGCAGGAAGCGGTAGCCTGGTGGGATCACTGGCTCAAGGGCCGCGACAACGGGGCGATGGACGGGCCCATGGTGACCGCGTGGATCGAGGAGAGCATGCCGCCGTCATCCTCGAAGCCGATCAGCAACGGCTACTGGGTCGGCGTCGAGTCCTGGCCGAGCACCGCCGTGTCAATCAAGCGCTACGGCATGCGCCACGGTCGGTTGCTGGAGTCGTCCACCGGTCGCGGCGAATCGTTGCAACTGAAAACGCCATTGACCCACGGCCTGTTCGCCGGCTCCTGGATGGGCGTGGGCGTACTGGGCGAAAGCCCGGCCGACCAGCGCATGGACGACGGCATGGCCATGACCTTCGACAGCGCGCCGCTGGAAGCGCCGCTGGTGATCTTCGGCTACCCGCGCTTCGAGGTTGAACTTTCCAGTGACACACCAGTCGCCATGCTCGTCGCCCGCATCTGCGACGTGGCGCCGACGGGCGAGGCGACCCGCGTGTCATACGGCGTGATGAACCTCGGCCACCTGCGCGGGCATGATCGCCTGACGCCGCTCAAGCCTGGGGAAAAGGTCGCCGCCAGCGTTACCCTCGACTGCTGCGGGCACCACTTCGAAGCGGGCCACCGCATCCGCCTGTCGCTGGCGACAGGTTATTGGCCGATGTTCTGGCCAATGCCGGAACAAGCCACGTTCACGCTCGACACCGGGACGGCCACCTTGTCCCTCCCGGTTTTCACCGGCACGCGCATACCGGGGCCCGACCCGCAACCGGCAAGTGCCCCACCAACCCGGTTGACGATGCTGGCCAACGGCACGGTCAACCGGACGCTGATCTACGATGCGGCCACCGACGCGTGGACGTGCACGCTCGACGGCGTCGGTGGTGTCTTTGGTGAAGGGGTCTATCGCTTCGACGACATCGACGTCACCGTCGAACACAACCTCAAGCAGGTACTGACGCTAAGCAACACCGATCCCCTGTCAAACCGCCATACCGTCGAACAGAAGATACGCATGGGACGCGAGGGCTGGTGGATCGAGGGCGACATCACCACCCGACTTGCGGCGACCGAGGAGCACTTTACGATAAGCGGCCACATGGACGTCACTGAAAACGGCAAGCTGGTGTTCTCGCGACGCTGGAACGAAACGGTCAGACGCATCGACGCACCTTTGCATGTTGGACCCGGCCACGACGTCTGAGCCGCAAACCGGCGAAAACGCGAGTCCGCCCCTGGCCCTACGCACCGCCGAAGCGCCGCAGCTGCAGCGCCTCGGCGAGATGGTTCCGGCCCACGCGTGGCGCGGCATCGTCGAGATCGGCGATGGTACGCGCCACGCGCAACACGCGATGGTAGGAACGGGCCGACAACCGCAGCCGTTCCAGTGCACGCTCGAACCACGCCTGCTCCGCCACGCCAAGGTTGCATGACCGCTCCAGTTCCCGCATCGGCGCCCGTGCGTTCGACACGCCATGGCGCGCAAGCGCGTGTTGCCGCGCCCGGACCACCCGGTCACGGACCGTCGCACTGGTTTCACCGGCCGGGGCACCGGGGGCGACCATCTCGGCCATCGGCACGCGCGGCACCTCGACAATCAGGTCGATGCGATCCAGCAGCGGGCCGGAAATGCGCGAGCGGTAGCGCATGATCTGGTCCGGCGTGCAGCGGCACTCGCCGACCGGATCGCCCGCATGCCCGCACGGGCACGGGTTCATCGCCGCCACGAGCTGGAAGCGCGCCGGAAAGCGCGCCTTGCGCATGGCCCGCGAGATCACGATCTGGCCGGATTCCATCGGTTCGCGCAGCACCTCCAGCACATGGCGGGAAAACTCCGGCAGTTCATCGAGGAACAGGACACCATGATGCGCGAGTGAAATCTCGCCCGGCTGCGGATGTGAACCGCCGCCCACCAGGGCAGCCGCCGAGGCGGTGTGGTGTGGCGCGCGAAACGGACGCTGCCGCCAGCAACGCATGTCCGGCACGATGCCCGCCACCGACCGCACCGCGCACGATTCCAACGCATCGGTTTCATCCAGTGGCGGAAGGATTCCAGGCAGGCGTTCGGCCAGCATGGTCTTGCCGGTGCCGGGCGGGCCCGACAGCAGCAGATGGTGGCCGCCAGCGGCCGCTATTTCCAGCGCACGCCTGGCCTGCAACTGCCCGCGCACGTCGGCCAGGTCCGGAATGTCCGGCGGTCCGTCATGCACCGGCTCGTGCGCGGGAGCCGGCAATTGGCCACCGCGCAGCCACGCGCACACGTCGGCCAGCGACCGGGCGACCAGGATTTCCGCACCCTCCACCAGCGCCGCCTCGCCGGCATTGCCGGCCGGTACGATGGCGCAGCGGCCAAGCCGCCTTGCCCGCAGCAGCGCCGGCAGGACCCCCGGAACCGGGCGCAGGGACCCGCTCAGGGCCAGTTCTCCCAGGAATTCACAGGTGCGCAGGCGTTCGGCGGGAACCTGGCCGGCGGCGGCAAGGATGCCGAGGGCAATCGCCAGGTCGAAACGGCCACCGTTCTTGGGCAGCTCGGCCGGCGCCAGATTGACCGTGACGCGGGTGCGCGGGTACTGGAAAGCGGTGTTCTGGATGGCCACGCGGACCCGGTCCCGCGCCTCGCGCACGGCCGCTTCCGGCAAGCCGACAATGGCCGTTCCCGGCAGCCCGCCGGAAATCTGCACCTCCACTTCGACCTGTGGCGCGTCCACGCCCTGCTGCGCCCGACTGAGGGCGACGGCAAGACTCATCGGCGCTCCCGCACGGGGTCTGGCGGCGGGCGGTAGCGTGTTCGACTCAGTCCCGCGTCTCCAGTTCCTCGAGGCGCTTCTCGAGTTGGATCACACGCTCGCGCGTGTTCTCGAGCACCTTGCGCTGGACATCGAATTCCTCACGCGTGACCAGGTCCAGGCGGCGCAGGCCGTGCATGAGGACGTCGCGGAAGTTGGCTTCCAGGTCCTCCTTTGCCTGCGTCATTCCCGGCGGAACCAGTCCCGCAAGCCGTTGTGCAAGCTTGTCAATGGATTCAACGGCAGTCATGGCGGCACTCCCAAAGTACTGACGGTAAAGCGTAGGCCGCGGCGGGTGACCACGCTGTCGGCACGCGGGCACATACGCTGTAGGTATCTTCCCACAACCGTGGGCCGGCTGCAGACGGCGCGTGGGGCGCCGGTGGCTGTGGATACACCGCCGGCTCCCGTCTATAGTGGCGGTTCCGCAGATGCCACGGGATGTTCCGATGAAACTGGTTACCGCCATCATCAAGCCCTTCAAGCTCGACGACGTGCGCGAAGCCCTGGCCGACATCGGCGTCGAGGGGATCACGGTCACCGAGGTCAAGGGTTTCGGTCGCCAGAAGGGACACGCCGAACTGTATCGCGGCGCGGAATACGTCATCGACTTCCTGCCCAAGATCAAGATCGAAGTGGCCCTGCCGGACGAGCGCCTGGAACGTGTCGTCGAGGTGATCTGCCAGGCCGCGCACACCGGCAAGATCGGCGACGGCAAGATCTTCGTGTCCACGCTCGACCAGGTCATCCGCATCCGCACACGGGAGCTGGACGCCGACGCCCTCTGACGGACGGTTTCCCGATACACCTTTCGCCACCCCGGCCGCACGGACGACACGCGCATGAAACGGCTTGACCCCGAAGCGGCCAATACGCTGGCAGACCGGTATTGGAGCATCCACGGCCAGGTCGACGAACTGGCATCGTATCTCGACCAGAACTTCCGCATCCGCGGCGCGGCCGGCACCTACGTGCTGAAGGTCGCCCACCCGTCCTGGGCACGCGCGGACCTGGACCTGGAAAACCACGCCATGATGGCGCTCGCACGCGCCGAACCGGACGTGGCCTGGCCGCGCGTCCAGCCGGCCAGGAACGGCGAACACCTGCTGGCGCTGCCCATTGCCGGGCAGTCCTGCCACGTCCGCATGCTGAGCTTCGTGCCGGGGCACACCTATGCCGACGTCATTCATGCCGTGCCACGGGACCAGCGCGGTGCCCTGCACCGCAGCCTGGGCGCCATGGTGGCGCGGCTGACGCGTGGCCTCGAGGGCTTCGAGCACCCCGCGGCGGGGCGTGCGCATCCCTGGAACCTGCTGCGCCTGCCGTCGCTGCAAGCCGACGTGGTACGCATTGGCGACGCCTCCCTGCGCGACACGGTAGCCACGCACCTCAAGCGTGTGCTGCAACGCCTGCCCGCGTGGCGTTCCACCTTGCCGATGACCGTGGTACACAACGATGCCAACGACTACAACGTCATCGTCACGCGCGACGGGGCGGATCGCTGGAACGTGTCCTCCGTGATCGATTTCGGCGACACCTGCACCAGCCTGCGCGCGGCCAACCTCGCCATCGCCTGCACCTACGCCATGCAGCACGAGGGCGACCCGGCGGCATGTGCGCGCGATATCATTCGCGGCTACCTCGACCAGGCGCCGCTGCTGTCGATCGAACTGGAAAGCCTGCGCGACCTCATCGCGGCGCGCATCTGCCACAGCATCCTGATGGCGGCCGCGGCCAGCGCCGAACAGCCCGACAACCATTACGTCGGTGTCTCGCAGCAAGGCATGCGGGCCTTGCTGGAAAAGCTCATGGATATCCAGCCGGATGACCTTTCCGGCCCCTTCACGGAGTCCCGCCATGCCTGAACATGTACCCGGCCAGTCCACCGCCAACTCACCGGCGAACGTACCGGTCCGGAACAGCACGGAAATCATGCGCCTGCGTCGGCGCATCCTCAATCCGACCCTGAGCGTGTCCTACGAGGAACCACTGAAGATCGTGCGCGGGGAAGGCGTGTGGCTGTACGACGACCACGGCCAGGCGTACCTGGACATGGTCAACAACGTGTGCCATGTCGGGCACTGCCATCCACGCGTGGTGGCTGCCGGACAGGCGCAAATGGCGCGCCTGAACACGAACACGCGCTATCTGCACGACAACATCGTCGAATACGCCCTGCGCCTGACCGCCACCCTGCCGCAACCGCTTTCGGTCCTGTTCCTCACCAACTCCGGCACCGAGGCCAACGACCTGGCCCTGCGCCTGGCGCGCACGCATACCGGCCGGCGCGGCGCCATCGTGGTCGATCACGCCTACCACGGCCATTCGCCGTCCATGGTCGAGCTGAGTCCCTACAAGTTCGAGGGCCGGGGCGGCGAGGGCCGCGCGCCGCACGTGTCCGTGGTGCCGATGCCGGACAGTTACCGCGGGACGTTTCGCGAACCGGCGACCGCGGGCGCGCAATACGCCGCGGCATTTCCCGCAGCCATCGACGAATTGCGCGCCCGCGGCTTTGAGCCGGCCGTCTTTTACTGCGAATCCATGCTCGGTTGCGGCGGCCAGATCGTGCTTCCGGCGGGCTACCTGCGTGCGGCCTACGCGGCTGTGCACGCGGCGGGCGGGTTGTGCCTTGCCGACGAGGTCCAGGTCGGATTCGGCCGCGACGGGGAGCATTTCTGGTCGTTCGCGTACCAGGACGTGACGCCCGACATCGTCACCTTCGGCAAGCCGGTCGCCAACGGCCATCCCATGGCCGGCGTGGTGACCACACCGGAAATCGCCGCCAGCTTCGTCAACGGCATGGAATATTTCAACACCTTCGGTGGCAATCCGGTGTCATGCGCCATCGGTCTGGCCGTGCTGGACGTGATCGCCGGGGAGAGGCTGCAGGAAAATGCCCGCCGTGTCGGCCGGTTCATGCGCGACGGTCTTGAAGAACTGGCCACGCGCCACGCCGGCATCGGTAACGTGCGCGGCCGTGGGCTGTTCATCGGCGTCGAGCTGGTCGGCGATCGTGATTCCCGCACGCCCGATCCCTCCCTGGCACTTGCCGTGGTCGAGGCCATGAAGGCGCGCCACGTTCTGTTGTCGACGGAAGGCCCGGGCCACGACGTCCTCAAGATCAAGCCGCCGATCGTGTTCAGCCAGGCGAACGCCACGGAATTCCTGGAAAAGCTGGACGTGGTCCTGTCCGGCCTCGGGCGATGATTCGCACCGGCCGGCACGGCGGCAGCCGGTAACGCCAGGGTATCCGCACCTGGGGAACACGTTGGCATGGGTTGTCTTCCCGTCATTTTCCTGTTTGTCATCGGCGCCGGCGTGGGCTGGTTGCTCGCCGGTGAGGCGGGCGCGCTGTGGGGTGCGGGGATCGGCGTGGGAGTAGGCGTATTGGCGGGTTTCGCCGTGCTTGCCGCCCTGCGCCACATGCGCACGGGCGAGGACAAACCCTGAGTCGGGCAGCCCGGCGCCGCTCGCACGCGACGGGCGTACCTGCGATCATGCACGGCCATGAAAGTGGACAAGAAGCTGTCGCGGCCGCTCGATACGTCGCGAATCTGGAAGCAGCTGCTGGTTCGCCGGCTCAAGCTGGCCGGTGCCGTGCTGCTGGCCATCGCCGTGCTCGGTGGTGGCACGTACATGTTTGCTCCGCAATGGCTGATGCGCCTCGATGCCTGGCGAATTGCGCTGGTTGCGGGCCTGTCGACGCGGCACCTCCAGGTCGGTGACACCAACTGGGCCTATTACGAGGGTGGCAAGGGACCGACCATGGTGCTGCTTCATGGCTACGGGTCCAACCGCCGGGTGTGGTTGAAAATAGCCAGGCCCCTGGCGCGAAACTTCCACCTCGTCATTCCCGACCTGCCGGGTTGGGGCGACTCCACACGCATCAATGGCGCGGCGTACGGCGTACCGGCCCAGGCCAAGCGCCTGGGTGCGTTCCTGCACGCGCTCAAGCTGACCCGGCCGATACTCGTCGGCCATTCCATGGGCGGCGCCATTGCCGGCTATTACGCCAGCGAACATCCCGACCGGGTCGGCTCGCTGGTGCTCGTGGACAGTTTCGGTCTCACGTTCAAGGAAAACCAGTTCGCGCGCGAGGCGCTCGCGGGCACCAATCCGTTCATTTTCGACAATCGCGAGGGTTTCAGGCGCATGGCCCGGCTCGTGTTCGACAAGCCGCCCGACCTGCCCGGGCGTTTCATCGACGTGCTGGTCGCGCGCAACAAGGCCAATCGCGCGTTCCTCGACAAGGTGTTCGACCGCTTGCGCCAAAAGGGCGAATACAACGCGCTGGACGACCGGCTTGGCCGCCTGACCATGCCGGTGATGGGTATCTGGTGTCACGATGACAAGATCATCGACCCCTCGGCCCTGACGACGCTGCGCACCGGGCTGGTCCATGCCCCCAGCATCAGCGTCGCCCTCATCAACGGCTGCGACCACGTGCCCCAGATCGAGAAGCCGACGGTGCTCGAACACATTCTCGCGCGGTTCGCGGTATCCCACGAGTTCGGCGCGGGCGCGACGTAACCCGCATTCGCGCGGAAAGGCCTGCCGGGCTTGCACCGGCGTACCGCATTGGCGGTATCGTGTTGTGCAGACAAGTTGTACCCGGACACATCGCGTGACCACCGCAAAGCTCCAACCCGTCCAACCGTTCGACATGGCCATCTTCGGCGGCACCGGCGACCTTGCCAAGCGCAAGCTGCTGCCGGCGCTGCTGCGCCGTTTCGCCGACGGCCAGATCCCCGCCGACAGCCGCAT
>CAYOEF010000030.1:0-16388 GCA_964402805.1 uncultured Rhodanobacteraceae bacterium | reverse complement strand
ACATCGGGCCGCGATAGGCGTTGACGTTCTGGCCCAGCAGGTTCACTTCGCGCACCCCCTGTTCGGCCAGCATCGCCACCTCGCCGATCACGTCGTCGAACGGGCGTGAAAGCTCCTCGCCGCGGGTGTACGGCACCACGCAGTAGCTGCAGTACTTGGAGCACCCCTCCATGATCGAAACGAACGCCGTGGGGCCTTCCGCGCGCGGGTCGGGCAGGCGGTCGAACTTCTCGATCTCGGGAAAGGAGATGTCCACCTGCGGCTTGTGGGTGGCGCGATTGGCCTCCAGCAGCGTCGGCAGGCGGTGCAGTGTCTGCGGCCCGAAGACCAGGTCCACGTAGGGTGCCCGCTTGAGGATGGCGTCGCCTTCCTGGCTTGCCACACATCCGGCCACGCCGATCACCACGGGCTTGTCGCCATCCTTGAGGTGTTTCCAGCGCCCCAACTGGCTGAAGACCTTTTCCTGCGCCTTTTCCCGGATGGCGCAGGTATTGACGAGAATGACGTCGGCCTCGGCTTCGTCGTCCGTCAGTTGCATGCCGTGCGATTCGCGCAACACGTCGGCCATTTTGGTCGAGTCGTATTCGTTCATCTGGCATCCGTACGTCTTGATGTAGAGCTTGCCACCCATCGGAATCTCGAGCGCTGCGTCGCGAACCGCTAGTTTACGGGTTGAAGCGGGCGGCTTCCAGAACGGCGGGTTGTTGGCGCCGGCCGGCGTTTTCGGCGTGCCTGCTTGGCAAGTGCCCGCGGGCGCGGCAAACTTGGCCAATGGCGGGGATCAACGCACGTGAACAGCCTTGCGCCGGGCGGGCAGCACCGCGGCATGCGGATGGCCTGGCCCACCGCGCGGCGACGCGGCTCGGTGCCCTGGCGGCGTTGTTGCTGCTGGTGGCCGCCGGGGCTTGTGCCGCGCAGGCAGCGGTTTACCGTTGCGCCGGTCCGCAGGGGGAAATCGTCTACGCCGAGCGTCCGGACGGCTACGCCCACTGCAAAGCCGTGCACGTGACGCCGCAGTCGCCGTTGGCCAACGTGGCGCGTGGCACCGTATTGCGTGGTGCCGTGTACCGCGTCGTGGGCAGCGATGGAAACGTCGTCTACACCAACGTGAAGCCGGGGCGCGGGGGCGGGCACGTGACGCGCCTTTTCACCTACATCGACACGTGCGTCGCGTGCGTGGTGCACTCGCCGATCGACTGGGCGACGGTGCCGCTCGACGTGACGTCCTATGCGAAAGCGGTGCGTGCGGCCGCGACGAAGTCCGGCGTCAGTCCCGCCTTCCTGCGTGCGGTGATCCATGCCGAGAGCGCCTACGACCCCAACGCGGTATCGTCCAAGGGGGCGCAGGGGCTGATGCAACTCATGCCGGACACCGCCGATGACATGGGCGTTGCCGATACCTTCAACGCCAGCCAGAACATCGACGGTGGCGCGCGCTACCTTGCGCAGTTGCTGGCCGAGTTCCACGGCGACCGCCGCCTTGCCGCGGCCGCGTACAACGCCGGACCGAAGGCGGTGCGCAAATACGATGGCGTCCCGCCGTTTGCCGAGACCCGTGTTTACGTCAAGCGCGTTGGCGAGCTGTACCAGCGGTACGCGAAGGCGCTGGGCGGCGGCAAGCTCGCCGTGGCAACCGGCGCGGACTGAGCGCGGGGCGTTGCCGGATCAGCCGTCGACGGCCTCGGCCAGCAGTGCGCGCACGAGGCTCTCATCGACGCCGCTGACGATTTCGGCACGGCCGATGCCACGCCAGAGGATCAGGCGCAGCGCCCCGGCGCGGTTTTTCTTGTCCAGGCGCATGTGTGCCAGCATGGCGTCCGCGTCGAGACCCGCAGGCGGTTTGACGGGCAGTCCGAAGGCTTGCAGCAGGCCGGCCAGGCGGCGTTCGTCGTCGGCGTCCGCCATGCCGAGGCGTGCCGAAAGCCTTGCCGCGAGCACCATGCCGATGGCCACGGCCTCGCCGTGGAGCAGCGTGCCGTAGCCTGTTTCCACCTCCAGGGCATGGCCGAAGGTGTGGCCGAAATTGAGCAGGGCGCGCTCGCCGTGTTCCTGCTCGTCGCGCGCCACCACGCCCGCCTTGAAGCGGCAGCTGTGGTCGATCAGGGTGGCCAGGGCGTCGTGGTCGCGTTCCAGCAGCGCCCTGCGCATGGGTTCCAGCCGTGCAAAGAAGTTGGCGTCGCCGAGCGCACTGTGCTTGATGGCTTCGGCCAGCCCGGCCTTGTATTCGCGGTCGGGCAACGTGGCCAGTACCGTGGTGTCGGTGATGACCGCGCGCGGCTGGTGGAAGGCGCCGATGAGGTTCTTGCCGGCGGGAAGGTTGGCGCCGGTCTTGCCGCCGACCGAGGAGTCGACCATGGCCAGCAAGGTGGTGGGCATCTGGATGAAGTCGACGCCGCGCATCCAGCACGCCGCGGCAAAGCCGGCCAGGTCGCCGACGACGCCGCCACCGAGTGCCAGGATGCAGGCATCGCGCGTGGCTTCCAGCGCCGACAGGGCATCGAATATCCGTCCGATGCTGGCGAGCGTCTTGTAATCCTCCCCATCGGGCAGCGCGATGCTGGCGTGCCGGAACGTGCCGAGGGTGGCTTCGACACGCGCCAGGTACAGCGGCGCCACGGTGATGTTGGTGACGACGAGCACGTGGCGGCCACGGATGCATGGTTGCCAGCAGGCAGCCTCATCCAGCAGTCCCGCACCGATGTGGATGGGATAGCTGCGGTCGCCGAGCGCGACATCGAATGTATGCATTGGGTTCACGGTTGCGGTGCGTGGGAGGTATGCCAGGCGCCGTCCAGCATCTTGATGATGCGGGCCAGCGCATGGGGGACGGATTCGTGGCGACCGGCGACACGCAGATCCGCGGTTCCGGCGTACAGCGGGGTGCGTACGGCCGCCATGTCGGTAAAGCGCGCGCGGCGGTCCACGCCGGCCAGCAGGGGGCGGTCGCGTTCCCGCGCCAGGCGCTCCACTTGCTGGTCGACGCTGGCATCGAGCCACAGCACGAAGCCGCGCGTGGCCAGGCGCTCGCGGTTGCCTGCATCGAGGATGGCGCCAGCGCCCGTGGCCATCACCACGTCCGCGCGGGTGCTCAGGGTGTCGAGCAAGGCGGCTTCGCGGCGCCGGAATCCGGCTTCACCCTCGATGTCGAATATGGTGGTGATGTCCACGCCGGTACTTTTTTCGATTTCCTCGTCCAGGTCGATGAATGGCAGCGCGAAGTGCTGCGCGAGGCGGCGGCCGAGCGATGTCTTGCCGGCGCCGGTCGGCCCGATCAGGAACAGGTTGCGTGACGGATTCATGTCGAAGGCGGCAATGCAGGCGTCAAGGCCGCCAAGGTTAGCAGCTTGATCGTGCGTCCGTGCCTTTCGGCCACGGCCCGTTCGTTCACCGGGTGGACGATGACGGCCGCTACATGGGCGGCACGGCACCCTCAAGGCCCACGACGATGAATCGGGCCACGAGCGTCGACGTCCCGGGTTTGGGCGCGGCTGCCACGAACACCGCCGTTCCCACCTTGAGGTCGCTCTTGTCGGCATGGGCGACGCGCACGATCGGGGTACCCGGCGCGACCACGATCCGCTTCGTGCCGTGGCCGTAGTCCACGCCGAGCGTCATGCGTGCCGACGTGGTCATGTGCGCAACGGTGCCATTGGTCATCATCGACCGTCCGGGTTCTGGACTGCCGGCAGCTACCGTCCCGCTGGTCATGTGGCTGGAACCGGCTGTTGCCGGCCCGTGGCTGGCCTGGCGCCAGGCACGCGACACGTCCCACGGGTAGTCGCCGAGCCCGGCCCCTTTCATGGACGCGGGGAAGACGACCACTTCGGAAGCCAGGTTGCCGTGCCCGGTGTCCATGTTGGCGATACCCACGTAGCTGCCCGCATGGATCTGGCCGGGATCCGCCGGCGCCACACCAGTGATGCGGGTTTTCCCATTCACCGCCACGACCTTTTCGTCCCCCTGCATCGTCGTGATGGTCAAACTGGCCGGCGTGAGTGCGCGAATGGTGCCACGCAGGTGCACGCTGCCGCGCGCCATCGCCGGCATGGCCCAGGCGATGCCGGCCAGCGCCAGCACCGCCATCGTCAGGACGTCGCGGCGCAACGCATTCTTGTGGGCCCTGTTCATTGCTGTCTCCTGCCCAAGGCATCCAGCGGGGAAGGTGTTCAGGATACGCCGACCGGCACGGCGGCAGCGAACGGCGCGTGGGCCGGGGCGCGCGTAGGGGACGAACTTCCGGCGTATCGTGTCATGCTGTTGCCCGCCTCGCGCGGGGGCAGCACCGGAACCGGTACGTGTTGCAGGCACGACCCGGGAACGCAACAAACCGCCACACAATCGGACGACAGGGCAATGCACGGCAGCTGCGACGTAGTGACTTTCGGGGAAGCCATGGTGCTCTTGGCCGCGGACCAGCCCGGGCCGCTCGAAGACGTTCGCGTCTTCCGCAAGTATACGGCCGGCGCGGAGACCAACGTTGCCATCGGCCTGGCCCGCCTGGGCCTGCACGTCGGATGGGCCAGCCGGCTTGGCGGCGATTCGTTGGGCCGGTTTCTGCGCGAAAGCATGCAGGCGGACGGAATCGACTGCTCCCATGTGCGCGTGGTGCCCGGCGAGTCCACCGGCATGATGTTCAAGAGCCAGGCCCCGGACGGGAGCGATCCGGTGACCGAATACCATCGCGCGGGCTCGGCCGCCAGCCGTATGCGCGTGCAGGACGTGGACGACCCGTGGCTCGCGCGTGCCCGGCATTTGCACGTGACCGGCGTGTTCGCCGCCGTTTCCGAGGCGTGCCACGCGGTGCTCGAGCATGCCATGACCGTCATGCGTGGCGCGGGCGGGACCATTTCGTTCGATCCCAACCTGCGGCCCGCTCTGTGGGCCTCCGAAGAGGCCATGCGGGTTGGTATCAACGCCCTTGCCGGCAAGGCCGACTGGGTATTGCCGGGGCTCGGGGAAGGCCATGTGCTCACCGGCAGTCGCGAGCCGGAAAACATCGCACGCTTCTATCTGGACCGCGGCGCGAAACGCGTCATCGTAAAGCTGGGGGCCAAGGGAGCCTGGTTCACCGACGGCCGGATTTCCGGGCACGTGCCCGCGGTCCACGTGGCGCGCGTGGTTGATACGGTGGGTGCCGGTGATGGCTTTGCGGTCGGCGTCATCAGTGGCTTGCTCGAAGGCCTTGCGCTGCGCGAGGCGGTGATGCGTGGCGCGTGGATCAGTGCCCGGGTCGTCCAGACGGCGGGCGATGCGGACGGTCTGCCATCCCGCGAGGTCCTGGCCGCCGCGGGCGTGTGACGGCTGCCCGCGGTCGGATCACGCACCCAGTGAACGCGTCGCACGGGCCAGCGCGGTGATCTCGTCCCAGCGCCGCTTTCGCAGCGCGTCCTGTGGCGTCAGCCAGGATCCCCCCACGCACGCGACGTTGGGCAGCGCGAGATAGTCGGCTGCGTTGGCGGCATTGATCCCGCCGGTCGGGCAGAAGGTGACGTCCGGGAAAGGGCCGTGCCAGGACTTCAGCACGGCGGTGCCACCTGCGGCTTCGGCGGGGAAAAACTTCTGCACGAGGAATCCATGCGCCCGCGCCTGCATCACTTCCGACGCGGTGGCGACGCCGGGCAGGAAAGGGATCTCCGCGGACCGCGCCGCCAGCGCCAGTTCACCGGTCAGCCCGGGGCTGACCGCGAAACGCGCTCCTGCGCCGATCGCCGCATGAAGTTGCCCGGGGTCCTGCACCGTGCCGACCCCGACGACGGCCTCGGGAACCCCGTCGCGGATACGTGCGATCGCATCCAGGGCGGCGTCCGTGCGCAAAGTCACTTCCATGGCGCGGATATTTCCCGCCACCAGGCACCGGGCAAGCTCGACCGCTTCCCCGGCGTCCTGGATGACGACCACGGGGATGACCGGGCCAAGCGCAAGCAACGCATGTACATCCATGAAAGGCAGCCGGACTTCCGTGCAAATCGGGATTTTGCCATCATCGCACAACCGGTGCGCCGGGCGGAGTCTGGTGCCGGGATGGGGGTTGCCGATCCGTGGGCGAAAGCCCGGAGTGCCATACTGGCGCCGTTGGCAACGTGCCACCCCGCGCGCTCCCGGTCCCGAGGCGCGTCCCCATCACACCATTCCCCCAGGTACACATCCCCATGAAAATCCTGCTCCCCGATACCATGCCCCTCGATCCACACCTTCCTGACGGTTGCCAGGCCGTGGTGGTGGATGCTGGCGCGCGCATCCCTGCCGAGCACAGGGATGCGGAGGTTCTCGTGTACTGGGGGGCATCGCCCGGGCATCTCGCGTCCGCCGCGCAGGATTTGCCGAAGCTTCGCCTCGTCCAGTCCTTGTCCGCCGGCGTGGATGCCATCATGCGCGCGGGATTCAAGCGCGAGGTCGCCGTGGCCAGCGGTGCCGGGCTCCACGACCGCACAGTCACCGAGCACACCCTGGCCCTGGTCCTGACCCTGGTGCGGCGCATGCCATTCGCGCGCGAAGAGCAGCAGCGACACGCATGGTCCGCGCAGATCGGCGGTCTGCAGGAGCTTCACCCACGTGATCGCGTCACGACCTTGCTTGGCGCGCGCGTGCTGATAGCGGGGTTCGGGCAGATCGCGCGAACGCTGGCACCGGTCCTGGCGACGCTCGGCAGCGAGGTAACCGGTGTGGCGCGATCGCCCGGGGAGCGGGACGGTTTCCGCGTCGTGGCCGAGTCCGCCATGCATGCCGAACTGGCCACCACGGACGTCTTCATCAGCATTCTTCCCGCGACCGACTCCACGCGCGGCATCATCAACAAACAGGTCTTCGCGGCGCTTCCGCGGCGGGCGTTGTTCGTGAACGTGGGCCGGGGCGCCGTGGTCGACCAGACGGCACTGCGTGACGCATTGCTGTCTGGCGAGATCGGCGGTGCCGCCATCGATGTCGCCGATCCCGAGCCGTTGCCGCCGGATTCCCCGCTTTGGGACACGCCGCATCTCGTCATTACGCCACATGCGGCGGGTGGGCGCCCGGTGGGCGCGGACGAGCGGATCGCACACAACGTGGTGGCGTTGCTGGAGGGCCTGCCCCTGCTTCACGCGGTGCGTTGACGCCGCCCCGTCGTGCAACGCGGTGCGCATGGCGTTCGGCCGCGTACACGAACGTTTCCGCGACAGGTGCGCAGGCGTATATTCAGCATCGGGATTCGCACGCGCAGGTCTTCGGATATGTCGTTGCCGTCGTGCCATGAGGACCCGCTGTCCGGTTTGCCGACGCAGTTGCGCAAGGTGGTTACCGAGCAGGCGCGGGTCTGCTACATGAACGTCGATCGCACGCTCGCGAACTGGACTCGCACGGCGTTGTCGCTGATTGCACTGGGCGCGGTCGTCGACCGCTATGGCGTGCTGGTAACCATGCCCCGCGTGCATCCCGGCACGCCACTGGCGCCCGATCCGCTGTACAGCGCCGGCGGCTTGATCCTGATGCTGTTTGGCACGTTGATGGCACTGGTCTGCGCGATACGGCACCAGGCCTACCGGCGCCGGTGGCATCGGGTATTCCACGAGTTTGGTGCGTTCGGCCCGTGGCTCGCGTTTGCGTTTGCGATCGGGGTAGTGGCCGCGGGGGCCACATTGGCGGTCGTTCTGATCCTGTTCCGGCAGTGAGTCCGTTGGGAGGAATTCAACGTGGCCGAGACACCCCCTGAATCCCAATATGCCGCCTTGCGCGTCCTGACCGAATTGTCGATGCAGCGCTCGTACATGAATACCGAGCGGACGCTCGCGACATGGACGCGTACCGCGCTGGGGCTGATGATTTTCGGGATCGCGGTAGACCGGTTTGGCGAGTTGATGCGACACCCGCCGTGGCACGTCTCCGCGCACGCGGCGATTTGGCCCCGTCTCCTCAGCACCGGCAGTGGCGTCGCGCTGGTCGCGCTGGGCACGTTGATGCTGCTGGCCACAGGCATTCGATTCCTGCTTTACGGCCTCAGGTGGCATCGCGAAACCCGTCGTCACGTCTGGTACCACACGCCATGGTTGGCCTTCAGCTTTGCGATGGGGATGGCCGCGATGGGAATCGGATTGCTCGTCGTGATGTGCGTGTTCCGCCAGTAACGCGCTGCCGTTGCGCGCGCGTCGAGGACTCGACGACTCCCATCCTGGCGACGGATGGCGGATGTGCCGGCCTGGACGGCAGCCTTGAAATCCACGCTGGATGCGTCGAAACTAGGCCAATCGGGGGAATCCATGGTTTCTGTCGTGTTACACAAAGGTATTCCCGTGCCCAAGCTATCGAGACTGCTTCTCCCCGTGGCGCTGTTGATCGGCGCCTTTTCCCTTGCCGCGTGCAGCGGTGGCAACAGTTCCGCGACCGCCAAGACGTCCACCAAGGCGCCCAACAAGCTGGAGCAAATCCTCAAGCGGGGCACGGTGCGTGTCGCGGTTCTGCCTGATTTCCCGCCCAGCAGCGTGCGTGGCGCGGACGGCAAGATCGTTGGTTACGAGCCGGATATCGCGGCAGAGCTTGCAAAGGCGCTCGGTGTCAAGCTGGAACTTGTCCCGGTAAATGGCACCGCGCGACTGTCGGTGATGAAATCCGGGCGGGCGGACGTGAACATATCCTCCTACACCGCAACCAATGCGCGTGCGCGCAAGGTGGCTTTTACGATTCCCTACAAAGCCCAGGGCGCGGCGGTCCTGTTCCGCAAGGACAATCCCATTTCAAGCCTCAAGGATCTGGCCGGCAAGACAATTGCGGTGGCACGTGGCAGCACCAATGACATCATTGTCACGAATGATTTTCCGAAGGCCAAGCCGGTCCGCTTCGACAATATCGCGGACGCCCTGCAGGCCTTGAAGTCGGGCAAGACCGATGCCGTCATGGAAGAGCAGAGTACCGTCGACAAGCTCGCCAAGAAGAACGCGAACCTGGAAGTGTTGAAGGCGCCCGCCATCGACCCGGACATCATTTCCATGGGCGTGCTCCCCGACCAGCAGGTCTGGCTCAACTACCTGAACAATTTCATCCGCAACCTGATTGCCTCCGGTACCGACAACCGGCTTTACAAAAAGTGGTATCACCAGGACTTGCCGAGTGTCATCACCAACCAGCCGTGACCAGAACGCACGCGGATGGACTTCGCAATCGCGGCCACGTATCTGCCGGAGCTGTTCCGGGCGCTCGGCTTAAGCGTCTACGTCACGGCATTTGGTTTCATCGTCGGCGCACTCCTGGGCGTGCCGCTGGCGGTGGCGAAGTCCGGCAACAGGCCGCTACTGGGATGGGCCAGCCGTTTTTACATCGAGACATTCCGCAATACGCCCTTGCTGGTCCAGCTTTACCTCATCTATTTCGGGCTGGGCCAGATCGGCCTGAACTTTGATCCGCTCGAGTCCGCGTTGATCGGGCTTACCCTCAACAATGCGGCGTATACGGCGGAGATATTCCGGGCCGGGCTGGAGTCGGTTCCGAACGGATTGAAGGAAGCCGGCAGCGCGCTCGGCCTGTCGCGGCTGCAAACGCTTACGTACGTCGTGTCCAAGCCGGCGTTGCGCAACGTGTTGCCGGCGCTGACCAACCAGCTCATCGTGCTGTTCCTGTTCTCCTCGGTGGCGTCGATCATTTCGCTCCCGGAGTTGACGAACAGGCTCAACGAGATCATCTCGCAAACCCAGCTCACGTTGGCATTGTTCGCATACGGCGCCGCCATGTATTACGGCGTGTCGGCGCTTCTCGCGGCCTGTTCCCGCGTGGCGGAAAAGACATGGTTCCGCTGGTGAGAGGATCGGGCGGCCATCCATGAACGAATTCGTGCAATACGTGCCTTCGTTGCTTCGGGGCCTCTGGTTGACGGTTGTCCTCGTGGCCATATCGGGCGCAATCGGAAGCGTGCTCGGCCTGCTGCTCGGCCTTGGATCCACGTCCGCCCTGCTTCCTGCGCGCTGGGCGAGCAACGTCTACACGAACATAATCCGTGGCATTCCGCCACTGATTATCCTGTTCTTCATGTATTTCGCCCTGCCGGTCATTTTCCCGCTGTTGACACTGTCCAACGTACTCACGGCAATCATCGGCCTTTCCATTTACGCCGCGGCGTACATCGCGGAAATCATCCGCGGCAGCATCCTCGCGGTACCGGTCGGGCAACAGGAAGCCGCCGACGCCCTCGGCATGAACTATTACATCCGCATCCGCTACATCATTCTGCCGCAGGCGATAAAAATCGCCTTGCCGTCCGCGATCGGCTTCCTTATCTCGCTGGTCAAGGCGTCGGCACTTGCATCCGTGATCGGCGTCATCGAATTGACGGCCGAAGGCCATATCGTGAGCACGATCAACAATGAGCCGCTTACCGTATTCGTGGCAGTGGCGATCCTGTATTTCGTGATTTCCTATCCTCTCGCGCTGCTCGGCCGGAAATACGAGCGGAAATACCTGCACGACTGAAGGGCACGAGAACCCATGACCACGACGCAACAGGCCACCGGCGCACCAGTTATCACTGTCTCGCAGCTGCGCAAGAGCTACAAGTCCAACGAGGTTCTCAAGGGCATCGACACGCAGGTTGCGGCGAACGACGTGCTCTGCGTCATCGGCCCGTCCGGGTCTGGCAAAAGCACGTTCCTGCGCTGCCTGAACGGGCTGGAGACGTTCGATTCCGGCTCGATCACGGTGCTCGGCCATGACATCGGGCATTCGAAAACCGACGTGAAGCTGGTTCGGCAGGAAGTCGGCATGGTGTTCCAGCAGTTCAACGTGTTTCCGCACATGCGCGTGCTCGACAACATCACGCTGGCCCCGCGCAAGGTGCGCAAGACGCCCCGCGCGCAGGCCGAACGACGCGCCATGGAACTCCTCCATCGCGTCAAGCTCGACGGCAAGGAAGGCGCCTACCCCAGCCAGCTGTCCGGCGGCCAGCAGCAGCGCGTGGCGATTGCGCGCGCGCTCGCCATGGAACCGAAGGTCATGCTGTTCGACGAACCGACGTCCGCCCTCGACCCGGAAACGATCGGCGAGGTGCTGAGCGTCATGCGCGACGTGGCCACCGGCGGCATGACCATGGTCGTCGTCACGCATGAAATCGGTTTTGCGCATGAAGTGGCGAACCGGGTCATTTTCCTGGATGGCGGCATCATCATCGAGGAGGGCCCGCCATCGCACGTGCTGGAGAACCCGCAACACGAACGCACGAAGGCGTTCTTGCGCCAGGTGCTTTGATCACTGGTGTGGAGGTGTGGCGCCACGCCGCGCGATGGCGGCCGGTCACGTCCTGCCATTGGCCTGCAACATGGTTGATGTGCAACCAATATGCAACCATAATGGTTGCAAGGAGGATCCGACCATGCCGACCAACCTTACGCTGAAGAACATCCCCGACGAGGTATACACGCGCCTCAAGGCCGCCGCGAAGTTGCACCGTCGCAGCCTGAACAGCGAAGCCATCAGCATCCTCGAAGCGGCACTCGTGCCCGGCAGCGCGATGCCCGGCGAGCGGCTGGCCCGCGCGCGCGAACTGCGGGCCATGCTGGCGGCAGGCCAATTCAAGGCCCGCGACATTGACACGTTCAAACGACAGGGCCGTGCATGATCGTCGTGGACTCGAACGTCCTTGCCTATTTCTACTTGCCAAGCGAGTACACGGACGCGGCGGAACACCTGTTCGAACACAGCCCCGGTTGGAATGCACCGATCCTGTGGCGCAGCGAATTCCGTAACATCCTTACCGGGTACCTGCGGAGGAATCGCCTTACTTTCGATCAGGCACTCGCGATACAGCACGAGGCTGAGCTGCTCCTCGAGGGGGCCGAGCACGAACCAGATTCAACACAGGTACTTGAACTCGTCCAGGCCAGCAACTGCTCGGCCTACGACTGTGAATTCGTGGCGCTGGCGCAATCACTCGGAACGACATTGGTGACGATGGACACCAAATTGCTAAAAGCATTCCCGAAGGTCGCCAGGTCGCTCATTGTGGGCTAATGCTTGAGGTAACTGGCGTGAGCCCGCGTAGCGGGTGAGCGTCCGGTTGACCGAATAGCCAGATTTCACTGGCTAATGATTGCCGCAGACCCAAGCGCTTGGATTTGTGCTGTTGCCGATGAAGCGGTTGTCAGCGTGAACAACATTTTGCGATGAGCATTGGGGATAGACCATTCGTAAGAAACCGTATGCGTTTGGCCGTTGGCCGATGTTTGAACGTGCTCGTTTGTCACTTGCTTTGCAACAAGCGGCGACGGTGCAGTGGCCACGATGGCTGAAAATCTTTGCTCCGCTGCATCAGTGTCTGCCCTACGAGCGTAAACCGCGCAAAAGCTCTTGCCCTTAAGAAGGGCGAGCACGAATGTTCCGGACTTGTCGGGGACTGGCCACACGTCACCAGCGCGCCCGGCAAGGAAGTGCTCTGCCTTCTCGGGTGGCAACTTTGGCATGGGCCTTAGCTTGTCTCGAAGAGCCTCCAGATTGTTGACATGTTTGAGGCAAAGCGTGGAGTAAAGACGTATGAAGGAATTGGCCTGATCTTCGGCCGTCGTGGCGGCTGCTGAAATACTGGAAACAAAGCACAGCATGACTGTTACGATCGCAAGCTTCAGCATGATTCCCCCGTGAAATCTAACTACGAATCGATCGCAAAATGTAACATGACCCCGCAACCTGAGATGGTCGCCAACCCCGCCCCGCTTGGAACAATGCTGCACTCGCCAACGGTTCACGCCAATCGATGCCGCCCAATCTGGCGGTATTTCCAGATGGCCGAAGGGTGGACCAATGGCATCATTGCACTCGCAAGACGGGCGAACAAGTGGAGGCGACGGGGCGTTCTCCGTGCCTGCTGGATCAGGTGCGCGCGCGGATGCACAGGCTGGATCTCGCACGGCGCAGTGGGGGCGTAGGTTGGCTGGATCCGCCGGTTCATCCTGGCATACGGCAGGCGCCATCCACGGGATGTGGGGAAGCGGAGGTGGAGAGTTTTATCAGTGACCTTGCCGTCCATGGCAACGTGGCGGCGTCCACGCAAAATCAGGCCCTGTCGACGCTCCTGTTTCTGTACAAACAGGTATTGGGAATTAATTGATCTGCCGTGGGTGGATGGGGATCCGGTGGGTGAAAAAGCCGCGGCGCGGGCGTTTGATCGAGCGTTGTGTCAACACTCGCGGTGGCCTGCACTGATCGACCTCATGGCTTTTTTGCAGTGTCGCGCCGCGCATCCCGCCGGCGCCGATGCAGCCAACGCAGCAACCCGTAGGACAGGCGCACCTTCTCCTCGCCCACGGGCAAGTCGGCGCGGGCGAATATCCACGAGGACTTGCTGAAGGCGATCTGTTGTTCCGGGTAGACGCTGCGGTGGCCGATCACCAGGTATGCCGCGACGCAGGCGCCGGCGACGTAGAGGATGGAATCGGCGCCGAACAGCTCGACGCCCATCAATACCGCCGCGATGGGAGCGTTGGATGCGGAAGCGACGACGGCCACCAGGCCGACGGCGGCACCGATGGCCGGCTGCAGGCCGAACACGTGTGCGAAGGCGCCGCCGGCGACCGCGCCGATCACGAATTGCGGGGTCACGATGCCGCCGTAGAAGCCCGAACCCAGGGTGATGGCGACCAGCAACGCTTTCCAGAAGAATCCGACGTAGGGCATGGCTTGCCCCGCAAGAGCCTCGTGCATCAGCGGCAGGCTCAGGCCCAGGTAGTCGGTCGGAACGGCCAGGATCAGCACTGAAAGCAACACGCCCCCGAGCAGCGGCACCAGCGGTGGCCACAGCTTCAGGCGTTGCCGCAATCCGTCGAACACGCGATGTGACTGGTGCAGCAGTTCGACGAATACCCACGCGGCAGCGCCGCACAGCACGCCGACGAGGACGGTCTTGAGGAACAGCAGTTCGGTGAAACTGCCCACGAAGTCGATCTGGTAATGCGGATACGGGACGCCGAGATGGCGGGAAACCTCGAAAGCCGTCACCCCCGCCACGATGCCCGGGAACAGGAAGTCGTGGCGGATGCGCCCGATGGCCAGCATCTCCACACCGTAGATGGCACCGGCAATCGGCGTGCCGAAGACGCTGGAAAAGCCGGCGCTGACGCCGCAGGCAAGCAGTCGTTTGCGCATCTCGCGGTTGAGACGCAGTGAGCGCCCGACACCCGCCGCGAGGCTGGCGCCAATGTGCGAACAGGGACCTTCCTTGCCGGCCGAGCCGCCGCAACCGAGCGTGATCAGGGCCGCCAGCGGCTTGATCCACATGGTCCGGAACGGCATCCGCCCTTGTTGTTTGTTGACCGCGACGATCGCATTGTCGTCGTAGCGGCTGCGGCGCAGGCGATAGCCGTAATGCAGCAGCAGGCCGTTGGCCAGGCCGCCCAGTGGCAGCAGCGTCATCTGCAACCACAGCGGCGCCGCGTAGGCACGCCCGGCCGTGGCGAAGAGGATACGCAGGAAGATCGAGCAGCCGACGCCGATGATCGCGCCGGTGGCCATCGACAGGACCAGCCACTGCACGACGGTCACGAGCATGACGGCGGGTTCGGCAAGGTAGAAGCGTCGCATGGCCAGACGGTGTCTGCAGGTGGTCAGATCATTCCCGGTGCATGCTGCTTCGCGGGCCCGATTGCGTGTAGCGTACTACCAACCGCGCGCCGGACCGGCCGGTCAGTCCGCCGGGCGCCTGGCCCCACCGCGCCGCCCGCCGAGGAGGCTCGCGATGATCGTGACGGCCAGGACCGCGACGATGACCACCAGGGACAGCCAAGTCGGGATGTCGGGCGCCCAGTGGATGCCCTCGCCGCCATTGATGAACGGCAGGGTGTTCTCGTGCATGGCATGCAGCACCAGCTTGATGCCGATGAAGCCAAGCACCAGCGCCAGGCCCAGGCTCAGGTAGGCCAGCTTCTTGAGCAGGCCGCCGATCAGGAAATAGAGTTCGATCAGGCCGAGCAGGGCGAAGGCATTCGTGGTGAAGACGATGTAGGGCACCTTCGTCAGCCCGTAGATGGCCGGGATCGAGTCCAGTGCGAAAAGGATGTCGGTGAGGCCGATGGTGATCATGACCATCATCATGGGCGTGAAGTAGCGCCGGCCAGCGACCCGGGTCATCACGCTGTCGCCGTCGTAGTGGTCGGTGAACGGCAGCAGCTTTTGCGCGGTGCGCACGAGGATGTTGGGGGCGTAGGCTTCATCCTCGTCGTGTTTTTCCAGCGCCAGCTTGATCGCCGTGAGGATGAGGAACAGGCCAAAAATGTAGAACACCCAACTGAAGCGCTCGATCGCCGCCGCGCCAAGCAGGATGAACAGCGTACGCGCGACGAGTGCGATGACGATGCCTACCAGCAGCACCTTCTGCTGGTAGGCGCGCGGCACGTCGAAGCTCGACATGATGATCACGAACACGAACAGGTTGTCGATCGACAGGCTGTACTCGGTGATGTAGCCGGCGAAAAACTCGATGCCGTGGTCGTGGCCCCAGACATATGTCAGTCCAAGCCCGAACGCGATGGACAGGGAGACGAAAAACGCCGTCCATGCACCGGCCTCCCTGATGGATGGTTCATGCGCCTTGCGGACGTGGGCGAAGAAGCTCAACAGGAGCAGGGCGATCACGCCCGCGAAGGTGGCCAGCCAGACCCATGGTGGCACCAGCATGCGTCAGGACTCCGGATGCGGCGGCCGGTGGCCGGGCTGATGCGTGGGGGCGGGGTGGCGTGGCATGGCGACGATGATCACGGCGCATGCACGCGGGGTCAAGCCGCGCGGGCGTGCTTGCGAGCCGGGCAGCGATGGTCGCAATAGCGGTGGATCGCATGTGCCGGCGCTATGATTGGCCGAGCGAAAATGGATGGCCGTGATGTTGACGCCTGCGATCATCGATACATTCAAGGGCTTGCTCGCCGAGGCACGCGCCGCCGGTGATACCGAGCCCACCGCCATGACCCTGGCAACCGCCGACGGACACGGGCGCGTGTCCGCGCGCATCGTGCTCCTGAAGGGTGTCGATGAGCGTGGCTTTCGTTTCTTCACCAACTACCAGAGCCACAAGGGCGAGCAGTTGGCCGCCCATCCACAGGTGGCGCTGTGCTTCCACTGGAAGACCTTGCGCGACCAGGTGCAGGTGCGCGTGGAAGGCCGTTCCGAGCGCCTGGGCGCGGATGAGTCGGACGCGTACTTTGCCACGCGCCCCCGCATGAGCCGCATTGGCGCGTGGGCGTCGCTGCAGTCGCAGACGCTGCCGGACCGGGCGACGTTCGATGCACGCGTGGCGGAGTACGAACGCCGGTTCGAGGACACCGACGTTCCGCGTCCACCGCACTGGGGTGGCGTGCTGGTGGTGCCGGATCGCGTGGAGTTCTGGTATGGCGCAAGATATCGCCTGCACGACCGCGTGTCCTGGGAACGCGAAGGCGAAAACTGGCGTTCGC
>CAYOEF010000029.1:0-16973 GCA_964402805.1 uncultured Rhodanobacteraceae bacterium | reverse complement strand
CGCTGGCGGGGCGTGTCCAGTCAGCACGCTCATCGTCGCGCCTACCCGCGAACTGGCCATCCAGATCGACAAGGATGCCCGCGCCATCGGAGCCCACACCGGGCTCGAGGTGGTGCTCATCTATGGCGGCGTCGACTACGACAAGCAGCGCCAGGCGCTCAGGGCGGGCTGCGACATCATCATCGCCCCGCCGGGGCGCCTGCTCGACTACTACAAGCAGCACGTCTTCCGCCTCGACAGCATCGAAGTGGTGGTGGTCGACGAAGCCGACCGCATGTTCGACCTCGGTTTCATCAAGGATGTGCGCTACATCTTCAGGCGCCTGCCGCCGCGTGATGAACGCCAGGTCCTGCTGTACTCGGCCACGCTGAGCTACCGCGTCCTGGAACTGGCCTATGAACACATGCACGAGGCCAGGAAACTCGTCGTCGACACCGACCACGTCACCGCGGACAAGGTTCGCCAGGTCGTCTATTTCCCCTCGCGCGAGGAAAAGCTGCCGTTGCTGCTCAATCTCCTGGCGCGGGAGAAGCCGGAGCGTGCCATCGTGTTCGTCAACACGCGCGCGGCGGCGGACCGTGTCTGCGAGCGCTTGCGGCGGCTCGGTTACCGCGTCGGCGTGCTCTCCGGCAACGTGCCCCAGGAAAAACGGCAGAAGGTGCTTGCGCGCTTCAAGGGCGACCGGTTGAACGTGCTCGTGTGTACCGACGTTGCCGCACGCGGCCTGCACATCCCGCATGTCAGCCACGTGTTCAATTACGACCTGCCTCAGGATGCCGAGGACTACGTGCACCGCATCGGACGCACGGCGCGTCTCGGTGAGGAGGGTGATGCGATCAGTTTCGCCTGCGACCTCTACGCCATGAGCCTTCCCGATATCGAGGCGTTCATCGGGCAAAAGATCCCGGTACGTGCCATCGAGCCGGAACTGCTCGTCGCACCGGAGCCGGCGGCATCGACGCCAGCGGCCGCCGCAGACGCGGACGAGGAGAGTGCGGGTCCCACCGAGCCGCGGCCAAGGGCGCGCCGTCGCCGTGGGCGTGGCCGGCATGCACAAAAGCCGGCACCGCAGGGCGGGGCGGCGCATACGACGGATGGATCGACGCCATCGAAAGATACCGCCGACGCGCACGCCGGCACGGACAGCGCGACATCGGGGCACGGCGAACCGGATGGTGGTGCCAGCGATGAACATGGCGCGCGTACCGGCACGTCGCGCAACCGGCGCCGGCGCAGCCGTCGTCGCGGCCGATCGGGGCAGGATCACGATGGCGGCCATGCGGTGGCCGTGGGCGCCACGTCCGCCCGTTCGACGCAGGCGAACGGGCATCACGGGGAGCGCCGGTCACAGGCAGCCGATGGCGCCGCGCGACGCCGTGGCGACAACGCGGGTGCGTCCATGCCCGATGCCGGCCGCGCGGGGCAGCCACGCGAACCAAACGGTGCGACGGTACATCGGGCCACGCCCGCCGGCTCCCGCCACGGGGCCACCGACGGAAGCACGGAAGTGCGTGCCAAACCTGTTGGCGAATCGACGCGCAAAGGCTTTTTTACCCGCTTGTTGAAAGGCGTGCTCAAAGTACACAAGGAAACGACTGGCTAGCGTCGCGACGTGGGCTGCCGGGCCGCGTCCGTGGGATTTGTGGCCGGATTCCGCCCGTTCGTGCGTGGCGCGATACGCACCGGAATGCGCTGCAGGCAGGCATCGTGATCCGCGCCTGAAGCCGGGTCCGGCGGCCTTGCACGCGGATACCCGCCGTGCACGCCTTCACGCTATGCTCGCGTCGTCTTGGGTTACGATCGGCACGCCGTGATTCAGTTCCAGCAGGTCAGCAAGCGCTACGCCAACGGCCACGAGGCACTCGTCGGCCTTTCCTTCAACGTGGAGGCGGGCGAGATGGTGTTCGTCACCGGGCACTCGGGCGCGGGCAAGACCACCCTGCTGAAACTGCTGTCGCGGATCGAGCGCCCGACCCAGGGCATGATCATGCTGGATGGGAAAAACATCACCATCCTGCGCAACGGGCAGGTGCCGAAATTGCGCCGCAAGCTGGGCATGGTGTTCCAGAACGACCGCCTGTTGCACGACCGCAGCGTGTTCGCCAACGTCGAGTTGCCGCTGGTCATTGGCGGCATGGCGCCGGCCGAGCGTGCACGCCGCGTGCGCGCGGCACTGGAAAAGGTGGGATTGCTGGAATACGAGGACCAGTCGCCGGACACCTTGTCGGTGGGCGAAAAGCAGCGCGTCGGCATCGCGCGCGCCATCGTCGCGCGCCCCACGGTGCTGGTGGCCGATGAACCGACCGGCAACCTCGACCCGCAACTCGCGCGCGAGATCATGGAACTGTTCGCGGCGTTCCAGCGTGTTGGAACCACGGTCATCGTCGCCAGCCACGACCTGATGCTCATCAAGGACATGAAAAAGCGCGTGCTGGTACTCGACCATGGCCACATGGTGGACGACGTGGCCGCGCGGGAGGTCGCGTGATGGCGGCGCGCACGGCATCCACGCCAACCCGCAAGGTGCGCAGCCACGCCGCCGTATGGCGCGAGCATCATGCATGGTGCCTGCGCGCCAGCATGAAGCGCCTGGCAGCGCGCCCGGTGAGTGCCTTGCTGACCGTGCTGGTCATGGGTTTCGCGCTGGCCTTGCCGCTGGCGTTCTGGCTGGTACTCGGCAACGTGCAGCAACTCGCGGGCGGTCTGGGCACGGCGCACGCCCTGAACGTGTTCATGCAGGTGGATGCCGCTCCCGACGCTGCGAATGCATTGGCCGGGAAGGTTCGGACCTGGGATGGCGTCGCCGGCGTGGATGTCATCACGCCTGCACAGGGCATGCAGGAACTTGCTTCGGTCCACGGCTTCGACCGGGCACTGGATGACCTTGGCTACAACCCGCTGCCCTACGCGCTGGTGGTGGAGTTGGCGCACGGCGCGGACGCGGCCACCGCCAATGCCGTGGTCAAGCGGTTGCAGGTTGCGCCGGAGGTGGATCGCGTGCAGGATGACCGCGCGTGGCGCAAGCGCCTCGACGCCCTCCTTGCCACCGGCCAGCGCGTCGCCGGCGTGCTGGCCCTGTTACTGGCCCTGGCCGCCGTATTGGTGGTTGGCAACAGTGTACGCATGGACATCCAGGCGAGTGCCGACGAGCTCGGTGTATTGAAACTGGTTGGCGCCAGCCATGCCTTCGTGCGGCGGCCCTACCTGTACACGGGGTTGTGGTACGGCCTTGCCGGCGGCGTGGTGGCCAGCCTGGTGGTATGGTTGGCGGAGGGTTTGCTGGCCGCGCCGGTGCACGAGCTTGTCGTCAGTTACGGGGGGCGCCTGCAGGTCGAGCCGCTGGCATGGTGGCAGTTGCTTGTCATGCCGGCAGTGGCGGCAATCCTGGGCTGGCTTGGAGCACGTGCCGTCAGCGCATACTGGCTGCGGCGAAGCGACTGACACGGGCGGTGTGAAGGGGTTGTGTACGGGCAATGGGTACTGACGCTGCTGATTGCGGATTCGGTGTCGACGCGCACGTGCTGGTCGTGGACGGCTCCCGGGTGGCGCGTCGCCTCATCCGGCGTGTGTTGGAGACCGAACTGGAGGGCGTGCGCGTGGACGTGTGCGCCAACGGGACGGCGGCCACCACGCTGTTTTCCGATGCCCGTGTCAACCTGGTCACGGTTGCGCTGCAATTGCCGGACATGGATGGCCTCGACCTGGTGCGTCAACTCCGGGACTGCGACGGGGAATCCGACACCCCGGTCGTGGTGGTGTCCGGCGATGTCGATGAACACCTGCGCGAGCGCACGCTTGGTGTCGGTGAGACCGACTACTTCGACAAGTCCCTGGGTTATCACGCCCTCGTCGATTTCATCCGCGGTTATGTGAATCCGCGTGACAAGGCGCGTGGCGAGGTGCTGTACATCGAGGACAGCCGTGTCGTGACGATGGCGACGCGGCGCATGCTCGAGAAGCACGGCCTGACGGTGCACCACGCCAACAGCGCGGAGGATGCCCTGGCGATGCTGGAGGATGCCCGCGTCGCCGGGCGCGTGGGCGCCGATGTCGTCCTCACCGACGTGACCGTGAAAGGATCGCTCACGGGCGGCGATCTGTTGCGGCGCCTGCGTGGCGAGTATGGCTACTCACGGAGCTTCCTGCCGGTGGTGGTCATGACCGGGGACGGCAACCGCGCGCACCAGGCGGCACTCATCCGCGACGGTGCGAACGATCTCGTGGAAAAACCGGTGCGCGAACAATTGCTGATCACCAAGCTGTTGTTCCAGTTGCGCGTCGCCAGGCATGTGCGGGGCGAGGTGGATGGCCGCTCCTGACACCCTGCAGCTCGAGCCCAGTTGGAAAGCGCGCCTGGGCGATTACTTCCAGCGTCCGGACATGCGCGCGCTCGCCGATTTCCTGCGTGCGGAAAAGCGCGCCGGCAAGGCGATCTATCCCCCCGGCCGGCAGATATTCGCCGCCTTCGAACACACGCCCTTCGAGCATGTCCGCGTCGTGATCCTCGGTCAGGATCCCTACCATGGACCCGGCCAGGCCCATGGCCTGTCCTTCTCGGTTCCGCCGGGTATTCCCGTGCCACCGTCGTTGCTCAACATCTTCAGCGAGATCGAACGCGACCTCGGCATACGCTGCCCGGATCACGGCTGCCTCAGTGCCTGGGCCGACCGTGGGGTGCTCCTCCTCAACAGCGTCCTCACCGTCGAGCGCGGGCGTGCCGGCGCACATCGCGGGCGCGGCTGGGAAGGATTCACCGACGCGGTCATTGCCGAGCTTGCGCATTCGCGCGAAGGCATCGTGTTCATGCTGTGGGGCAGCTATGCACGCGCCAAGGGCCAGTTCATCGACGTGCACCGCCACCTCGTGCTGCATGCACCACACCCGTCGCCCCTGTCGGCGCATCGTGGCTTCATCGGTTGCGGGCACTTCTCGGCCGCCAACCGCTATCTCGAGGCGCACGGCCAGGCGCCGGTCGACTGGTCGCTGCCACCCCTGCACGCATGAGCCCGATGCCCGCGGGTCACGGCCTGTCGCGCAGGGCCGGGTCTTGTCGACCGAATGGATGTCGTGCGTGAACGCTGCGTTCCGCGCACAGTCAAATACCTGCTGGTAAAATGCGTACCGCAATGGTCCGTTATCGGGAACTTTCCGGGCCGTTGGCACTCTAACTATCAGAGTGCTAACGTGCACGATCCATGAGTGAGGTTACTTGCATGTCACAGGCCCTGGTTGCCAACAACTTGCCGGTGCTTGGCCGCATCGGCAGTCTGGATGCCTACATTGCCGCCGTCCACCGCATCCCGGTATTGACCGTGGACGAGGAACAGGCGCTGGCGCGACGCTACCGTGCCGGCAACGATCTTGATGCGGCACGGCAACTCATCACGTCCCACCTGCGTTTCGTGGTGCATGTCGCGCGCGGCTATTCGGGCTACGGCCTGCAGCTGTCCGACCTGATCCAGGAAGGCAACGTGGGCCTGATGAAGGCGGTCAAGCGCTTCGACCCGGACCGCGGCGTGCGCCTGGTGAGCTTTGCCGTGCACTGGATTCGTGCCGAGATGCACGAGTTCATCCTCAAGAACTGGCGCATCGTCAAGGTCGCCACCACCAAGGCGCAGCGCAAGCTGTTTTTCAACCTGCGCAAGTCCAAGAAGCACCTGGGATGGCTCAACGCCGGCGAGGTCGAGGCCGTGGCCAAGGATCTCGGCGTGCCGGAGAAGACGGTGCTGGAGATGGAGTCGCGCCTTTCCGGCCACGATATCGGCTTCGAGCTGCCGGTGGATGCGAGCGATGATGAAAGGCCGGCACCGGCCACGTTCCTCAGTGACGAGACGGCCGATCCCTACGACCGCGTGGCCGAGGCCGACCAGACGGAAAACCGCCTGGAAATCCTGAGTGCGGCCATGGACGGACTGGATGCGCGTTCGCGCGACATCGTGCAACGGCGCTGGCTGGATGAAGACAACAAGGCCACCTTGCAGGAACTGGCCGACGAGTATGGCGTGTCCGCCGAACGCATTCGCCAGGTCGAGGCCAACGCCATGAAGAAAATGCGCGGCCTGTTTGCGGCGTAACCGGCGACACCTCTGGTGTCCACGATTGAAACGGCTCCCTCGGGAGCCGTTTCCGTATTCGACGGGCCACGCCGTGCGCCGTTGCGCGGCGGCCGATGACGGCGGCCTTCAGTAGAGATCGACGGGGTCGACGTCGATGGACCAGCGCACCTTGCGTGCCGCCTGCAGCGGCCACAACGCATCCCGCCACGGTCGCAGCAACCCGTGCAGTACGTGGCGGCGGTCCGCTTCCAGCAGTATCTGCCCGCGATGGCGGCCGGCGCGTCGGGGCATGGGTGCGGGCATGGGGCCAAGGACACGCAGCGCCGGATTCGACGGCAGGGCTCCGCGCGCCGCGGTCAGGAACGCCTCCACGGCCTCGCGCCGGGGTGCTTCGGCCCGCAACAGTGCCTGGCTCGCGCAGGGCGGGAGGTGCAACGTGCGTCGCTCATCGAGCAGTTCGCGTGCGGTGGCCGTGTAGCCGGTAGCCAGCAAGGCACGCAGGAATGGATGATCGGGGTGGTGCGTCTGCAGCAGGACCTGCCCGCGCTTGTGCGCGCGTCCGGCACGCCCGGCGATTTGCACGACCAGCTGGGCGAGTCGCTCCGAGGCGCGGAAGTCCGCGCTGAACAAACCTTCGTCCACACTGGTGATGGCGACCAGGGTGAGGTTGCCAAAGTCGTGACCCTTGGCCAGGATTTGCGTGCCGATGAGGATGGCCGGTGCATCGGCCTGCAGGTCGTCCATCAATCGCGCGAAGCTTCCACGCCGGCGCACACTTTCACTGTCGATGCGCCACACGGGGGTTTGCGGGAAACGCGCCTTGAGCGCATCCTCGATGCGTTCGGTGCCGTAGCCCTGCGGATGCAGGGAGGTGGCGCCGCATTCCGGGCAGGCCTGCGGTACCGGGCGCTCGCTTCCGCAGTGGTGGCATACCAGGCGTGCACGTGCCTCGTGCAAGGTCATCGCCTTGTCGCAGCGCCCGCACTGGACGTGCCACCCGCACGCGTGGCACATGAGGATGGGGGCGTACCCGCGCCGGTTGCGAAACACCAGGGTCTGTTCCGCCCGCGCGCTGGTGGTCTCGATCGCCTGCACGAGCTCGTCGGACAGGCCATGGCGGAGACGCCGCGCGCGCAGATCGACCAACTGTACCCGCGGCGCGGGGCGCTTGCTGACGCGCGACGGCAGGCGCAGGTGCTGGTAGCGGCCGCACTCGATGTTGTACAGCGTTTCCAGTGACAGGGTCGCCGAGCCCAGCAACAACGGGATCCCGAGCGTACGTGCGCGCCACACGGCAAGGTCGCGGGCGTGGTAGCGGAACCCGTCCTGCTGTTTGTAGGACGTGTCGTGTTCCTCGTCGACCACAATCAGGCCCGCATGCGGCAACGGCGTGAAGATGGCCGAGCGCGTGCCGAGAATGACCCTGGCCTGGCCGCGCCGCGCGCGCAACCAGGCGCCCGCGCGCTCGCCCTTGGGCAGGCCCGAGTGGAGCACTTCGACGGCGGTGCCAAGGCGCTCGCGCAGGCGCCGTACGGTTTGCGGCGTCAGGCTGATTTCGGGCACCAGCATGAGGACCTGCCGGCCACGTGCCAGCGCGTCCTGCATGAGCGCGAGATAGACCTCGGTCTTGCCGCTTCCGGTCACGCCTTCGAGTGCGAAAGGCTGGAAGCCGTGGCCGGCGGCAAGCACCGTGTCCACCGCATGGCGCTGGTCGTCGTTGAGTGCGGGACCGGCAACCGGTACGCGGGGCAGTTCTGTCGCGTCGAGTTGGCAGCGTGCGGTCAGGCCGGCACGTTCGAGGCGGCGCGCGGCATCCCGCCAACCCGGCACTTGGCCATCCAGTTCCGAGGCGGTGCGCAGGCCCTGGTCCAGCACGTTCAGCAACGCGCGGGAGCGGCCACGACGCTTGCCCCGGGCGAGGGCTTGCTGGCCTTCCGGGGTAATCGACCACGCCGTGACGCGTGGCCCCGGCAGGGGGCGATCCCCACGCAGGGCAACGGGCAGCGCGCCAAACAACACGTCACCGGGAGCACCCAACCAGTACTCGCCGGCCCATGCGAGCGTGTCCAGGAGTTCGGCATCCAGCAACGGTTGTGCGTCGATGGCCGACTGGACGCGTTTGAGCTTGTGCGACGGCGTCGTGGTTTGTGCGGCATGGCCCGCGACCAGGCCGATGCGTGTTCCGGATCCGAATGGCACGCGCACGCGACACCCGGCGGCTACCGGACCGGATGTCGGCGGCAGGTAATCGAACAGCCATGGCACCGGAACCGGCAGCGCAATGCGCAGAACGTCTGTCATGGCGGAAGTTTAGCGTCTCGACCGGACCGGCCGGCGCCGCCATGCCGCGCAACTTTGCAGGAATCTCGTGCGCTATGCCGGACAAGCGATTGAAGCACCGGATCGTTTGTCGCTTATCCACAAAGGCGGTGGATAACTTTGTGCATGATTCGGGTAATGACGCCGGGATGCCGCGTGGCTGGCCGCTCCGTTCCGGGTTGCGCAAAGATTGCCCACTTTGCGTTGTCATTGCCAATCAATGGGTTACGTGCAGGCACGCGTGGCAGCCAAGGCTTGCCGGGGCCTGTTTGAATGGTACTTGACTGGGGGCCTGGATTGTGCAAAACATTTGCCGCGGCGTCCACGCCGGGCCTGACGGTGCCGTATCGACGGCATGGCACCGGGCACGCGCGGCAACGCGGTTGCGGGTGCCCTCGGCGCGGGCTTCAGTGCCCACTACAATAGCGCCCTTGCGGGTTGCCATCCCGGCCAGGATTCCGAGGCGTGTCGAGACATCGCCAATTCGACGTTGTACGTGTGCGCCGCGAGGTGGGTGCGACCGTGCGCCTGGCATTGCCGTTGATTGCGGCGCAGCTGGCAGCGATGGGCACAATCGTCGTGGCTGCGCTCCGGGCCGGCCCCGTCAGGCCCCGGGTCCAGGCGGCCGTGGCCACGGGCGCCGGCGTGTGGTCGCTGGCCATTCTGGCAGGGATCGGGACCATGATGGCGATGCCGCCGACCGTGGCCCAACTGGACGGTGCCGGCCGCCGCCACGAGGTGGGCGCCGTGTTTCGCCAGGCCCTGTGGATCGCACTTGGCCTGGGTATCGCGTTGTGCCTGCTGGTTCGCCATGCCGAACCGCTGCTGGACGTGATTGGCGTGGCGCCGGAGCTGCGCCACGAGGTCGGTGCGTTCCTGCGCGCCATCGGCTGGGGTGCACCGGCGCTGGTGGGTTATTTCGCGTTGCGCGGTCTTTCCGAAGGCCTGTCGTTGCCACGTCCATCCATGTTCTTCAGCCTCGCCGGGCTGATCGTACTGGCACCGCTGGACTGGATCCTGATGTACGGCGAATTCGGCGTGCCGCCGCTGGGCGCGCTGGGCAGCGGCATTGCCACGGCGACGGTCCTGTGGCTGGAGTGCCTCGGCTTCGGCGTGTACGTGCTGTTGCACCCCAACTACCGTGGGCTGGGGTTGCTGGAGCGGTTCGACTGGCCGCGCTGGCAGGCGATCAGCGAGCTGTTGCGGCTGGGCGTGCCGATGGCAGTCAGCATATTGATGGAGGGCGGCATCTTCGTGGCCGTGGCGCTGGCCATCGCCACCCTGGGCGTCGATGCGGCGGCGGCGCACCAGATTGCGCTCAACGTCGCGTCAGTCACCTTCATGATCCCACTTGGGCTGGCCATGGCCATCACGATCCGGGTGGGCCACGCCGTTGGTCGCGGCGATGCAATCGCAGTGCGCTACGCGGGCTTCAGCGGTATCGCGCTGGTGCTTGCCTCGCAGTTGGTGTCCACCGCGTTGATGCTGGGACTCCCGCATGCCATCGCCGGGTTGTACAGTGACGATCCGGTCGTGGTGGCGTTGGCGGCGCAGCTGCTGGTGCTGGCGGGGATCTTCCAGTTTTCCGATGGTATCCAGGTCGCCTCGAATGGCGCGCTGCGCGGACTCAAGGACACGCGCGTACCCATGTTCATCACGGCTTTTTCCTATTGGGGGGTTGGCATGCCGGTGGGATGGTGGCTCGCGTTCCCGCAGGGACTGGGCGCGCGTGGCATGTGGATGGGCCTGGTGGCCGGGCTCAGCGTCGCGGCGGCCATGTTGTTTGCGCGCTTCTACTGGAGCGTGCGTGGTGATGGTTGGCGCCGCAAGGCGCCGGATACGCCCCGGCCGGCGGCGCCCGGTATCGTGACCTGAACGGCCGGACTGGGTAGGCTTGCAGGGAATCGCCAAGGAGAAAACACATGGCCAAACGGCGGCGCGGTGGCTTGCTGATGTTCGTTTGGACGCTGTTGCGCGGCGTCAACCTGTTGCGGATCCTGATTCTCAACGTCATCTTCTTCGGCGTGCTGGCCCTTGTGCTGATCGCCCTGGGGAGCAGGCCGGAGCCGCTGGCGCCTGATACCGTGCTGGTGCTGCACCCGCGTGGGCGGCTGGTGGAGCAGTTCAGCATCTCGCCACTTGAGCGGGCGCTGGACACCCTGTCGGGACAATCCGTCCACGAGGTGCGGGTGCGCGACCTGGTCGGCGCGATAGACGATGCCGCGCATGATTCGGACATCAAGCAGATCCTGCTCATGCCAGGTGACCTGCAGGCGGGCGGATTCGCCGCGTTGCGCGAGGTGGGCAGTGCGTTGCAGCGCTTTCGTGCGCATGGCAAGAAAGTCATTGCCTGGGGCGGGCATCTGGATCGCGACCAGTACTACCTGGCGGCGCATGCGGACCGCGTGCTGATCGACCCGATGGGCGCCGTCGTCGTGACGGGTCTGTCCAGCCATCGCCTTTATTACAAGGACCTGCTGGACAAGCTTGGTGCGCACGTCCATCTGTTCCGCGTGGGGCAGTACAAATCGGCGGCCGAGCCATTTGTGCTCGACCACGCCTCCGACGCCGCCAAGGAAGCCGACCGCTACTGGATGGGCGGCCTGTGGCAGCAGTGGGTGGACAGCGTGGCGAAGCTGCGCTCGCTCGATCCGGCAAAGTTCGGCCCGGCCATTGCCGCATGGCCCCAGACGCTTCAGACCATGCAGGGTGATGCGGCGCAACTGGCGGAAAAACTGGGTCTGGTCGATGGCCTGGCCACGCGCTCGCAATTGGTTGCCATCCTGCGCCGCCAGGGCATCCCGGCCGGTTCGCAGGGACGCGGATTCCGGCACGTGGACATGGACGAGTACCTCGCCCGCGTGCGCCCCGCGCCCCGCGACGGACGACACGCCGACGTGGCCATCGTGGTCGCCCAGGGCGAGATCAAGCCCGGCAACCAGTCGCCCGGCACCATTGGTGGTGCATCCACGGCCGCACTGATCCGGGAAGCCCGCCTGGACCCGAATGTACGGGCGCTGGTGCTGCGTGTGGACTCCCCTGGCGGGGCCGTGTATCCGGCCGAGGAGATTCGCCGCGAGGTGGCGTTGACCCGCAAGGCCGGCAAGCCGGTCGTGGTGTCGATGGGGGACGTGGCGGCCAGCGGCGGCTACTGGATCTCCATGAACGCCAGCCGCATCTACGCCGAGCCCGGCACCATCACCGGCTCCATCGGCATTTTCGGGCTCACGGTCAACGTGCCCGACGGCCTCGCCAAAATCGGCGTGCACAATGACGGGGTCGACGTCGGCCCCCTCGCCGGCGCCTTCGACATGACGCGCCCGCTGGGCCCGACGCTTGCCGCCGTGGTGCAGGCCGACGTCGAACGCGGCTACCACCAGTTCGTCAGTCGCGTGGCCAAGGCGCGTGGCCTGAGTTATGCGGCCGTCGATGCCGTTGCCCAGGGTCGCGTATGGACCGGCCGCCAGGCCCTCGAACGTGGCCTGGTCGACAAGCTGGGCGGCCTGCACGATGCCGTGGAGGCCGCGGCGGGCATGGCCAACCTTGGCAAGTCATACACGGTCGGCTACCTGCATCCCAGGGTGCCGCGCTGGGTACGCCTCATACAGCGGATTGGCGGCAACCCGATGGTGCGCGCGATGCTGGGCCATGGGATCCGCCTGCCGCACTGGATGGCTTCCCTGGTAGCACGCGCGGCACCGGACATGTCCGTGCTCGAGCAGGCGCAACCAGGCAAGGCGTCGATATTTGCGTATTGCTTCTGCAGCGCGCCGGTCGCACGATAATTCCGGCCGGCCTGCGCAACATCGTCGTGCGGCGCGCCCGCGTGGTTCAATCCCGGGGCGCGTTCGGGCATCCGGCCATCTGCGTGCGCAACTGGTCGCGTTTGGCGAGGAACGGACCGCGATCGCTCTTGAAGGCGTTGCGGATGGCTTCCTGGTTGGCTTCGTAGCGCTTCCTCAGCGCCTCGCAGGCGGCGCGTGGCGACAGCCGGCGGCAGGCGTCACGCACCAAGGTGAGGTAGCCACCAATAGTTTCCGGCGTTGGTTTGGTGGCCAGTTCGGGCGCTGACATGCCAACCCCGACCCCTTGCTGGCTGCCATAGGTCTCGGCAAGCGGTTGCTGGACAAGGCCGAGCATGTGCATGGGCGCAAAATACGGCGCCGGCGTGCCCGTCTGGCTGAGATAGGAGGTGCCGTTGGTGGCGCGAACGCAGCGATACAGGACCGGCGGCGGTGGCGCAGGTTTTGAAGCGGCGACCGACGGAGCTGGCTTTGGCGGAGGTTCGGGCGCCGGCAACGCCTGGACTGGCGCCGGTGCCGGCGGCATCGGCGGCGGGGTTGCCAGATGCTGTATGTGCTGCTGCTCGCCGGCCTGGCATGGCGTGTCCTGGTAGCTGACCTGCCCGTTGGCGGTGTTGCAACGGTAGACCAACGTGCCGGCCAGCACCGGCAGCGGCACGAATGCCGCGAACATCAGGGGCAGGCATGCGAGGCGCATGCCGCCATTGTAAGGCCGCACCATGCCGGATGGCGTGTGCCTTATGCCTGGTCGCTGGGTGCCGCCGCGGCGTCGATTTCCTCGGCCCACGCCGTCATGCCGCCTTCGACGCTGTAGACGTTCTCGAAGCCGTGCGCGGCAAACTGCCCGGCCACGTCCTTGCTGGAAATCCCCTTCATGCAGATGAAGGCCAGTTGCGTGTCCTTGGGCAGCGCATGGATGGCGGCATACCCTTCTTCTTCGAGAATGCGCGCCTGTGGCAGCGGTGGCAGCTTCTCGCGCGCGGCTGCCGGACGCACGTCGATGAGCGTGATGGTGCCGGCGTCGAGGCGTTCCTTCAATTCGGCTACCTGCATCGGCTTGACCTCGGTCGCGCCGGGGAAGCGCAGGCTCAGGCCCGCTCCCTGCACCGTCTCCACCCAGTCGATCGTGACGCCGTCGGCGCGCCGCGCGCTGCCCGGGTCGAAATGGACTTCCAGGCCGTTGGCCGTGGCGACGATGTCATGCTCGCCGGCATCACCGAGGCGGAAGCCCGCGCGGTGGTCGGACCCCACCTCCAGAAACAGCACGGCGGATCCGGCGTTGGCCATGCCATCGCGAATCGCGTCCACGGCCTTGTCGGTAATGGTGATGGTGGGCGGCGTGCGGTCGGGGGCGGGCAATCCGAACAGGGTGTTGAGTTCCCCGCTTGCGTACATCTGGCCCACGATGTCGGCGCCGCCAACGAGTTCACCTTCCACGTACAGCTGGGGGATGGTCGGCCAGTTGCCGTATTCCTTGATGCCCGCACGGATGTCCGGATCCGCCAGGACATCGACGGTGTGGTAATCCGGCAGCAGGTCGTTGAGGATGCGGCTGGTGGCCGCGGAAAACCCGCACATGGGCTGTTTGCGGTCGCCCTTCATGAACAGCACGACGTGATGGTTCTTCACGATCGCGTCGATGCGGTCGCGGATGACGGGGTCGAGGGACATGGCTTGCTCCGATGGGTGCGGGTGTCAACGGTTCCAGATGCTGGTGCGCGGATGGATTCTCAAGGGTAGGGTGCCACGACGCGAAAGCGGCGCGGTAATTGCGCCTTACCGTGGGCGTGTGACGGCATCGGCGTCCATGGGTATGCCGGACAGGTGTTCAGGCCGTGACGGCGGGACGCACGGTGTGGCTTGCATCGACCATGCGCGCCAGGACGCGATCCATGCGCGTGAACACATCGTCGATGAGTGCCGGTTCCGGGAGCAGCGTCAGACGTACGTGGCGGCTCGCGGCCACGTTGAATCCCGAGCCGGGGGTCAGCAGCACCGACTCCTCCTCCAGGAGGCGCAGCGCGAAGGTCTGGTCGTCGAAATGCGGGAGGACGTCGGCGCGCACGGCGGGAAAGGCATACAGCGCACCGCGAGGCGGCACGAGTTCCAGGAAACGACTGGCCGCCGCCCCGGCGATGATGGCCTGGCGCGCGCGAAACAGCCGACCCCCCACCGCAGTCAGGGCATCGATGGTCGCGGCCCCTTCCAATGCCGGTGCCACCGCCCACTGCATGGGCGTGTTGGGGCATACGCGCAGCGAGACGAGCAGCTGCAAGGCGTCGCGGTATTGATGCACGGCTTGCCGATCGCCGGAAAGAGTCATCCAGCCGACGCGATAGCCGCAGGCGCGATGCACTTTGCTGAGCCCCCCGAAGCTGATGCACGGGAGCCCGCCGGCCAGGGGCGCCAGCGGCTGGAAACGGGCATCGCCGTACGTGATGCCGTCGTAGATTTCGTCACTGAGCAGCAGCAGCCGGTGGCGCGCTGCGATGGCCACGATGCGTTCCAGTACCTCGCGCGGGTACACGGCACCAGTGGGGTTGTTGGGGTTGATCAGCGCGATGGCACGCGTGCGCGGCGTCACCAGCGCCTCGATTTCGTCCGGGTCTGGAAAGTGCGCGTTGCCGGCCAGGCAGTGGTAGTAGCGCGGCCGGCCACCATTGAGGATGGTGGCGGCGCTCCAGAGGGGGTAGTCCGGGCTGGGCAACAGGACTTCGTCGCCGGGCACGAGCAGTGCGCGCAGGGTCACGTCGATGAGTTCGCTGACGCCGTTGCCGATGAACACGCGGTCGGCATCCACGCCATGTGCCCCGCGTGCGCGTTGTTGTGCCACCAGTGCCGCGCGCGCCTGCTCCAGGCCTTGTTCCTGGTCGTAGCCATTGCTTTGCGCAAGGTGCGTGGCAACGGCCTCCACCAGGTGGTCAGGGGCACGGAATCCGAACCGGGCCGGGTTGCCTATGTTGAGGTGTACGATGTTCCGGCCGGCTGCTTCCAGCACGCGTGCGCGACGTACCAGCTGACCGCGAATTTCGTAGCGAACGTCCGCAAGGCGCGAGCTGGGCTGTATGGTGTACAAAGCGGCGGGTCCCGGTTGGCTTGCGCGCATGTTACCAGTCTTTGTGCCGCGTGGCGCGTGCCTTGGCCGCTGTCTTGGCCGCGTGCAGGTACCCGTCCGGACGGCGTACGCGCCCATGACGGGCGGCCCCTGTTACGCTCCCCCGCATGGAAGATGCGCGGCATGATGACCGGTTGTACCGCATTGGCTGGCGCGGCCCGTTGCCGACCGTGCCGGTCGCGCGCGTCGTGGCCCAGCATCGCGCCGGTTATGAACTGCACGACGGCACGCGGGTGATCGTCGCAACGTCCTGTGCACGGCTGTTGCGACCCGAACTGGCGCCGGCGTCGCGCCCGGCCGTGGGCGACTTCGTACGTGTGGCCGCGGGTGATCCGGCGCAGATCCTCGAGGTGCTTGAACGCCGTACCTGCCTGCGCCGGGCGGCGGCCGGGGAGCGCCACGAGCAGCAGATCATCGCCACGAACATCGACTACGTCCTCGTGCTGACCGGCCTCGATGCCGACTTCAACCCACGGCGAATCGAACGCTACCTGCTGCTGGTCGAGGGTTCCGGGGCCCGGGCGGTGGTATTGCTGGGCAAGATCGACGCCTGTGCGGACGGAACGGCAAGGCTGGATGCGTTGCGTGCACGTCTGCCCGAAACCGTACCGATCCATGCCATCGACAGCACCGATCCGGCGACGCGACGCGTGCTTGCGCCGTACCTGGGCCGTGGCGACAGCGCGGTCCTGGTCGGATCATCCGGCGCTGGCAAGTCCACCTTGACCAATACCCTGCTCGGAACACGGCGGATGGCGACCGCCGTCGTTCGCGCGACGGACGGGCGCGGGCGGCACACCACCACGCACCGGGCCCTGATCCTGCTGCCAAGCGGCGGCTGCCTCATCGACACCCCCGGCATGCGCGAATTGAAGTTCACCGGGGAAGAACGTCTGGACGCCTACGGCGACATCCAGGCCCTGGCCCGGGGCTGCCGTTTCGCCGATTGCCGCCATGGGGCCGAACCGGGATGTGCCGTCCGCGCCGCCCTCGCCGCGGGTGAACTCGACGCGTCGCGCTGGGAACATTACCTCAAGCTGCGCGACGAGCGCGAAGAGCAGGCCTTGCGCCAGGAAATCCGCCGCCAGCGCCGCGGTGAGGGGCATCGGCCGCGGCCCGGGCACGACCGTGACGCTGGCTGAACGAGATGCGCGCAGCCGCGGCACGCGCCATAGTGCACCGCTACAATAGCCGTCCCGCGCGGTGGGGACCGCGATCGCGTGTTCTTGTGGGCAACCGGCACGCGACGTCGTGTAGCGTGACCCGGCCGCCACCTTTGCACAGGAACACTCAGATGGCTGGTCAATCCTTTTTCTGGATCAAGGCGTCACCCTACCTGTTGAGCGTCATGCGCATCGTCACCGGCCTGCTTTTCATGCAGCATGGCGCGCAAAAGCTCTTCGGCCTGCTTGGCGGACACCAGGTGGAACTTTTGTCCCTGTATGGCCTGGCCGGGATCCTGGAGTTTTTCGGCGGGCTGCTGGTCGTGATCGGATTCCTCACCCGCCCCGTGGCGTTCATCCTGTCCGGGGAGATGGCATTCGCCTACTTCATGGCGCACGCCCAGCACAGTGCATGGCCGATCTTGAACCACGGTGGACTCGCCGTGCTGTTCTGTTTCGTGTTCCTGTACCTGTCGGCGGCCGGTGCCGGCGTATTGAGCGTGGACCACGCGCGAAG
>CAYOEF010000028.1:15846-16986 GCA_964402805.1 uncultured Rhodanobacteraceae bacterium | reverse complement strand
GGCCAGCCGCGGCGGCGGCAAGGTCACACCGGCCCTGATGGCCTCGCCGCGCGGCGCCGTCGCCGGCCGCCTGCGCGTGACCGAGCAGGGTGAAGTGATCCACCGCAAATACGGCATCCGCGCCCTGGCCTTGCGCAATCTGGAGCAAACCGTCGGCGCGACCCTGCTCGCCAGCCTGCGCCCGCGCGCTCCCGAGCCGCGCGAGGCCGAGTGGATCACGCGCATGACCCGCCTGGCGGCCGCCAGCCGCAGCACGTACCGCGCCTTCGTGGGTGCGGACCATTTCGTCGACTACTTCCGGAGCGCCACCCCGATTGACGTCATCGAACGCATGACCATGGGATCGCGTCCGGCGAGCCGGCGCAGCATGCAGGGCGTGGAAGACCTGCGCGCCATCCCGTGGGTGTTTTCGTGGACCCAGATGCGCACCATTTTCCCGGCCTGGTATGGTATCGGCTCGGCGCTCAGCCAGGGCGCGGCCGAATTCGGCGAGGCGGCGCTGGCGGAAATGGTGCGCGAGTGGGCATTCCTGGCGACCCTGCTCGATGATGTCGAAATGGCACTGGCCAAGGCCGACATGAGCATTGCCAAGGCGTTCTCGCAGCTGTCGGGCGATCTCCATGAAGCCTTCTTTCCGCGCATCGAACAGGAATACCTGCGCACCCGCGAATGGATCCTGCGCCTGAAAGGCCACCAGGAATTGCTTGAAGACGACCCGCGCCTGGCGCGCTCGATCCGCCTGCGCAACCCCTACATCGACCCGATGAGCCTGCTCCAGGTCGACCTGCTGCAACGCTGGCGCGCCAACGGCAGCCAGGACGACGGACTGCTGCATGCCCTGGTCGCCTGCGTGAACGGGGTTGCGCGCGGATTGCAGAATACGGGGTGAGAGTGGATGGGCACGGCACGCCAGGGGCACGGCACGCCGTGCCCCTACCGATTTGGGGCGTGGACGGGACGTGCGAACACGGTGTGCCGTGTTCCTGCCGTCTTGGGGTGTGAACCGAGCGTAGAGGCACGGCGTGCCGTGCCCCAGGCGTGCCGTGCCTCGAAAACACGGATGCCGCGGACGTCCGCGTCCTTGTGTTCGGGAACCGGCCTGATGGGGCGACCTTCATGCCGCGACGTGGCGGCAATGTT
>CAYOEF010000028.1:0-15836 GCA_964402805.1 uncultured Rhodanobacteraceae bacterium | reverse complement strand
CCTACCGTCTTGGGGCGTGAACGGAACGTACGGGCACGGCGTGCCGCGCCCCTGGCGTGCCATGCCTTTTGTTCCCTGGAAAACGCGGATGCCGCGGATATCCGCATCCATGTTTTCGGGAACCGGCCTGATGGCGCGAACTTCATGCCGCGCCGTGCCGGCCATGTTTGCGGAATGTGCAAGAATGCACGTCAAAGTGCACGCGGTATGGCGAGCACGCGCGGCCGGGATTTCCACTTCTTGTGATCATTCAATCTCTCCTTGATACCGACTTGTACAAGCTCACGATGATGCAGGCGGTGCTGCATCGCTTCCCGTCGGCGCAGGTCGAATACCATTTTCGTTGCCGCATGCCCGGCGCCATGCTGCATGCGCCGGTGGCGCGGGTGCGTGCGGAGATCGCCGCCTTGTGCGCATTGCGCTTCAAGCCGCGCGAACTCGACTTCCTGCGTTCGTTGCGTTACCTGAAACCGGATTTCGTGGAAATCCTGAAAATCTTCCAGTTGCAGGAAGACCACGTCAGGGTCGCGGAGCATCACGGCGAACTGGACATCACCATTCGCGGGTCGTGGCTGCACACGATCCTGTTCGAAGTGCCGATATTGGCCATCGTCAGCGAACTGCATGCGCAATCGGTGGCCAGTGCCGATGCGCTCGACGTCGGACTCGCGCGGCTCGAAGACAAAATTGCCCGCGTGCACGACGCCGGTGACCTGGCCCATTTCAGCTTTGCCGAATTCGGCACCCGGCGGCGGTTTTCGCGGGCCTGGCAACGGCGTGTCGTGGAGCGGCTGGCGTCCGCCTTGCCGACGCATCTGGCCGGCACCAGCAATGTCCTGTTGGCCATGGAGTTGGGTTTGTCGCCCATTGGCACCATGGCGCACGAATTCCTGCAGGCCTGCCAGGCGCTCGGGCCGCGCCTGGTCGACAGCCAGCGTTACGCGCTGGAAGCCTGGGCGCAGGAATATCGCGGCGACCTCGGCATCGCCTTGTCCGACGTGATCGGCCTGGATGCCTTCCTGCGCGATTTCGACCTGTATTTCTGCAAGCTGTTCGACGGCGTGCGCCATGATTCGGGCGACCCGTTCAACTGGGGCGAGCGCATGATTGCGCACTACGCCCATATGCGCGTGGATGCGCGCACCAAGACCCTGGTCTTCACCGATGGCCTGGACATCCCTACGGCCATCCGCCTGTACCGGCATTTTCACGGGCGGGTGGGGGTGAGTTTCGGCATCGGCACCAACCTCACCAACGACATGGGCTTCGATGCGCCGAGCCTGGTCATCAAAATGGTGCGCTGCAATGGCCAGGCGGTGGCGAAGATAAGCGACGACCCGGGCAAGTCGCTGTGCGACGATCCGGGCTACCTCGCGTATCTGAAAAAGGTGTTCAAGGTGGGTGGGGCGGCACCTTCGAATGGACCCGTCGATCGCCTGAAGGGTGTTGGCTGACCGCTGCGAGTGGCGGCTACGGGGGCCGTTCAGGCGTTTCCATCATCCCGCGGTTCGGGCAGGGTCCCGGGCAGGTCCTCCAGCACCTTCGCGGCGTCGTCCTGCGACAGGGCTTCCATGTCACGCAGCTTGCGCTCGATCGCGCGGGTGCGCACGCCGGCGCTGTCGATGCTGCTGCGTACCGTGTCCAGCTGCTTGACCGACTTTTCCAATACCGCGCCAAACTTGCCGAATTCCGTTTTCACGGCGCCCAGGGTCCGGCGTACCTCGTCGGAACGCTTCTCGATAGCCAGCGTGCGAAAACCCATCTGCAAGGCATTGAGGATGGCGGTCAACGTGGTCGGACCGGCCACCGTGACGCGGTGCTCGCGCTGCAGGGCCTCGAACAGGCCGGGGCGGCGCAGGATTTCGGCATACAGCCCCTCGGTCGGGACGAACAGGATCGCAAAGTCGGTCGTCGCTGGCGGGGCCACATACTTGGCGTGGATGGCCTTGGCCTCGTCACGGATGCGCCGCTCCAGCGCCTGTGCCGCCGTCTGTGCCGCGGCGCCGTCGGCTTTCTCCTGGGCATCAAGCAGGCGTTCGTAATCCTCGCGCGGGAACTTGGCGTCGATGGGCAGCCACACCGGCTGGCCGTCATCGGCGCCGGGCATGCGCAGCGCGAATTCGACACGATCATTGCTGCCGGGGACCGTGACGCAGTTCGCCTCGTATTGCTCCGGCACGAGAATCTGTTCCAGCAACGCCGCCAGCTGCACTTCACCGAGCATGCCGCGGGTCTTGACGTTGCTGAGCACGCGCTTGAGATCGCCCACGCCGGTGGCCAGGTTCTTCATTTCGCCCAGGCCGCGCTGGACGGCTTCCAGCCGTTCGGAAACCAGCTTGAAGGATTGGCCCAGGCGCGTCTCGAGCGTGGACTGCAGTTTTTCGTCCACGGTGGCGCGCATCTTTTCGAGCTGTTGCGCGTTGTCGGTCTGCAGGCTCTTGATCTGCTGTTCCAGCGTGGTGCGGACCTCATTCATGCGCTGCTGGTGGCTTTCGCCCAGTTTTTCCAGGCTCAGGCGCAGTTGCTCGCCGAAGCGTTCCAGTGCCGCGCGATTGTCGGCGCCGGCCTTGCGCGCATCCTCGGTGAGCTTGCCCGTCAGCGATTCCAGCGCCTTGCCGGTGCGCTCCAGGCTTTCGCCCAGGCGTTTGTCGAAGCTGTCGATACGTTCGCGCTGGCGCCCGCTCATGGCTTCCAGTTGCTGGCGCACGTCGTCGCGGAACTGGTTGAAGGAGGCGGCCAGTTCGCCGCGCCCCGCGCGTTGTTCCTCGTGTAGGGAACGCTGCAGGCGCTCGTTGGCGTCCCGGATCTCGGCAAGCTGTGTGGCCAGGGTGCCGTCGCGGCCGCGGAACAGCAGCACAAGCTGCAATACCAGCACGACGGCCACGGCGATCACGAGCAGGACGAGGAGAAGGTTGGTCATGACGTGCAGGCGGTGTCGTCGGAAGGCAATGTTGTAGTGTACGGCCCGCTGTCGCATATTCTGCGAACGGCCTATGATTGATGGCATCATAGGCGCAAGTCACAACAGGGTCGGTGGCATGAATTACGAGTACGACTACCTGATCGTGGGTGGCGGCATGGCTGCGGACGCGGCGGCCAAGGCGCTGCATGAAAGTGATCCCGACGCCAGCGTGGGCATTCTCGGCAACGAACCCGATGCGCCGTATGAGCGTCCGCCGCTCAGCAAGAAGCTGTGGAAAAAGGACAAGCCGCCCGCGGAGGTGGTCGATCTGGGGACCGCGGCCAAGGGCGTCGACGTGCATACCGGGCGCCATGTGGTGAATCTCGACACTGCCGGCTGCTGCGTGGATGACGACAAGGGCGACAGCTGGCAGTATCGGCGCCTGTTGCTGGCCACCGGCGCCGCGCCGCGCCGCTTCGGCCTGCCCGAGCACGAGCGCGTGATCTTTTTCCGTACCCTGGCGGACTACGTGGCGCTGCGCCGCCTCGCCGGCGCGGGCGCCCATGTGGCCGTCGTCGGCTCCGGCTTCATCGGCAGCGAGGTGGCGGCGGCACTCATCGGCGCCGGTTGCAAGGTGACCATGGTCTTTCCCGAGGACGAACTCGGCGGGCGCCGCTTTCCGGACGGGCTGGCGGATTTCATCACCGATTACTACGCCGAAAAAGGCGTGGCCATGCGCAAGGGTGTCACCGTGACGGGAGCCAGTCCCACCGATGCGGGCGTGACGCTCGCCCTGTCCGACGGCAGCGAACTTGCCGCCGACGTGGTGGTGGCTGGTCTCGGCGTCGAGCCCAACGTCGCCCTGGCGACCGGCGCCGGGCTGACGGTCGACAATGGCATCGTCGTCAACAAGCACTTGCGCACCAGCGAGTCGAACATCTGGGCGGCGGGCGACGTGGCCAATTTCTACAGTCCCGCGCTGGACCGCCACATCCGCGTGGAACACGAAAACGCGGCCATCAGCATGGGCTATCTGGCCGGCAAGAACATGAGTGGCGACAAGGAGGTCTACGACACCTTGCCATTTTTCTATTCGGACATGTTCGACCTTGGCTACGAGGCGGTGGGCACGCTGGACAATCACCTGGAAGTGTTCGAGGACTGGCGCACGCCGTTTCGCGAGGGCGTGGTCTATTACCTCGATGACGGGCGCGTGCGCGGGGTCTTGCTGTGGAACGTGTGGGGACGCGTGGAAGCCGCGCGTGACCTCATCGCACAGGCCGGTCCCATCGACATGGAATCCCTGCGCGGGCGCATCGTGGGTTGACTGGCGGCACGCGCGACGTGTCGTTCACGGCGCAATGACCGTGCTCAGCCGACGCGGCAGAGTACGGCTTTGAGGTAGCGCCCCTCGGGCACCACGGCGGATACCGGGTGGTCCGCGCCGGCACCGCGGGCGGCGAGGATCTGGACGTCACGCCCGGCATTCAGGGCTGCCCGGCGCAGCATTTCCAGGAAATCGGCTTCCTTCACCAGGCCCGTGCACGAGCAGCTGAGCAGCAGGCCGTCGGGAGCCAGCACGTCCAGCGCAAGGCGGTTCATGGCGAAGTATTTCCTCAGCGCGCGCTTGAGGTCGTCGCGGTTGCGCGTGAGCCGGGGCGGATCGAGAACCAGTGCGTCAAACCGGTCGCCACGTTCCCGCGCCGCTTGCAGCCAATCGAATACGTCGGCCTGTTCGAAGCGTACGGCGACATGGTTGGCCGCGGCGTTGGCGCGGGCAATGTCGAGGATGCCCGGCTCTGCGTCCACGCCGATGGCCTCGCGCGCGCCGGTCGCCATGGCGTGGATGGCAAACCCGCCGGCGTTGCAGCAAAGGTCGAGCACCTTCCGCCCGCGGGCCAGTTGCGCGAAGGCATGGCGGTTCTCGCGCTGGTCGGCGAAAAAGCCGGTCTTGTGGCCACTGCCGGGCGCGGCATGGAAGGTCAACCCGTATTCGTGCACCTGCACCGGAGGCGGCACTGGGGTGTCTTCGCAGTCGAACGACTCCTGTTTTTGCACGTGTTTCTCCGCGAAGGCATAGACGCTCGCCTCCGGAAAATGCGCGTGCAGCGATTCCTCGATCGTCGCGCGCAAGCGCCACATGCCGGCGGCGAAGTACTCCACGACCAGGGTGTTCGCATAGCGGTCCACGACGAGTCCGGACAGGCCGTCACCCTCGCTGTTGACGACGCGCCAGGCGTCGCTGCGCGTATCCAGGTCGAGTATCGTGCGACGCAGCGATACCGCCCGTGTGATGCGATCGTGGATGAAACCGGCGTCGACCGGCTGTGCCGGGTTGCCCGTCAGCACGCGCAGCGCGACACGCGCATGCCCGTTCCAGAAGCCGCGCCCGACGAATTGGCCGGCGGCATCGTGGATGTCGACCACCGTGCCCGGCGGCAGGCGGTCCGCCGGCTTGCGTACTTGCGAGGACCAGATCCAGGGGTGTCCGGCGCGCCGGCTGCTGGCGAGCGTGATGACGGGAAGTTCGTTCATGCGCGCCATTGTACGGGGAGGCCGGGACGGCGCGCGGCACAATGCGCACAACGGCGGCACGCGTGCAGCAGACAAGTACCGCAACGGGTTATCATCGCACGGTCCAGAGGGGATGCATCGTGAGCAACCTGAGCATCATCATGCCCGCGAAGAACGAGGCGCCGGCGCTGGTCGGTCTGCTGCCGCGCCTGCGCGAGCTGTATCCGGAAGCCGAAATCATCGTCGTCGACGACGGCTCCACGGACGATACCGCAGCCATCTGCGCCGCCAGCGACGTCACCTGCCTGAGCGCACCCTACAGCATGGGCAACGGCGCTTCCGTCAAGCGTGGCGCGCGCGCGGCCAGCGGCGACATCCTGGTCTTCATGGATGGTGATGGCCAGCACGATCCGGCGGATGTCGCGCGATTGCTGGAAACCCTGGACCAGGGCTACGACATGGTCGTCGGCGCACGCACCTGGGACGGCCAGGCCGGCGTCGGTCGCGGCGTCGCCAACATGTTCTACAACTGGCTGGCCAGCCGCATGACCGGGCACAAGGTGCAGGATCTCACCTCCGGCTTCCGCGCCGTGCGCGCCGCGAAGTTCCACGAGTTCATCCATCTCCTGCCCAACGGTTTCAGCTACCCCACCACCAGCACCATGGCCTTCTTCCGCAGCGCCTACGCGGTGGCTTACCTGCCCATCCGCGTGGCCCGGCGCGTGGGCAGGAGCCATATCCGGCCGTTGCGCGACGGCATCCGCTTCCTGCTCATCATCTTCAAGATCGCCACGCTGTATTCGCCGCTGAAACTGTTCATACCCACGGCGGGGGTGTTTTTCGTGCTGGGCTGCATCAACTATGCCTACACCCTGTACGCCTACCATCGGTTGACCAACATGAGCACGCTGCTGTGGAGCGCCGCGGTGGTCGTGTTCCTGATCGGGCTGATATCCGAGCAGATCACGTCGCTGACCTACCGGCGCGATTGACGACGCGTGCGATTGCCGCTCGCGGCATCGGGGAAAAGTGGCGCGAATGGCGTCATTGGTGTTAAATCGTCAATGGGGACATCAACCTGGAGTCGTCAGATGGGCATGATGACAGAGTTCAAGGCCTTCGTGATGCGGGGCAACGTCATCGACATGGCAGTGGGCATCGTCGTTGGCGCGGCTTTCAAGGACGTGGTCCAGTCGCTGGTCAACGACGTCATCATGCCGCCGATCGGCTGGCTTGTCGGCGGCATCAATTTCAAGGCACTGAAATGGGTGCTCAAGGCGGCCGGCCCGGATGGCAAGGGCGGCGTCATCATCAGCTACGGCGCCTTCATCAACACCATCATCACCTTCCTCATCATCGCCTTCGTCATCTTCATGATGATCAAGGCCCTCAACAGGTTGCACAAGAAGGCGGAAGCGGCTCCCGCCGCACCACCTGCCGACGTGGTGCTGCTGACCGAAATCCGCGACCTGCTCAAGGAACGCCAAGCGTAAAACGGTGGTTCGATTGCACGATGCAAGGCGCATTCGCCGCGTGCGGCGGAGAGGCCGTGGCGCGGTACGCGTGCCCGATGCGCGCCGCTTCGAACTGATGCGCGCGGCATGACGCGCATCCTCCTCGTCACCCGCAACCTGCCGCCGCTGGTGGGCGGCATGGAGCGTTTGAACTGGCATCTGGCCAGGGAATTGGCCCGGGTGGCGGAGGTACGCGTCATTGGTCCGCGGGGTGCAGCCGACCTGGCGCCAGAGAATGTGATTGTACGCGGGGCGCCGCTCAAGCCGCTGCGCAGCTTCCTGTGGCGGGCGCGCCGGCTGGCGCGCCGCGAGGCCAGGGCGTGGCGGCCAGATATCGTGTTGGCCGGCAGCGGCCTCACGGCACCGTTGGCCCGCAGCGCCGCGCGCATATGCGGTGCCCGCACCGCGGTGTACGTCCACGGTCTGGATATCGCCGTCCGGCATCCCGTATACCGCGCACTGTGGTTGCCCGCCATCCGCGGCATGGATCGCGTCATCGCCAACAGCCGCGCCACGGCGGCCTTGTGTCGCGATGTCGGCGTCGATCCGGCGCGCATGGGCATCGTTCATCCCGGCGTGGACCTGCCCGCCGAAAACGCGGATGCGCGCGACCACGCCGTGCAGGATTTTCGCAATCGGCACCATTTGGACGACCGTCCGCTGCTGCTCTCCGTCGGCCGCCTGTCCACCCGCAAGGGTTTGCGCGAGTTCGTCACCCTGTCCCTGCCGCAAATCGTCGCCGACCGGTCCGACGTCATGCTCGTCATCGTGGGGGATGCCCCGAGTCAGGCGTTGCATGCGCAGGCGCAGACACCGGCGAGCATCCAGGCGGCGGCAGACGAGGCGGGTGTGGGCGCCAATGTCGTGTTCCTTGGCACCATCACCGACTATGCTGAACTCGGCACGGTGTATCGCGCAGCGGACATCCACGTTTTTCCGGTACGCCACATTCCTGGTGACCCCGAGGGCTTCGGCATGGTTGCCGTGGAAGCCGCCGCTCACGGCCTGCCGACGGTCGCCTTCGCCACCGGCGGCGTCATCGATGCCGTCGCCGATGGCCAATCCGGCCGGCTCGTCGGGCCGGGCGACTACGCAGCCCTTGCCGACACCATCATCCAGACGCTGTCCACATCACCGGTCTCGCCAGCGGACTGCATAGCATTCGCGCACCGGTTCGCGTGGAGTGAATTCGGGCGGCAAGTTGTCGTCCAGCTCGGTCTTCCGTAGCCGCGATCCACACAGGGCACGGCACGCCGTGTCCCTACCCGCATTGAGGTGAGCACGAACCCCGTAGGCACACGGCGTGCCGTGCCCTTAACCCGCATTGAGGCGAGCACGAATCCTGTAGGGGCACGGCGTGCCGTGCCCTTAACCCGCATTGAGGCGAGCACGAATCCCGTAGGGACACGGCGTGCCGTGCCCGCGCATGGGGTTACTGGCCGCGAGGAGGCAGCAGGACCTTGAGCCCGGCGATGGTATCGTCGAGGCGGCCGCCGATGTTGAGGGCTTCCAGGGCCTTGATCTGCTGGCGTGCCTCGTCGTAGCGGCCCTGGGCGGCAAGCATGCGGACGAGGGTGACGTGGTAGGCGGGTTCGACCGGGTCGTGTTTGGATGCCTCGGCCGTCACGCGCTCGCCGAGGGTGTGGTCACCGAGGACGTTCCAGGCATAGTCGCCGTAGATCGCCAGCATGCGCGCCCGGGGATGCGGGTGGCTGAGCGCGGCGAGGAAGGCGTCGAGCATGCGCTGGCGGGACAGGTCGCATTCGCCGGAGCGGGCGCATTTGGTCAGCGCGGCCATGGAACTGATGTCCTGCACGCCGGGCGGGTGCGCCTTGAGCTTGGCGATCATGCTGTCCCACCAGGCGGGCTTGATGGGCCGGTGCATGCGCGCATTCATGTAGATCAGGGCCTGTTCGGGCAGGATGGATGAATGCGGCAGGGCGGCGGCGCGTTCGAGCGGCGCATAGGCCTTGGCGGTGAAAATGGAATCAGGGTCGTAGTCGGAATAGACGATGAACGTCCGTCCCAGGGCGTATTGGGCGCGCGGCGATCCGGGTGCGCGTGCGGCCAGCATTTCCGCCAGGCGCAACGGGTTGCCCCAGGCGTAGGCGGTGATGGCGGTTTGACCGGTCCACAGCAGCATCAGGCCGCCCAGCAGTACGTAGCGGGGCAGGGCCAGCGGCAGACGGCCGGCAAGCAAGGGAACGACGGCCAGCAGCAACCCGAAACTGGCGAAGTAGTTGCGGTGCTCGTACACGAGTTCCAGCGGCAGGATGGTGCTGGTCAGGGTGAGGCTGCCGAAAAACAGCAACAAGCCCAGGGACACCAGCGGTGCGCGTCGCCGCAGCCACAAGGCGAGCGCGATCAGGACGCCGATGAGCACGATGCATGCCAGCGTCGTCCACGGTGTCAGCAGACCCGACGATGCGACGTAGTTGTCGTGGTAGAAGGACAACGGGTCAGGCGTCGGCACCAGGGTCCAGCGGATGTAGTCGCACACGATGCGCGCTTCGCTCAAAAGGCGCGTGCGCAATGTGAAGTCGCGCGTGGACCAGGTGCTGCTGGCAAGCACGTGCGGCAACTGCCACATCAGGCCGACGACCAGGGGCACGAGCAGGATCAGTACGTACAGACCGGCCAGCGGCTTGTCGATGCGATGGCGTCCACTGGCCGCGGCAAAGCGGAACAACACCCACTCCACCAGGAAGGCGTAGAGCGGCAGCATGATGGCTGTTTCCTTGGCCGTGAAACCGATCGCCGTGCCCAGCACGAGGCTTGCCACGCAACCCAGCAGCGATCGCCAGTAATGCCGTGGTGCCGCCAGCATGTGGCGCCGGCACGCCACGTAGCCGATCAGGCCGAGCAGCACGAAAACGTTGGCCATGCTCGCCATGCGTTGCACGATGTACAACACGGCCGTCAGGTTGATGGGCAGCAGCATCCAGCCGCCGGCAATCAGCGCCGCGATGAGGCCGATACGACGCGAACGATGCCGCGGATCCGGCCGCGGCCCGTCGCGCAGCGGCAGCAGCATGCGTGCCAGGATGAACACCAGCAGGCCGTTCAGGAGATGGATGGCGACGTTGGTCACCTTCCACCAGAACGGATCGAGCCCGCTGGCCAGGTAATTGAGCGCAAACGTGACCGAAGCCAGGGGCCGCCTGAATTCACTCGATGGCGAGGACAGCGCGGCACTGGCGATGCTGGCGATGTCGAGGTGGTGGATGTGGATGTCGGTGTTGTTGACGATGTTGGGGTAATCGTCGAACAACCATCCGCCCGACAGGCCGGCCGAGTAGACCGCGGCGGTCACGATGATGGCCACGGCAAGCAGCCACCAGCCGCTTCGGCCGCGCAGGGATGAATTCATCGCGCCATGGTACCCGGGTTCGCCGCATCGACGACACGGCTGCCTGCGCAGCCGTGTCGTCCACACGCGGGCGGGGTGCGTTTCAGAGCGTCAACAGCGGGATGATCAGGAGCGCCACGATGTTGATGATCTTGATCAGCGGATTGACCGCCGGGCCCGCCGTGTCCTTGTACGGATCGCCCACCGTGTCGCCGGTCACGGCGGCCTTGTGCGCTTCCGAGCCCTTGCCACCGAAATTGCCGTCCTCGATGTACTTCTTGGCATTGTCCCAGGCGCCGCCGCCGGTGGTCATGGAAATGGCGACGAACAAGCCGGTGACGATGGTGCCGATGAGGACGCCGCCGAGCGCCTTGGGTCCGAGGATCAGTCCGACCAGGATCGGCACCACCACGGGCAGCAGCGAGGGGATGATCATTTCCTTGATCGCCGAGCGCGTGAGCATGTCCACCGCGCGATCGTATTTCGGCTTGCCGGTGCCGTCCAGGATGCCGGTGATCTCCCGGAACTGGCGGCGCACCTCCTCGACCACCGCCCCCGCGGCGCGGCCCACCGCTTCCATCGCCATGGCGCTGAAAAGGTAGGGGATGAGGCCGCCGATGATCAGGCCGATGATGACCATGTGGTCGGACAGGTCGAACGTGAACGCCTGGTGCAGCGTATTGCCTGCCGCCGCCTGCGCGCGCGCGGCGACGTCCAGGTTGTGCGTGTAGTCGGCAAACAACACCAGTGCCGCCAGCGCCGCCGAACCGATTGCGTAGCCCTTGGTCACCGCCTTGGTGGTGTTGCCGACGGCATCCAGCGGGTCCGTGACGCCGCGCACCTCATCCGGAAGTTCGGCCATTTCCGCAATGCCCCCGGCGTTGTCGGTGATGGGACCGTAGGCGTCCAGCGCCACGATCATGCCGGTCATCGACAGCATCGCAGTGACGGCGACGGCAATGCCGAACAGGCCGCCGCAGAAGTAGGCCACCCAGATCGTCGCGCAGATGGCCAGCACCGGCCACGCCGTGGCTTTCATCGACAGGCCGAGCCCGGCAATGATGTTGGTGCCGTGGCCGGTGGTGGAAGCCTTGGCGACGTGCTGCACCGGGCCGTGTTCGGTGCCGGTGTAGTACTCGGTGATGTAGACGATCAACCCGGTCAGGATCAACCCGGTCAGTGCGCACAGGAACAGGCGCCCGGTGGAAATGGCCTCGCCGGCCCCGGCGCCCAGACCTTGCGGAAACAGCGACTGGGTGATGAACCAGAACGCGATCGCCGCCAGCACGGCCGATACGAACACGCCCTTGTAGAGCGCGCCCATGATCGACCCGCCCGGCTTGACGCGTACCGCAAACGTGCCGATGACCGACGCGATGATGGATGCCGCGCCCAGCACCAGCGGGTAAAGCACAGCGGAGGGATTGTCCGGGAAGGTCAGATTGGCCAGCAGCATCGTGGCCACCACCGTGACCGCGTACGTTTCGAACAGGTCCGCGGCCATCCCGGCGCAGTCGCCGACGTTGTCGCCGACGTTGTCGGCAATCACCGCCGGATTGCGTGGATCATCCTCGGGGATGCCGGCCTCCACCTTGCCGACGAGGTCCGCGCCCACGTCCGCGCCCTTGGTGAAGATGCCGCCACCCAGGCGCGCGAAGATGGAAATCAGCGAGGAGCCGAAGGCCAGCCCCACCAGCGCGTGCAGGCCGGTTTCGCCACCGACGCCCGCGCCATTGAGGATGAGCCAGTAGCCCGTCACGCCGAGCAGGGCCAGGCCGACCACCAGCATGCCCGTGATGGCGCCGCCGCGGAAGGCCACGTCCATGGCCTGGCGCACGCCGCCGCGCGCGGCTTCGGCGGTACGCACGTTGGCGCGCACGGAAACATTCATGCCGATGTAACCGGCGGCACCCGAGAGGATGGCGCCAATCGCGAAGCCGATCGCGGTAAGCCAGGCGAGGAAGAATCCAACCAGCAGGAAAAGCACCACGCCGACGATGGCAATGGTGCCGTATTGGCGGTTGAGATAGGCGCGGGCGCCTTCCTGGATGGCGCCGGCGATTTCGCGCATGCGGTCATTGCCGGCCGGTCGCGCCAGTACCCAGCGCACCGAAAATACCCCGTAGAGAATACCTATGATCGCGCACACCAATGCGACCCACAAACCATACTGATGCAGCATCGGAACCTCCCCAAGCTGGAACCGCCCGTGGCGGACGGAATGGCCGAGTATAGACATATCAACACGGTCTGTGTTACGCGTTAACTTGCCCCCGATTGCGCATCGAACATGGTGATGCCAGTGCAAACCGACGCGGCGTGGTGTCGCCGGCCACGCATGGCGGCTGCGCGACCGTCGTGACGGGAGTATGGTCGGGCGACGTCCACTAGTGTCGTCACGGAGTCTCATCATGCCTCGCAAAAGCCTTGCCGAGCGGCGCGCCGCGTTTCGCCAGTTGCATGCCGAAGGGTGTTTCGTCCTGCCCAATCCATGGGACGTGGGCTCGGCCGTATGGCTGGCCGATGCCGGCTTCAAGGCGCTGGCCAGCACCAGCTCCGGCTTTGCGTTCTCGCGCGGCCACGTGGATGGCGGTGTGGGCGTGGACGAGGTGCTGCGCCATTATCGCGAACTGGTCGACGCGACCGACCTGCCGGTCAACGCCGATTTCGAGGACGGCCACGCGGACAGCCTCGATGATCTGGCCACCAACGTGCGCCGTTGCGTGGACACGGGCGTGGCCGGCTTGTCCATCGAGGATTCAACCGGCAAGCGCGAGCACCCGTTGTACGATTTCGACGCTGCCGTGGCGCGCCTGCGCACGGCACGCAAGGCCATCGACGCAAGCGGCGAGGACGTGATCCTGGTGGGCCGTGCGGAATGCTTCATCGTCGGCCAGCCGGATCTCGATGAAACCCTGCGCCGCCTCGAGGCTTACGCCGAAGTCGGCGCCGATTGCCTGTACGCGCCCGGCCTGTCGACGCCCGGCCAGATCGCGGCCGTGGTCAAGGCGGTCGCGCCCAAGCCGGTCAACGTGCTGATGGGCCCGGCGGCATCCCTGACCCTGGCCGAACTGGCCGCCCTTGGCGTACGTCGCGTGAGCACCGGCGGCGCGCTTGCGCTGGCCGCCTGGAGCGGTTTCGTGAAGGCCGCCAAGCCCTTGGCCGAAGGACGTTTCGACGGTTTCGCCAACATCGTCAACCACGGCGACATGGGCAAGTTGTTCGCCAATCGGGGCTGAGAAACCCTGGCCAGCACCGCACCGGCCCCCGAGAAGCCCAGGGCGCACGGTTTGCGCGAGATGGGAAACGCCGGCGCATACCGACCGGCATCCGGCCTAGCCGCGTGACCCCGGTACCCGCGGCGCGAGCTTCTTCGCGACCGCGACGTTTTTCAGCGTCACATAACGGGGCAGGCCATTGGGACCAAGTGGTGGTGCCGCTTCGCCCTGGATCAACGGCGCCAGATAGCGGCGCGCCGCGGGCGTGATGCCGAAACCGTCACGGCGGATGAAGCTCCTGGGCATTTTCTTTTCACGGTTGGCGATGCGGCTCAGCGGCGCGGGTTCGATCTTCCAGCGGTAGGGCGAATCCGAGGTGCGCCGGATTACCGGCATGACGGCGTTGGTGCCTGCCAGGGCATAGTCCACGGCGGCCCGGCCGACAGCCAGCGCCTGTTCGACATCGGTCCGCGAGGCGGCATGGCGGGCCGAGCGTTGCAGGTAGTCGGGCACGGCCCAGTGCACCTTGAGGCCCAGTTCGGCGTGCACCAGCGACGCCAGCACCGGCGCCACGCCGCCCAGCTGCACGTGGCCGAATGCATCCTTCGTACCGGCATCGGCAAGGAATCGGCCGGCGGCATCCTGCACGCCCTCCGAGGCCACCACCGTGCACCAGCCGACCCGCTCGACGGTGGCTTTCACCTTGGCGAGGAATGCCGCTTCGTCGAACGCGCGCTCCGGAAACACGATGACGTGCGGCGGCGCGTCCGCCCCGTCGCCCGCGAGGCCCGCGGCGGCGGCGATCCAGCCCGCGTGGCGGCCCATCACTTCCAGCACGAACACCTTGGTGGAGGTGCTGGACATGGACGCGACGTCCAGGCTCGCCTCCAGCGTGGACAACGCGATGTAACGCGCCACCGAGCCGAAACCGGGGCAGCAGTCGGTGATTGCCAGGTCGTTGTCGACCGTCTTGGGCACGCCGATGCAGGCCATGTCATGGCCCAGGCGCCTGGCCACCTGCGACAGCTTCAGCGCGGTGTCCGCCGAGTCGTTGCCGCCGTTGTAGAGGAACCCGCGCACGTCGTGCGCGCGCAAGACTTCGATGATGCGGGCGTATTCGGGCGCATTGTCCCTGGGCGACTTCAGTTTGTAGCGGCATGATCCAAAAGCGCCGCCCGGCGTGTGGCTGAGCGCATCGATCGCGCCCTTCGATTCCTTTGACGTATCGATCAGGTCTTCGTCGAGCACGCCGAGAATGCCGTTGCGCGCGGCGTAGACCGTGACGCCCTGGTCGCGCGCGGCCTTGATGACCGCCGCGGCGGTGGCGTTGATGACGGCGGTGACGCCACCGGATTGCGCATACAGCAACTTGCCCTTGGCCATGGCGATTTCCGTGTTGTGCGAGGTGCCAACGATACCTGCTCGGGCGGATCGGATCACCACCCCGGCACCGTGTGCACGGGTAGTTTGACGGCAACGGGTGCAGAAGCTAACGTGCAAGCCACATCACTGAAGATGCAGACCGGCGACCGCGGACAACGTGCCCAAGGCGCCACGCGGAGTACCGAATGCGACTCGTGCTACTTGGCGCGCCCGGCTCGGGCAAAGGCACCCAGGCGACGCGCCTCAAGACGAAACTGGGCGTGGCCCACATATCCACCGGCGACCTGTTGCGCGCGGCGGTCAAGGCCGGCACGCCGCTCGGCCTCAAGGCCAAGGCCGTGATGGCCGCGGGGCAGCTCGTGTCCGATGACATCGTCCTTGGCATGCTCGAAGAACGCCTGGCCGAAGCCGACACCGACGCGGGCTTCATCCTCGACGGCTATCCGCGCAACCTGGCGCAGGGAGAAGCGCTCGATGCGCTGCTCGAACGCCTTGGCAAGCCGCTCGACGCGGTGGTGAAGCTCGAAGTGCCGAACGAGGAAATCATCGGACGCTGCGAGATCCGCTTCAAGGAGCAGGGTCGCGCCGACGACAATCCCGAGACGGTACGCCGGCGCCTGGCCGTCTTTGCCGAGCAGACCGCGCCGGTCGCCGGCTGGTACCGCGAGCGTGGCATGCTGCGCGAGGTCGATGGCGTGGGCGGGCTGGACGAGGTGTCGTCACGCATCCTCGACGTGCTCCCGTCCCGCGCCGAGGCTGCCGGCAGCTGACACGCGCGTGTGTACAGGCGCGTCACGTGCGTGTCCACCACGGTTGACGCCGCGTTTTCCACGATGATGCGCCGGCCCGGCACTGCGGCGAATTGTCGCGGCGGATGCGCCTGATCGACCCCTGCAAGGAACCGGCCTTTCCATGCGACTGCATATCCTGGGCATCTGCGGCACCTTCATGGGCGG
>CAYOEF010000027.1:0-17462 GCA_964402805.1 uncultured Rhodanobacteraceae bacterium | reverse complement strand
TCCAGTCACCGCCGAAGCTGTAGAGGAAGCCCGAGAACTGGGTGACCGCCGCCGATGCCTGGGTGCGTGACACGAAACCGGCCACGCCCTTGTTCTGCTCGGAAATCTTCTTCGCCGCCGCGCGCAGTTCCTGCATCGTCTTGGGCACTTCGAGTCCGGCCTTTTTGAGCAGGTCCTTGCGGTAATAGAGGACTTCGCTTTCCGTGACGATGGGGACGCCGACAATCTTGTCCTTGTAAGTGACGAGGCTTACCGGGCCGGACTGGAAATCACTCCAGTTCCATTTGGGATCCTGCTTCACGCGCTGGGACAGGTCGGCGAAATAGCCGTTCCTGGCAAACAGCTTCCCGACCTGCAAGGGGCGGTACATCATCACGTCGAAATCGCCCGAGCCGGCATTGAGCTTGACGTTGTAGTTGTCGGCGAGCTGATCCTCGCTCAATTGCGTGAGATTGACCTTGATGCCCGTCTTCTTTTCGAAATCGGGAATACGCTTCTTGATGGCGTTCGTCCAGACGTGGTTCGCCAGGACCACGTTTACGCTTTTGGAGCTTGCCTGGCTTGTTTGGCTTGCCGTGGACGTGCTGTTGTCATTGCCGCAGCCGGCGAGGGCAAGAGTGCCAGCGATGGCAATCGTTCCGGCGGTCACGATTCGGAGCAGGGATGCATGCTTCATTACACGGCCTTCGATGCGATACAGGGATTTGCCGGCCCCCAAGCGGCACTGCACGATACTATCGTTCCCCCCGGTGATCCGCAAACCGCTGTGCTAGCCTAGCGAACCGGGTTCGGCGCATTGCGTGCCGGCTCCGACATGGGGGAACCGCATTCGACGACTGGTTCAGGCATGGCAACGGTCCAACTCGAAAACGTACGCAAGGTCTACGACACCGGCAAGGTCGCCATCGCAGGCGCCAGTTTCACCGTGGCCGATGGTGAACTGATGGTGCTGGTCGGGCCGTCCGGTTGCGGCAAGTCCACCCTGTTGCGGTCCGTCGCCGGCCTGGAAACGATCGACTCGGGGACCATCGCGATCGACGGGCGTGCGGTCAATGACCTGGCTTCGCGCGAACGCGACATCGCCATGGTGTTCCAGAACTATGCGCTTTACCCGCACATGACCGTCGCGCGGAACCTTGCCTTTGGCCTCAAGTTGCGCAAATACCCGCACGCGGAGATCACGCGGCGCGTCGATGCGGTGGCACGCATGCTGGGCCTGGAACAGTTGCTCGGATGGCGCCCGCGCCAGCTTTCCGGCGGTCAGCGCCAGCGCGTCGCCCTGGGCCGGGCCCTGATCCGCGAGCCGAAGGTATTCCTGCTGGACGAGCCGCTTTCCAATCTCGACGCGAAGCTGCGCGTGGCGATGCGCGTGGAGATCGCCAAGCTGCACCGGCGCCTGGGCGCGACCATGATCTACGTGACGCACGACCAGGTCGAGGCCATGACCCTGGGCCAGCGCGTGGTCGTCCTCAAGGACGGCGTGGTGCAGCAGATCGATGCCCCGATGCAGCTTTACGAGCATCCCGCCAACCTTTTCGTGGCCGGGTTCATCGGCAGCCCGGCCATGAACTTCTTCCGCGGGCGCCTGGACGGCGACGTGCTGGCGATGGACGGCGTTTCGCTGCACCTGGGCGGCATGCAGTCCGCGGGCCTGCCACTGGCGGCGATGCACGAGCGCGACATCGTGCTGGGCCTGCGCCCCGAGCACTTGGCCCCCAAACCCGTGGACGCGAACCAGGCAGATCCGGCGACGCATTTCCAGGCGGCGCTCGAGGTCATGGAGCCCATCGGCAACGAAGTGTTCCTCAACCTGCGCTTCGGGGACGTTCCGCTGGTGGCAAGGGTTCCGCCGCAGGCCATGCCCTCGGCACCGGGAGCCGCCCTGGACCTGGCGTTCGACACCTCGCGGCTGCATGTTTTCGACGCCGACACGGGCCTGCGCATCAAGTCCTGACCGGCACGCCCGCATGTGCGCCGGGCCGGCCCCTTGGGTGGCGGCCGGTTCCGGGCATAATGCACCCCATGTCCGAATTGCCACGCGCACTGGAAACGCTGGTTGCCTCCCGTTATGCCGAGTTGATCGAGCGGTGTCGCGAGGCAGGCGTCGCGCTGCACGACGACAGCGGGGTCGGCGAGCGCATCCGACGCGTGCTGCTGGCCAGTGATTTCGCGTTCGAGGTCTGGCAACGCCAGCCGGACCTGCTTGGCGCGCGGGGCTTGGAGCGGCTGGGTGGCAGCGCGGATGCCGCGTCGCGCGCGCGCGGCATGCTGCCGGCGGCGGCCAGCGAGGCCGATGTCATGCGCGAGCTGCGCATCTTCCGGCACGCCGAATCGTTGCGGCTGGTGTTTCGCGACGTCAACGACCTCGACACCTTGTCCGGCATCGTGACCGACACCAGCGTGTTGTACGAAACCCTGCTCGGCGCCGCCCTCGTGTGGGCCGAGGCGGCCGTCGCTGCGCGCTTTGGCGAGGTGCATGATGCCGCCGGTGCAGTGCAGCGACTCGTCGTGCTGGGATTCGGCAAGCTTGGCGGTGGCGAGCTCAATTTTTCATCCGACATCGACCTGGTCCTGGCCTACCCCGAATCCGGGACCAGTGACGGGCGGCGCGCGCTGGACGCCGGCGAGTATTTCGCGCGCCTCGTGCGCCGCCTGGTGAGCCTGCTGGCCGACCGCGCGGACAACGGCGTGGTGGCGCGCGTCGACCTGCGCCTGCGACCTTTCGGAACCGCCGGAGGCCTGGCGCTGCCGTTCGCGGCCATGGAACAGTACTACCAGCGCGAGGGCCGCGACTGGGAACGCTACGCCTGGATCAAGGCGCGTCCCGTGGCCGGCGACATGGCGGCCGGGAAGCAGTTGCTGAACCTGTTGCGGCCGTTCGTGTACCGGCGCTACTTCGACTACACCGCCTTTGCCGGGCTGCGCGAGATGAAGGCGCGCATCGACGCCGAGGTCGCGCGCAAGGACCTGGCCGGCAACATCAAGCTTGGCCCGGGCGGCATCCGCGAAATCGAATTCGTGGTGCAACTGGTGCAACTGATCCGCGGTGGCCGCGAACCGGGCCTGCGCGTGCGCGGCCTGCTGCCGGCCCTGGCGGTCGCGGAGGCGCGCGGTTTCCTGTCGAGCACCCCCGTGCGCCGCCTGCGCGACGCCTATGTGTTTTTGCGGCGGCTCGAAAACCGCCTGCAGATGCTGCGCGATACGCAAACCCACGACCTGCCGGAAGATCCGCTGGCACGTGAGCGCATCGCGCTCGGGATGGGCTATCGCGACTGGGACGCGCTCGCCGCCGAACTGGCCGCCCATCGTGCGGCCGTCCATGAGGAATTCAGTGACGTGCTCGTGCCCCATGGCGGACGCGATGCGCCGGTATCCCGTCCCGACGTGGCCTTGTGGCGGGCCGCCGAGGACGGCTCATTGGCCCCCGGCGACCTGGCCGACGCCGGCTTTGATACGGCCGACACGCTATGCGCCGCGCTGCGTGGCCTGTCCGCGTCGCCGCAGGTGCGCACCATGTCGGCACGCGGGCGCCAGCGCCTGCGGCGGCTCATGCCCCATCTCCTGGCCCAGGCCAGCGCCAGCACCGCGCCGGCGGCATGCCTGGGTCGACTGCTGCGGCTGGTGCAGGCCGTGGCCCGGCGTTCCGCCTACCTGGCCTTGCTCGAGGAACAGCCGGCGGCACGCAAGCGCCTGGTGGAGCTGTTCGCCGACAGCGCCTTTCTCGCCGAACAGGTCGTTGCGCAGCCACTCCTGCTCGATGACGTGCTTGGCCCACGCATGGATCAATTGCCCCTGCAGCGCGCCGCGATTGCCGAGGAGATTGCACACGCCTTGACCGCGCTGGAGGAACGCGATGCCGGCACCGACCTCGATCGCCTCAACGAATTGAAGGCGAGCCTCGCGTTCCGCCTTGGACTGGCCTTCGTCGACGGCCGCGCCGACGGTGTCGCCACCGCACGCCGGCTGGCGGCGCTGGCCGAGGCTGTCATTGGCGCCATCGTGACACTTGCGGAGAGTGAAATGCGGGCCCGGCATGGCGCCTTGCCCGGTGACGGGTCCGGGTTCGTCGTGCTGGGCTATGGCAGCCTGGGTGGGCGTGAACTGGGATTCGCATCCGACCTGGACCTGGTATTCATCTACGACCCGGCGCGCGCCGAAGCGCACAGCGATGGCGCGCGCCCCCTCGACGGCGTTGCCTGGTACGGGCGCCTGGCGCAGCGCATCATGCACTGGCTGAGCGTACCGACCCGCGCCGGAAGCCTGTACGAGGTGGACACCCGATTGCGGCCGGACGGCTCGCGCGGGTTGCCGGTCAGCAGCCTGGACGCCTTTGCCGCCTACCAACGCGAACGCGCATGGGTGTGGGAGCACCAGGCGCTCGTGCGGGCGCGGCCGGTGGCTGGCGATGCGGATCTGGCGCAGGCATTCGCCGCGGTCCGATCCGAGGTTCTGCGGCGCGGGCCCGAACCGGCGCTGGTGCGCGACGAGGTGAGCCGCATGCGGCGACGCTGGCGCGAGGAGCGCGACCGCTCCGATACGCAGCGCCTGGACCTCAAGCAGGGCGCCGGGGCGTTGGTGGATATCGAGTTCCTGCTCCAGGGTGAGGTCCTGGTGCATGCGGCGAGCCATCCGCGCCTGCTGGAAGAGCGCGCAACCGCAAGCCTCATCGACACCCTCGCCGGGGCCGGCGTCCTCGATACAGCGCAAGCGCAGGCGCTGGCGACAGCCCATGGCATGCTGTTGGCGCGGGCGTTGTCGTGCACGCTCGATGCACGCCAGCGCATCGCGCCACGCGACGCGGACCTGGCCGCGGGGACCAGCGCGGTGCTGGCCGTGGCCGCCGCCCTGGGCTATGGCTTCGGCGAGGCGGCGGCGTGAGCGTGGTGATGCATGGCCGCGCGGGCGGCGGCGTCCTACACTGGGCGATGGAATGTCACGGCCGCGTGATGCGCATGGCATCGCCGGCCACAGGCAGGTGAACGGATGATCTCGACAGTGGACGTACTGGGCCGGCTGCTGCTGGCGGCCGTGCTTGGTGGCGTGATCGGCTTTGATCGCGAGCGCAACGAGTGGGCGGCGGGCCTGCGCACGCACATGCTGGTGTGCCTGGGCGCGGCGTTGGCGATCATCGTGTCCGCATTCGGCTTCAGTGACGCGTTGCAGTACAAGAACGTGATCCTGGATCCATCGCGTATCGCGGCCCAGGTGGTCAGCGGCATCGGTTTCCTGGGCGCGGGAACCATCATGTTCCTGCAGCGCGAGCAGATCATCCGCGGGCTGACCACCGCCGCGGGACTCTGGGCCGTGGCCGCGATCGGGCTCGCCGCCGGCAGCGGCATGTACGTCGCCGCCGTCCTGGCCACCGCCGTCGCATGGGTCATCATGGCCGGGCTGAAACCCGTCGAGCGGCGTTTCTTCAACCGCTACCACCGCATCCCGAGTGTCTCCCTCACCCTTGCCGAGGACGCGGAACTGGCGACCGTGCGCGCCGAGGTGAAGCGGCGTGGCCTGAACCTGGGCAAGGTCGTGCTGAGCAAGGACAGCTCCGGCCTGGACCATGTCGAGCTGCTGTTCGAATCGGGTGCGGGAGAAGCCGAGTTGACCCAGCTGGTCGACGCCCTGCGCGACCTGCCGGGACTGGCGTCGATATCCTTTGGGACGAAGGCGGTGCGCATGCGGCAGGGTGGCTGAGGCGTCGCGACGGCGGATCACGATCCATACCCGATGCATGCGCTAAAATCGTCCCGGCAGACCCTTTCCAGCGAGGCACGCGCATGACGCGCACCGATTCCACGACCGACGGGCTCATCATGCCCAACGCCGAACACACCTACGAAGTGACGCGCGCCGACCTTCCGCTGGGATGCCCGATGCCCGGCATGTACCTTTGGAACTCGCATCCACGCGTGTACCTGTCCATCGAGAAGGACGGCGGGAAGTCGCGTTGCCCGTATTGCAGCGCGGTCTACATCCTGCGTGACTGAGCACGCGCCTGCGGATGGAGGTCAGTAGACCGGCGCTGCGCCCGGCGGACGTGACTTGAAGCGCTTGTGCACCCACAGGTACTGCGCCGGCGCCTCGCGCACCATGGCCTCGATGGCGCGGTTGATGCGGGCCGTGTCGGCGACCGTGTCCTCGGTGGGAAAGGGATCCAGCGGGGCGGCCAGGCGCAGCACGTAGCTGTCGTCCTCGCGGCGGTGGTGGAAGAAGGGGACCACGACGGCCCGGCCAAGGCGCGCGAGGTGGTGCGTGGCCGTGATGGTAGCCGCCGGCTGCCCGAAAAACGGCACGAAGACGCTGTCCTTGCTGCGCATGTCCTGGTCCGGCGCGTACCACAGGATGCCGCCCTTGCGCAGGTACTTCACCGTGCCACGCAGGTCGTCGCGCTCGAACATCGTCCGCGCGTAGCCCAGGCGTGCCCGCAGCACCGCCCACTCGAACACCTGCGAATCCATGCGCCGGTACATGCCGGCGATGCGCAGGCGTTGGGACACCAGGCGCGCGCACAGTTCCAGGTTTGAAAAATGGCCGCCGACCAACAACACGCCGCGGCCCTCGCGCTGCGCCGCGTGCAGGTGTTCCAAGCCCTCGATGCGGGCCGGAATGCGGGCAATGGCGCGATCGCCGGCCAGCCAGCCCACGCTGAACTCCATCATCATCATGCCGAGGTCGCGCATGTGGGCATCCACGAGACGCCGCCGTGCGGCGGCATCGAGATCGGGAAAACACAACGCGATATTGATTCGTGCGATGCGGCGGCGCGGATGCGGCACGTGCTGGACGAGCGCGCCAAGCAGGCGCCCCAGCCGCCACGGCAACCTGCCGGGCAGGTGCGCCGCCAGCCACATCACGCCCAGGCCCAGCCACGCGGGCCAGTGCCGGGGCCTGAGCAGCGCACGCGGAAGCGGTGGACGGGGTGAACCGGGCATGGGGCGGCAAGTGTAGCGCGTCGGTCCCGTGTCTCTATACTGCCGATCTGCCATCGCGTCGCACAAGGGAGCCCCGTTGCGTATCGTCTACACCGCCGCCCTGTATCTGATCGTGCCGGTGCTGCTGTCGTTGCGGGCGCTGCTGCCCGGCCCACGCCGGCGCCGTTACCACGAGCGCTGGCGCGAGCGGCTCGGCCGGTTCCGCGGCCCCGGCCTTGGGGCCAACCTGTGGGTGCATGCGGTTTCCGTGGGCGAGGTCAATGCCGTCGCGCCCCTCGTGGAGGCGCTGTTGCGCCGTTTTCCGCAGCGTCGCCTCGTGCTCACCACCGGCACCCCGACCGGTTCCGATCGCGTGCGCGAGCTCTTCGGCGAGCGCGTATTCCACGTGTACCTGCCGTTCGACGTGCCGTTTGCGGTACGCGGATTCCTCGACCGCGCCGCGCCGGTGATCGCCGTCATCATGGAGACCGAAATCTGGCCCAACCTCTACCATGCCTGCCAGCGCCGGGGCATACCGGTGGTGCTGGCCAATGCGCGCCTGTCGATGCGCTCGCTGCGTGCCTACCGTTCACTGTTGCGTCCGCTGGTGGCGGCCACCCTGCGTTGCGTCACGCTGGTGGCGGCGCAGTCGCGCATCGATGCCGTGCGCTATCGCCTGTTGGGCGTACCTGGCCGGCGCATCCACGTGGTCGGCAACATGAAATTCGACCTGTCGATCGACGCCGGGTGGAGGGAAAAGGGTCTTGCCATACGTACCCAATGGGGCATGCAGCGCCCCGTGTGGATCATGGCGAGCACCCACGAGAGCGAAGAGGCGGCGGCGCTGGCGGCGCAGCGCGAAATCCTCGCACGACACCCCGATGCCCTGTTGCTGCTGGCACCGCGGCATCCGGAACGGTTTGCGGGCGTGGCACGGCTTGTGCGTGCCACAGGCCTGTCCGTGGCCACACGGCAAGGCGACGGACTGCCGGCCCGTGATACCCAATGTTTCCTCATCGACACCATGGGGCAGCTGCTGGCGTTTTATGCCACGGCCGACGTCGCCTTCGTCGGCGGTACGTTCGTGCCGGTCGGCGGGCATAACGTGCTGGAACCGGCGGCATTCGGGATTCCGGTCCTGGTGGGGCCGCATACGCACCACTTCGAAGGCATCACCCACACCCTCATCCAAAATCATGGCGCGCTGCGCGTGGCGACGCCGGACCGGCTTGGCGCGGCGGTCCTCGCACTGTTCGACGACCCGGCAAGGCGCATGCGCATGGGAGCGGCGGCACGTGATGCATTCGCGCGTGAACGTGGCGCCACGTCGCGCATCGTGGCCCTGGTGGACGACGTGCTCGCAGAGCACAGCGTGGAGACGGGCGGCCTCCCCGGGTAACCCCCGGTTACTTGCCGGCCGTGTCCTCCGTCACCGTCACGTCGTGGATGCTGCCGGCGGGCACCAGCAGGGCGTTGACGGCCTTGAGGTCCTTGACGTCGAGGCTGCCGGCATCCTGTTCAAGCAGCAGCTTGTCGAGGATGAACCCGTGCCTGGCCTGGGAATAGCTCTGGCGGGCCGCGGTGAGGTTCTGTTGCGCCAACAGTACGTCAACGATGGTGCGCGTGCCCACGTTGTAGCCCGCCTCGGTGGCCGCAAGCGCGCTCTCGGCCGATTTGACCCCCTGCCGCGTGGCCTGGACCTCGCTGATGCCGGCAAGCACGGAGCGGAAGTGGTTGCGCGTGTTGCGCACCACCAGGCGTCTTTGTTGGGTCAGGACGGCCTGGGCGGCATCGCGCTGGTAGATCGACTGCTTGATCTGTGCGTGGATGGCGCCGCCACTGAACAGGGGCACGTTGACGCTCAGCCCGATCGTGGTGTTGTTGGGCTCGTCGAAATACGGGCCATCCTGGTACCAGTTTGCGCCCTTGCCGTAGCTCACGTTCGCATCGAGGGTCGGCAGGCGCGCGTCGCGGGCGGCCTCGATGTTGTGGCCGGCCGCCGTGAGTGCGAACTGTTGCGCGACGATGTTGGGGTTGTCGTTCGTCGCCTGGGTCACCCACGTCGACAGCACGTCCGGGCTCGGCGGCGTCATCGGCAGCTGGCCGGACAACACCTTCAGGTTTTGCACGGGCTTGCCGGTGATCTGCCGCAACGCCTCGCGGGCATCGTCGAGCTGGTTGCGCGCGGTGATGAGTTCCGCGACGGCCGCGTCATGCTGCGCCTTGGCGTCCTGCACGTCGGTGATGGCGGACAATCCATTCTTGAACAACGCATTGGCGCGATCGAGCTGGCGCGCCAACTGCTTCTCGGAGGCCTCGGCGTTGGCGACCTGGTCCTTGGCCAGCAGCACGGTGAAGTAGGCCGTGGACACGCGCACGATGAGATCCTGGAGGGCGGCGTCGTATTGCGCGTCGGCGCTTTTGGCCTGGGCTTGCGCGGCATCCAGGTTGGCGTACTTGCTGAAATCGATGATGGTCTGCGACAGGTTCAGGGACAGGTCGCGCGAACGCACGTGCCCGTTTCCCGACGTGCTTTGCAGGTTGTTGGATGCCGTCCGCGACACCCCGCTGCCGTTGGTCTGCTGCAACTGCCAGCCGGCGCTCAATTGCGGCAACAGCGGCGCGCGCGCCAGCGGCACGCCCTGTTGGGTGGCATTGCGTTCGGCGACCTGCTGGGCCAGCACCGGATCGTTGGCCAAGGCCTGGCGGTAGGCATCGAAAAGGTCTTCGCCGTGGGCAAACATCGGAACCAGGGCAAGCGCAAGGACCAGCGACAGCAGTCGTGCGGAACGGATGGTCATGGTGGCACAAGTCCTGGGGTCGGCGTGATGCAAGTCAAAGCGTGAACCGCGGTGCGGGCGCCGCGCTCACGAGCCACGGCAGGTCGGTCTCGAACAGGCTTTCCTGGCGCCACTGGGCATCGCCTTCGCGGTGCACCAGCACGGCTTCCATGAGCGGTGACGACCCATGCACGATGAAGGCGCGCCCACCGGGCTTGAGCCATGACACGAAGCGCTCCCCGATGGCGGGGACGGCACCGGTGACGACGACCGCGTCGAACGGGCGTCCCGGGGCGTAATCGTGCACGGCTTCGCCAATTGCCAGGGTCACGTTGTCGATGCCGGCCTTCTCGAGTGCCGCGCCGGCGGTGGCCGTGAAATCCGGATACAGGTCCACGCTGGTGACGTGCGCGGCCATACTCGCCAGGCAGGCCGTCATGTAACCCGAGCCCGTGCCGATCTCCAGCACCTCGTCGTCCGGACCCGGCGCGACGGCCTGCAGCAGGCGTCCCTCGACCACCGGCTTCATCATGACCTCGCCGTGGTCGAGTGGAATCGACATGTCGGCGAACGCCAGATGGCGAAACGGCGCGGGCACGAAATCCTCGCGGCGCACCGTGGCCAGCATGTCCAGGACGTCCAGGCTGAGCACGTCCCAGGTCCGCACCTGATTGTTGATCATGTTCTGGCGTGCCAGCTCGATGTTTGCGCTCATAAACGGGTGATCCACGGTCAGTGCGGTGCAAAGCATAGGCGGCGTGGGGTCTTGCGGCAATGGCGGGCGGGTTGCACGGGCGGGCGGATGGATCGGTCGTGACGAACCGAAGCGGGGTGCGTACGGGAGGCCGACGGTGTTCGTGGCGGGACCGGGGAGGCCACCTCAGGCACTTTGGCGAAGGTCGGGCGGGCCGGGGTGTCCGGATGTCAGCTCGCCGAGTTGGACACGCACGCCCGCGCCGAGGGTCGCATCGAGGCGCGCCAGGCGCGTGTCGAAATCGCGGCGGCCCTGGCTGCGCGTGGCGACGCACAACCATGCCAGCCAGCGTGTGATGTATGTGCGTTCGGCCGTGTCCAGGGCAACCAGCGTGGTACGCACGTCGAACGCGAGCCGTCGTGCGGCGGTGGCGTCGGCATCCAGCCATCGCGCCAGCAGGCGCTGGACCCGGCGGCAGGCAAGGCTGGGGTTGGGCGACGCGACGGTATCGATGGGGTCCATGGTGGGCAAGCCCGGTGCTGCAAATAAATGTACCGGCACGTATAATAAACCAAATATCGCGTATCAGTGAAGTGGTTTTACCGATGGCATCGAGAACGCAGGGGCCGGGCCGGCCCAAGGACATGGAGAAGCGCGCTGCCATCCTCGATGCGGCCAAGCACCTGTTCACGGAACAGAGCTTCCAGGGCACCAGCATGGACGCGGTGGCCGCCAGCGCGGGTGTCTCGAAGTTGACGGTCTACAGCCATTTCGGGGACAAGGACAACCTGTTTCGCGAGGTGGTGCGCGACTGGATGCGTGAATACCTTCCCGAACGCACGTACGAACTCGATCCGGCGCTGGACATTCGCGGCAACCTGCTGCGCGTGGCGCGGATCCATGCGCACCTCGACTGCAGCCTGCAGGCCGCCGGTTCGTTCCGCGCCATTCTCAGCGACTGCCACGAGGGCGTGCCGCGTTTCGGGCGCCTGATCTGGGATGAAGGATTCGTGCGCACGCAGTCGATGTTCGAGCGCATGTTGCGTCGGGCCGTTGCCGCCGGCGCGCTGGCGATCGACGACGTGCCACGCGCGGCCATGCAGTTCATGGTCCTGGTCAAGGGGTATTTCCAGATCCGGCTCATGCTGGGTTGCACGGACGGGATGCAGGACCACGAGGCCAGGCTCGATGCCAATGCCGAAGCCAGCGTGGACATGTTCATGCGGGCCTACGCGCCACGTTGAGGGTTGCCGTCAGACACCACGCCGTGCAAGGGCCGCCCGGATGGCCGCCAGCGCGCGCATGACGCATTGCCGTGGGGCGCCAAAGTTGAGGCGCATGAAGCCGCTGCCCCGGCTGCCGAAATCCGTACCGGGGTTGAGGCCCAGGCCGCAGTCCTCGACGAAGAAGCGTTGCAGAGCGGCATCGTCCATGCCCAGGTGGCGGCAGTCCAGCCACAGCAGGTATCCGGCCTCGGGCGGTTCGACGCGGATCGGCGCCAGGTGGTCGCGGATGTACGCGACGGCCTGATCGCGCGTGTCGCCGAGGTAGGCCACGAGCGCATCGCGCCATGCGCCGCCGTGGCGCCAGGCCGCTTCGGCGGCCGCCAGGCAGAACGGATCGATGTTGTCCAGGCAGCGCGCCGTCAGCTGGTGCCGGATGGCCTCGCGCCGGACCGGGTCGGCCACCACCAGCGCCGCCAGCGGCAGCCCCTGGATGTTGAACGCCTTGCCCGGCGACACCAGGCTCACGATGCCCCCGGCGTCCGGCGCAACCGCGCCGATGGGCACGAATCGGGTGTCGCCGTAGGTGATGTCGGCGTGCAACTGGTCGGCCACCACCGTGAAGTGGTGGCGACGGGTGACGTCGATGATGGCTTCCAGGTCTGCTCGGGGCCAGACACGGCCCACCGGATTGTGCGGATGGCACAACAGCAGCAGGCGTGCGCCTTCGGCTGCGCAACGCTCCAGGTGCCGGAGGTTCAACTGGTAGCGGCCGTTTGCCTCGACCAGGGGACTGGCCACGACGCGGCGGCCGGTGTCGGCGGTGATTCCGGAAAACGGCGCATACACGGGGGGCTGTACGACGACGCCCGCCACCGGTTCGGAAAGCGCGCAAACGACGGCCGCGAGGGCCGGCAGGGCGCCCGGTGCGAGCACGATCCAGTCGCGTTCGATGTGCCATTCGTAGCGTGCGGCATGCCAGTCGATGATGCTCTGGTAAAGGCTTTCCGGTGCCAGCGTATAGCCGTAGACCGGGTGCGCGGCGCGCGCGGCGATGGCCTCCCGGATGCACGGCGCCGTGGCGAAGTCCATGTCCGCCACCCACAGCGGCATGACGTCCGCGCGGCCGAACTTGGCGCGGCGTTCGTCATACTTGACGCTGTGCGTACCGGCACGGTCGATGGGGTGGTCGAAGTCGAAGGGCATGGGCATCGCCGGCGCGCGGGACGATTCGAAGGCCGGCGACCGGCCCCGGTCTCAGCGCACGCGCCTCCAGAAGCTTGCCTCGGACAGGGTGTGCTGGAATTTGCGCCGGGTTTCACGGATGACGAACGGCACCTCGAACGCATCGCCCACCCGTTCGAAGTGTGGTCCCAGCGCGGCTTGCAGGCCGTCCAGCGTGCGTACCGCCTGGCCGTCCCGGCGATAGCCGCCCAGCCACGCGCCGCGCGGCGTGTGTTCGGTCAGCCAGGTGCACGGCGTGGTGACGAGCATCAGGCCGCCGACCCGGAGCCGTTCGTGGATGGAGGCGAGGAAGCGCATCGGTTCGTACAGCCGGTCGACCAGGTTTGCCGCCAGGATGAAGTCGTAATCGGTGAATTGCGGCTTCAGGTTGCACGCGTCACCCTGGTAGAACGCCACTTTTTGCGCAACGTCGGCCAGGCCGAGATCGGCCAGGCGGACTTCGCGCGGTTCGACGAGGTCGCCCTCGTCCACCACCACGTAGCGCAGCGGCTCGCCCTGGGCCAGGGCCACACCCTGGCGGATGAAGCGGGCCGAGAAGTCGACGCCGGTCACGTGGTCGAAATGACGCGCCAGTTCGAACGTGGCGCGCCCGGACGCGCAGCCGATGTCCAGGGCGCGCCGGCGCGGCGCCGTCCCGCCCAGTACGCGCAGCGCCCGTTCGACCAGGGTGCGCGGGAAATTCGGGACGTCGAAATACGTCGCGCCGTAGTGGAACTCGGCGTATTCGGAAAGAAGCTTGTCGGTTTCGTAATGCGACGGCGGCGTGGGCTTGATGGCCGAGACCACATAGCGGAAACCGGCGTGCTGGAAGAAGTGGCGGCGGAAGGCATAGCGCGCGGCCGGCTCGGCCTCGTCGCCTGCCGAGATCCACGAGCCGCCCTTGATGATGGCGTGGCGGCTGTCGAATGTGGGCGTGGTGAAGTCATCGTAGATCGGATGCACCACGAACCCGTCGAACGGATAGGTCGGCGTTTCGGTCCACTGCCATACGTTGCCGACGATGTCGCAGAACGGGCCATGGCGGAACCGGTTCACCGGCGTCGACGAGGCGCCGTGTTCGAGGTACAGGTTGGCGTCGTCGTCCGGCTGCCAGCCGCTCACGGCCAGCATGCGATGCCATTCATCCTCGCTGGGCAGGCGCACCGGCTCGCCGGTCACCTCCGCCTTCCAGCGGCAAAAGGCGCGCGCCTCGAGGGCGTTGACCTCCACCGGCCAGTTCCATGGCATCGGCACTTCCTCGGTCATCAGGCGCAGGCGCCAGCCATCGCCATCCGGTACCCAGAACGTCGGATGCGTGGCCTTGCTGAACTTCAGCCACTCGCGGCCCTCCGCTTCCCAGTACCCGGGCGTGCGGTAGCCACCGGCGTCGACGAAGGCGCGAAACCCGCCGTTGCTGACCAGCAGGCGGCTGGCCTTGAAGGCGGGCACCTCGGCCTGGTGGTGTCCGTACTCGTTGTCCCAGCCGTACAACGGTTCGTCCCGGTCGCGGCCAAGGGTGACGTTTCCGGCCGGCACGTCCACCAGCGAATTCGCCGGTGCCGGCGCGGTTTCGCGGTTCGGCGCCCAGGCCGGATGCGGCTTGACGTAATCCAGGCGCTGCTGGCGGATCAGGACGGACGAGGTTTCCAGGTGGATGCGCTCGTGTTCCACGCCCATCACGATGGCCCACCAGGGATGGTCCCAGGCGACCGGCAGGCTCAGCGGCGCGTGGTCGATGATGTCGGTGACCAGCGCCCGAATCCGGTCGCGGTAGGCCTGCACGCTGGCGATGGACGGCCAGTCGTAATGCGCGTCGTCGAGGTCGTCCCAACCCATCTCGTCCACACCGACGGCGAATACGGATTCCAGCTGCGGATCGACGCGCTTGTCGATGAGCCGGGTGAGCAGCATCTTGTTGACGAAGAACGTCGCCGTGTGGCCGTAGTAGAAAATCAGCGGGTGGCGCAGCGTGATCGCGCGCTCGTACCAGGCGGCGTCGCAGGCCAGCGTTTCGAACAGCGATTCGTAGCGGTCGAACGTCTCCAGGAAGTACGCCCGCAGTTGGCGCCTGAACGTGGCGCCGTCGCGCGCATCGAGCGCAAGGCGGTGCGACAGTGGGGCAGGCGGGACGGGAGAATGCTTGCGATCAGGAACGGGACTATTCACGGACAGGACTCCAACGACCATGCAAAGCCGACGCGGCAGGCGCGGCGTCGGCCACGGCTCTCGCGCAAACTTGCGCAGGTACTGTCGCGGCGTCGGGCTCGGAGGGTAACGGCCCCGGGAGCCGCCGGCGCGCGCATCGCCACGCCCGGGCAGGCTTGTTCAGAAAGTCACGAAGGGCATTATTCTACAAAAATCACGTGGATTCGGTTTGACCTGCGTCTGTCCGGACGCCGGTTGCATGCGCGATTGCGCGCCGGAACGGCGGAAGGGCACGCAGCATGCCGCCGCCATAACGGCGCGTGATGATGCGCCGGTCCAGGAGAACGATGCGCCCGTGGTCGTCCTCGCTGCGGATCAGGCGCCCGCAGTATTGCGTCAGCAGGCGCGTGGCCTGGGGCAGGCTGACCTCGAGGAAGGGGTTGCGCCCGCGCGATTCCAGCCATTCGGCGTAGGTGGCGCCGACCGGGTCGGTCGGGACCGCAAAGGGCAACTGGGTCACCACGACCGTCTCGCACAGCTTGCCGGGCAGGTCGAGGCCTTCGCCGAAGGAGGCCAGGCCGAAGAGCGTGCTGCCCTTGCCCGCCTCGATGTCGGCCACGTGTGCGGCGACCAGTTGTGCCTTGCCGCGTGAGCCCTGCGCGCGCACGCTGCGCACCCGTGCGATTGGCAGCAGTTGCAATACCCGTTCGAGCTTGGCGCGCGAGGTGAACAGCACCAGGTTGCCGGCATCCCAGTCCAGGTGGGCATCCAGCCAGGCGCTGACGGCTTGGGCATGCTCCTCGCGATCATCCGGCAGTGCATGGATGTCCGGCACCTCCAGCGTTGCCTGGCGCGACAGGTCGAAGGGTGAGGGCAGGCTCTCGGTCAGCGCACCGTCCGGCAGGCCCACGGCATCGACGAAGTCGCCGAAATTGCCGCCCACGCTGAGTGTGGCCGAGGTCAGCACCACGCCGGCGGCATTGTCCCAGAGCACGGTGCGCAGAAGTGCGGCGGCCGATACGCTGGATGCGTGGCAGATGAGCTGTCCGTCGGCGCCGAGCGTGATCCAGCGCGCATGCGGCGGCTGTTCGCGGTCGTCGCTGGCGGCCCACGCTTCCCAAGTGCGGGCCTGGCGTTCGAGCCGTTCCAGGGCGATGCCGAGTTCCCGCGCCAGTGCCTCGCGGGTTGGCCCGCGCTCGGTCATTTCCGTTATCGCCCGGTGTACGGCGCCCAGCCAATGCAGGATTTCACCGGCCAGCACGGCCAACTCGCGCGCGTGCATGACCCAGTTTTCCGGCAGTTCGCCCAGCGACGCCCGCCAACCCGGCTCGGCCGCGCGCGGGTCGGGTGTCCACGCCAGGTGGATATCGTTTTCCAGTGCCTGCAGGGCGTCGATCAGCGCCTGCAGCTTTTCCTCGGCGCCAGCCGCGTCGAGCCGGCCAAGGCGTTCTTTTTCGGTGAGCGAATAGGCGGCCATGGCCTGGCGCATCAGTTTGCCGAGTTGGCGTCGCGTGGTGTCCATGGCGACGTGCGTCGCGCCGCGTTCGATGGCCTTGCCGGGCAGGTGATGGCCTTCGTCGATCACATACAGCGTGGCGTCGGGTCGCGGCAGGATGATGCCACCCCAGCCATCGTTGTCGCCCGGCATGGTGAGGTCGGCGAGCACCAGGTCCTGGTTGGCCACGATGATGTCGGCATCATCCACCTTGCGGCGCGCGGCGTAGAAAGGGCAGTGCATGAAGTGCGCGCACTTGCGGCCGGTACAGCCGCCGGCGCTGGTGGTGACCAGCGCGCGTACCCCCGGACTGAGCGGTACCGGCGGGTTGTCCAGGTCGCCGTCCCAGTCCTGGTGGTCGAAGGCCTGGTCGATCTGGTGCAACGTGGCCTTGTCGCTTTCCGCCGGCGCCTTGTCCCACAGGGCGAGGTCCGCGTCGAAACCCAGCCCCATCTGGCTTTCGTCCAGGCTGGCCACGGCGTGGGCGAGGTTGCGCGGGCACAGGTAGCGCCCGCGTCCCTTGGCCAGGGCCACGCGCGCGGCAGTGTCGGTGATCTCGAGGTAGCGCGGGATGTCCTGCCGGACCAGCTGTTCCTGCAAGGCCACGGTGGCGGTGGCAATGACCAGCTTGCGATCGGTGGCGCGCGCCCCCGCAACCCCCGCCATCACCTAGGCCATGGATTTTCAGGTACCGGGCGGGGCTTCGATGGCGGCTGTGCCGCCTTCGGCGAACGTGTTGGCGACGCTCGCGATCATGCGGTTCTGCGCGCGCCGTGGACGGTAGTCGGGCAAGCGCTCGCGCAGCCGCGCGAAGGCGGTACGGATGGCGTCCTTGGTAGTGTCGCTCAGCATCGGTTGGTCGTCCGGTGTCGCCACACCGGCGGAGTACGGTCGCGTATCGGCCGGTGTGTCAGGCGGTGCTGCCGTGGATGCCGATGAACTGCAGGAATTCCGTGCGCGTGCGGATGTCGATACAGAATGCACCCGTCATCT
>CAYOEF010000026.1:16903-18837 GCA_964402805.1 uncultured Rhodanobacteraceae bacterium | reverse complement strand
TCGGCTGGGGCAGCCAGATCCGCAACTACGTGCTGGACCAGAGCCGCATCAAGGACTTGCGTACGGGTATCGAACGCACCGACACGCAGAAGGTTCTCGACGGCGACCTGGACGGCTTCATCGAGGCCAGCCTCAAGGCCGGGCTCGAAGCCGGCGCGAAGCGTGCCGATGCCTGATGTTGCGCCAATGTGCCGGCAGCCGTCGTGCACCGCCACGTTTTCCACCATTCCATTCACGCCGAACCGTCATGACTGCTGATCACACTCCCGCAACGCCCGCGCCCATCGACGAAAACCGTTTCATCGCCGAGCGCCGGGAAAAACTGAATGCGATGCGGGAGCAGGGCACGGCGTTCCCGAATGATTTCCGTCCCGATCAACTGGCCGGCGACCTGCAGGCCGCCTACGCCGACGCCGACAAGTGGACGGCCGATGCCATCGAGGCCGAACAGCGCCGCGTCGCCGTGGCCGGACGGATCGTGCTCAAGCGCGTGCAGGGCAAGGTGAGCTTCGTGCAGTTGCAGGACATGAGCGGGCGCATCCAGCTGTTCGTGCGCAAGGGAACGCTGGACGAGGCCACCTATGACGCCTTCAAGGGCTGGGACGTGGGCGACATCGTCGGCGCCGAAGGCCTGTTGATGCGGACCCGGACCAACGAGCTGTCGGTGCGTGTCGACAGGTTGCGGCTGCTCACCAAATCCCTGCGTCCGCTGCCGGAAAAGTTCCATGGCCTGGCGGACGTGGAAAGCCGCTATCGGCAACGCTATGTGGACCTGATCGTCACGGCGCAGGCACGCCGGACGTTCCAGCTACGCTCACGCGCCATCGGCCACATCCGCACCTGGCTGGAAGCCGAGCCGCGGCGGTTCATGGAAGTGGAAACACCGATGATGCACGTGATTCCCGGCGGCGCCACGGCGCGCCCGTTCGTCACCCATCACAACGCGCTGGACATCGACCTGTACCTGCGCGTGGCACCGGAGCTTTACCTCAAGCGCCTCGTGGTCGGGGGCTTCGAGCGCGTCTACGAGATCAACCGCAATTTCCGCAACGAGGGCGTCTCCACGCGCCACAACCCCGAATTCACCATGCTCGAGTTGTATCGCGCCTACGCCACGTATGTCGACATCATGGATCTTACCGAGGCCATGATCCGCGACGTCGCGGCGCAGGTGACGGGAACCACGCACCTCACCTGGGAAGACCGCGCCATCGACGTTGGCGCGCCGTTCCAGCGCAAGCGCATGGAGGACGTGGTGCTGGAGCACAATCCCGGCATCCGCCGCGACGATTTGCGCAACCGTGACGCCATGGCCGGGCACGCCACGCACCTGGGCATCGACGTGAAGGCGTCGATGGGTTGGGGTAAGCTGTTGCTGGAAATCTTCGAGGCGACGGTCGAGGAAAGCCTCGTCCAGCCCACCTTCATCACCCAGCATCCGCTGGAAGTCTCGCCGCTTGCACGCCGCAACGACAGCGATCCGGAAATGACCGACCGCTTCGAGCTTTTCATCGGCGGCAAGGAAATTGCCAATGGCTTTTCCGAACTCAACGATCCGGAAGACCAGGCGGCACGGTTCAAGGCCCAGGTCGAGGCCATGAATTCAGGCGACGACGAGGCCATGCATTTCGATGCCGACTATATCCGCGCTCTCGAATTCGGCTTGCCGCCGACCGGTGGCCTGGGCGTTGGCATCGACCGCCTCGTCATGCTGCTGGCCAATGCCGACTCGATCCGCGACGTGCTGCTGTTCCCCTACATGCGGCCACAGGCCTGAGTCGGCCCCGGGCACGGCACGCCAAGAGGGTACGGCACGCCGTGCCCCTACGTCGCATGGAGGGGTGGGATACGTATCGCGGGGGCAACGCACGCGAGATTTCGCATGGTCGACGTGGCGAATCACTCACACACCAATCGATATTTCGTACGGGCAC
>CAYOEF010000026.1:12413-16803 GCA_964402805.1 uncultured Rhodanobacteraceae bacterium | reverse complement strand
GGCGAATCACTCACACACCAATCGATATTTCGTACGGGCACGGCGTGCCGTGCCCTTGGGGCGCCGTGCCCCACCGCCGCGGGGGGTGTGAGGGGCGTGGACGTCCGGTCCGCCACGCCCGTGGCTTACTTCACGACGTCCGCGATGGCGTTGCACACGTACGGGATGTTCGCGTCGTTGAGTCCGGCGATGTTGATGCGCCCGGATGCGACCATGTAGATGCTGTACTTGTCGCGCAGGCGTGTGACTTCGTCCTTGTCGAGGCCGGTATAGGAGAACATGCCGCGTTGGCGCGTCACGAACGCGAAGCGCTTGTCCAGCCCGAAGGACTCGAAGCCGACCACGAGCTGGCGGCGCAGGTTGGCGATGCGGCTGCGCATTTCCTCGAGTTCCTGGAGCCACTGTGCCGTCAGCTCCGGCGAGGCAAAGATGGTCGAGACGATCGCGCTGCCGTGCGCCGGCGGGTTGGAGTAGTTCTTGCGCGCCGTCAATGCCAGCTGGGAACGCACGTTGCCCGCCTGCTCGGCCGTCCTGGCGATGGCGATGAAGGTGCCGATGCGCTCGCGGTACAGGCCGAAGTTCTTGGAGCAGGACTGGGTGACGAGCAACTCGTCGAGATTGTCCGCAAGCAGGCGCACGCCGTAGGCATCCTCGTCCAGTCCGTCGCCGAAGCCCTGGTAGGCAAAATCCACCAGCGGCAACAGCTTGCGCTCGCGGATCACCTGGAGGATCTGCTGCCATTGCCCGTGGTCGGGGTCGAAACCCGTCGGGTTGTGGCAGCAGGCATGCAGCAACAGGGTGTCGCCTTCGGGAACGGACTTCAAGGTCGCCAGCATGGCGTCGAAATCGAGTTCGTTGTCCGCGTTGACGTAGGGATAGCGCTTCATCTCGATGCCGGCCGCGGCGAATACGCCGAGATGATTCGGCCAGGTCGGCTCGGGCAGCCAGATGGCGTGGCCGGGAAGCTCCGAGGCCAGGAAGTCCGCCGCCAGCCGCAGCGCGCCGGTTCCGCCGGGCGCCTGCGTGGCGCTGGCGCGGTTCGCGGCCAGCACCTTGCTGTCGGCGCCGAGCACGGTCTTCAGGATGACTTCGCCGAAGGCCGGGTCGCCGTGGGAGCCTATGTAGGCCTTGGTTTGTTCGGTATCGACCAGCATCTGTTCGGCCGCCTTGACCGCGCGCAGGATAGGCGTATTGCCATGCGCGTCACGATAGACGCCGACACCCAGGTCCACTTTCTGCGGATTGGGGTCGTCCTTCAACTGCTGGATCAGGCCAAGGATGGCATCGCCGGGAACGCGCGGGATCGATTCAAACATGGTGCTTCCTTCCGGATTGTCGTGGTCGACAAGTCGCAGCCGTCGGGCATTGCCGCCAGCCGCCCCCTGTACACGTCGTACAGCGCGGTAGTTTAAGGCTTGTCGATCAAGTCGGCGACAATTTCATGACAACGCAGGCGCGCGGCGTGGTCGTACATGTTGCTGGTCACGATGAGCTCGTCCGGTTGCGTCCTGTCGACGAACGCGCGGATCTGGTCGTGGACCGTGTGCGGCGATCCCATGGCCGTGCATGCCAGCACGTGATCGAGAAGGGCCTGTGCCCGGGCCGGCGCCAGTGTCTCCAGATAACCGCGCTGCGGGGGTGGCAGCCGGATCGGATTGCCCGAACGCAACTCGATGAAGGCGCGTTGCCACGAGGTGGCGAGATAGCGTGCTTCCTCGTCGGTTTCGGCGGCGAACACATTGAGACCGAGCATGACGTACGGTTTGGAAAGGTACCGCGATGGCCGGAACTGCGAACGGTACACCGCCATGGCGTCCATCATCTGGGCCGGGGCGAAGTGTGACGCGAAGGCATACGGACGTCCGAGCAGGGCGGCCAACTGGGCGCCGAAGAGGCTCGAGCCGAGAATCCAGATAGGCACGTCCTGACCTTCCCCCGGGATGGCGTGAATTCTGGAGTTGCCTTCAAAATATGCCGCAAGTTCCTGTACATCCTGTGGAAACTCGTCGGAACTGCTGGCCAACGTGCGGCGCAGTGCATGTGCCGTGATGCGGTCCGTTCCCGGCGCGCGCCCGAGTCCCAGGTCGATGCGACCGGGATGGAGCGCTTCCAGCGTGCCGAATTGCTCGGCAATGACCAGTGGCGAATGGTTGGGCAGCATGATGCCGCCGGCGCCGACCCGGATCGTGGCGGTTGCCTGCGCGACGTGTCCAATCAGGACGGCGGTGGCGTCGCTCGCGATTCCCGGCATGCCGTGGTGCTCGGCCATCCAGTAGCGGCGGAAGCCCCAGCGTTCGGCGTGTCGTGCCAGGTCCACCGTATTGGCGAACGACGCGCTGGCGGAGCCGCCTTGCGTGATGGGCGCAAGATCAAGGATGGACAGTGGAATCATGGTGGTGCGTGGGCCTGACAGTTGCCGGTACGGGCTCAGTTGCGCCGGGTCGTGTGCGGAATGTCCGAGAGTGCCTCGAATTCCTCGTCGGACAGCTCGATCGCGGCCGCCGCGACGTTCTCTTCGAGATGGGTCCGCTGCGAAGTGCCGGGGATGACCAGCATGACCGGGCTGCGCCGCAGCAGCCACGCGAGGGCAATCTGCGCGGGCCTGACCTGGTGGCGGCGTGCGATCTCGGCCAACGGGGAATCGGCCTGCGTCAACTGCCCGGCCGACAAAGGCGCCCACGGAATGAAGCCGATCCCGTGTTCCTCGCAATAATCGAGCACGTCCTCGTACATGCGATAGCTTGCGTTGTAACGATTCTGCACGGTCGCTACCGGGAAGATATTCCGTGCCGCCTCGATTTCCTCGATGGTCACTTCGCTCAAGCCGGCGAAGCGGATCAGGCCGTCGTCCAACATGGATTTGATGGCGCCGAACTGCTCGTCGCGGGGAACTTTCGGGTCGATGCGGTGCAGCTGCCAGAGGGTGACCTGTTCGACGCCGAGCAGGCGCTGGCTGAGCAGGGCCTGCTGGCGCAGGTATTCGGGGCGCCCCAGCGGAATCCATTCGTTCGGACCGGTGCGGATCTGGCCTCCCTTGGTCGCAATGACCAGGTCGGCCGGGTAGGGATGCAGTGCCTCCCTGAGCATGGGCTCGGACACCGTTGGTCCGTAGGCATCGGCCGTATCGATGAAGTTGACGCCCAGCCTCGGCACCTCGCGCAGCGTGGCCAGGCATTCCACGCGGTCACGCGGTTCGCCCCATACACCGGCGCCGGTAACCCGCATGGCACCGAATCCAAGTCGATGCACTTCCAGTTGCCCACCGATGGAAAACGTGCCGGCACGTGTGGCATCCGGAGTATCCATGAGACCTGCCTCCATATCGAATAAACCGTTCCAGCATACGCGCACCGCGGGCAGTTTTCATGGATTCGGGGGATGGAGTGCCGGTGCCCGGCCGGCACGGTGGACCGGGGGTCTCGATCCGGCGACACGGCGCCGTCGAATCGGGCGTGGAATCGAACTTCCCCGCGAGGTCAGGTTAAAATCGCGACACGCCCCTGCGGCAAACGCCCATGGACCGCTATACCGAAATCCAAAGCTTCGTACTGACCGCGGAGGAAGGCAGCTTCGCGGCGGCGGCGCTGGTCGAAGGCGTAACGCCCGCCGTGATGGGGCGGCGCCTGACCGCACTCGAGGAACGCCTTGGCGTGCAGCTCATGCATCGCTCGACGCGCGGGCTCACGTTGACGGACATCGGCTGGACCTACCTCAAGCAATGCCGGCAACTGGTGCAGGATCTGGCGGCCGCCGATGCCAGCATCATGGCCAAGGGCCATTCGCTGATGGGCCGCCTGGCGATTGCGGCGCCCGCATCGTTCGGGCGCCTGCACGTGGCGCCCCATGCGATCGCGTTCCGGCTGCGGCATCCGGAACTGGCCATGTCCTTCAATTTCGCCGACCGGCTCGTGGATCTGGTCCACGACGGCTACGACATGGCCGTCCGCATTGGCGGTCCGGCCGACCCGAGCCAGGTGTCGATACCCCTGTATCCGAATCGGCGCGTCGTCTGCGGTACGCCCGAGTACTTCAAACGCCACGGCATTCCGCGCGAGCCGGAGGATCTCGCCGGGCACAACTGCCTGACCTTCAACCTGCACGGCGGGCAGCATCGTGGCTGGCTGTTCATGCGTGACGGCAAGCCGTTCGCGGTGCGCGTCAAGGGCACGTTGACCGCCAACGATGGCGAACTCCTCTACCGCTGGGCATGCGCGGGCCTGGGCCTGGCCTGGCGCTCGACGTGGGAAATCCAGCGCGAACTCAAGGCCGGCACCCTCATGACGGTGCTCGATGCGTTCGAAGTCCCGGATTACGACATTCGCGCGATCTATCCGGACCAGCGCTACCTTCCGCCCAAGGTGCGGTATTTCATCGATTACCTCAAGGCGTG
>CAYOEF010000026.1:0-12313 GCA_964402805.1 uncultured Rhodanobacteraceae bacterium | reverse complement strand
TTTCGCACCTGGCGCCAATGGTGCAGGATGGTTTCCGTGTAGCCGTTGGGTTGCTCGACCCCCTTGAAGATCAGGTCGCTGGCGGCCCGGAAGGCGCAGGACGTGTCGAAGTGCCCGTGCATCGGCTCGTAGTCGGCGTCGCCGGCGTTCTGTTCGTCCACCAGGGCGGACATCCTGCGCAGCGTCGCCTCGACCTGCTCCCGCGTCACCACGCCATGCAACAGCCAGTTGGCGATGTGCTGGCTGGAGATACGCAGCGTGGCGCGGTCTTCCATCAGGCCGACACCGTCGATGTTGGGCACTTTCGAGCAGCCGATGCCCTGGTCGACCCAGCGTGAGACATAGCCCAGGATGCCCTGGGTATTGTTGTCGAGTTCCTTCTGGATTTCCTCGGGAGTCCAGCTCGGGCTGGCCACGACCGGTACGGTGAGGATGCGCTCGACATAGTCCTCGTGATGCCCCTCGAGCCCGGCATGGACCTTGGCGATATCGACGGCGTGGTAGTGCAGGGCGTGGATCGTTGCCGCGGTCGGCGAGGGCACCCAGGCGGTATTGGCGCCGGCGCGCAGCTGCCCGACCTTCTCGCGCAGCATGTCGCGCATCATGTCCGGCATGGCCCACATGCCCTTGCCGATTTGCGCGTGGCCCTGCAAGCCGCATTCCAGCCCCGCCTGCACGTTGTTCGGCTCATAGGCGCGAATCCATGGCTCGGCCTTCATGTCACCCTTGCGCACCATGGGCCCGGCATGCATTGAGGTGTGGATTTCGTCGCCCGTGCGATCGAGGAAGCCGGTGTTGATGAATATGATCCGGTGGGCCGCCGCGGCGATGGCGGCCTTGAGGTTGACGCTGAGGCGCCGTTCCTCGTCCATCACGCCCATCTTGATGGTGTTCGCCGGCAGGCCCAGCAGCGTTTCGACGCGTCCGAACAGTTCGGCCGTGAATGCCACTTCCTCGGCACTGTGCATCTTCGGCTTGACGATGTAGATGGAACCGGTGCGCGAATTGAGTTGGTTGCGCAGGTCGTGCATGGCCGCCAGCGAGGTGACGGCGGCGTCGAGGATGCCCTCGGGGATGTCGCGACCTTCGCCATCGCGGACCGCCGGCGTGGTCATCTGGTGGCCGACATTGCGCACGAACAGCAGGGAACGGCCATGCAGGACGTGCGGCTGGCCATCCACGCCGACGTAGTTGCGGTCGGCATTCAGGCCGCGCGTGAACGTCTTGCCGTTCTTGGTGACACGGGCCGTCAGGTCGCCCTTCATGAGCCCGAGCCAGTTCCGGTAGGCCACGACCTTGTCGTCAGCGTCGACCGCCGCGATGGAGTCCTCGAAATCCACGATGGTCGTTACCGCCGCCTCCATGACGATGTCGCTGATGTGCGCGGCGTCGCTCGCGCCGACCGGATTGTCCGCGTCGAACAGGATTTCGAAATGCAGGCCGTGGTGATGGAAGACCAACGCGGTGGGATGGGCGGCCTCGCCGCGATGGCCCGACAGGGCGCCGGCATCGGCCAGACCGGTTGTCGATCCGCTGCGGAGCGTGATTTCCAGGACCCCGTCACGGATGGCGTAGGCCGTGGCGTCGGCGTGGGAACCATCGGCCAGCGGGATGGTGTCGTCCAGGAACTGGCGCGCGAAGGCGATGACGCGCGCGCCACGTACGGGGTTGTAACCCTTGCCGCGGGTCGCGCCATCATCCTCGGGAATGACGTCGGTGCCGTACAGGGCGTCGTAAAGGCTGCCCCAGCGCGCATTGGCGGCATTGAGCGCATAGCGTGCGTTGCTCACCGGCACGACAAGCTGCGGGCCGGCCTGTCGGGTGATTTCGCCATCGACGTTGGCGGTCGCGACCGTCACCTCACCGGGCACCTTCTCCAGATAGCCGATCGTGTCCAGGAAGGCGCGGTATGCGGCCGGATCGGCAACGGGACCAGGATGGGCCCGGTACCATCCGTCAAGCGCTTCCTGGATGCGTGCGCGCGTCGCCAGCAGATCGCGGTTGCGGGGCGCCAGGTCATGAACGATGGCCGCAAAGCCTTCCCAGAAGGCGTCGGCCTGCACGCCCGTGCCGGGTATGCATTCGTCGTCGACGAAGTGGCGTAGTGAATCCGCTATGTGAAGGCCGTGACTGTCGATGTAGTTTGTCATTCGTCTTTTCGCTTGTGTTGTTGGGTACTCGAACTCAAGTGGCCGCCGGTCTATCGCGGCGCGGGTGTGCCAGGCCAGCGATTTCCTAGGTGGCTGGCAATGCCGCCGTGCCGGCGCGCGCGACCTGTGCGTCCTGTCCGGGTTTTACGCCCGATACGCCGACGGCCCCGATGATGTCGCCATCGAAGCGCACCGGTTCGCCGCCCTCGAGGGAAATCTGCGGCATGGAGAGGGCGGCAAAGCGCCCTTCGTTGATCATCTTTTCCGAAAGGCCACTCGGCTTGCCGCTGAGGACGCAGGTACGCGCCTTCCCGGGTGCGATTTGCGCACTCGCCGGCGGCGCGCCATCCATGCGTTGCAGGTACAGGAGGTGTCCTCCTGCATCACAAACCGCAATCGTGACGCGCCAGCCGTTGCTGCTGGCCTCCGCCTCGGCGGCGGCCGCCATGGCGCGGGCATCGTCAAGTGTCAACACGTGCGAAATCTTCATCTGCGTGCCTCCTGCGGACATGCTCCTGCGAAAGTTCGGGCCTTGCCATTGATATGGCCACCGATTGCATTGCGGTTATTGATTTTCACCGTGCGCCGGGACCCCACCTAATGCGGCGCTCCCAAGCATAGAAGCGCCGGCAAAAGGTTGGAAGGCACATTGCGTTAAATACTGTCGATACCAAATGTATATAGTCAATTTGTAGCGCATCAGAAATCGGCAAGGTTCTGAAGCCGTGATTTATCCTCGACGTCCGTTTCATGCGGCTGGAGGCAGGTTTGCGATGCATCCGGAACCTCCGTATCTTGTTAATTTCATGGACGTTTTGCGTGATGTCCAGTATGCATCCGCGTGTACCAGAACAAATCGACAGTTGACACACACAGAATATCGGCGCAAGTTAACTGGCGTGAGCTGCGACCTCGGCGGCACGTGTGTGGTTGTGTGCGTGTTTTCCCACCGCCGGGGATTATCGTGCCGGCTCGCGCGACAGATCAATTTCAAGAGAGATCATATCCAGAGGACACACATGATGGATGGAAAGGATAGTTCGGAAAAAAGCGGTTCCGAAGGGATCAGCCGTCGCACATTCCTCAAATTGGGTGCAGCGGCCGGCGCCGCGGGCGCCGCGACCATGGTCGCGCCGGCGGTCATTGCGGCCCAGGGCGAAGAGACGGTCAAGATCGGCGTCGACAACCCTCTGACCGGTACCTATGCGATTACCGGCCGCAACGAAATCACCGGCATGAAGCTGGCGGTCAAGGAAATCAACGCCAAGGGCGGTATCCTCGGTCGCAAGGTGGAACTCATCGTCGAGGATTCGACCAGTACGGATACGGGCGTGGCCGTACAAAAGGCGCACAAACTCATTGACCGTGACAAGGTCAACATGCTGATCGGCAATGTCAGCTCCGGTATGACACTGGCCATTTCGCAGGTGGCACGCCAGAAAGGCGTGTTCATGGTCGATGAAGGTGGACATGCGGATCCGATTACAGGCAAGGAATGTTATTGGGGCCTGTTCCAGGTCGATCCTTCAACGTCATTGCTGGTCAATGCCATTGCGCCAACGCTCATCAAGCGCTACGGCAAGAAATTCTATTTCCTCGTACCGGATTATGCTTTCGGGCATTCATTGCTGAAAGCCTATAACCGCAACCTGAAGAAATATGGCGCGACCAACGTCGGCACGGATCTCATTCCGCTGGGCACGACACAATATTCGTCGTATCTCATCAAAGCGCAGGCAGCCAATCCCGACGTTATCGTCATCCTGCAAAATGGCAATGACCAGGTCAATTGCATCAAGCAGGCATTGCAATTCAACCTGCAAAAACGCTTTCATATTGCAGGCGCCAATATCGAACTGGAAACACTCGAGGCCCTGCCGCCGTCCTATCGGATTGGTACCTGGGTCATCGAGTGGTATTGGAACCAGCCCGGCGTCCCGCATGTGAAGGAATTCACCGAAGCCATCAAGAAAATGACGGGGAAGGTGCCAACGGCGCGTACCTGGTTTGGCCACACGGCGGCTTGGGCATGCGCATTGGCGGCCAACAACGCCAAGTCACTGGAGCCGGTAAAGATGGCGCGTGCACTGGACGGTTTCACATTGCCGCCGGAAGTGGCCTTGCAGCCGAACCCCGCCACGTTCCGCGCCAACCAGCATCTGCTGATCGGCACCTTGTGGTTTGGGCACGCACAGTCGAGCGGCCCCGCCGGCCCCGACGATTTCTTCCATGTCGACAAGGTTGTGGACAGCAAGACGATCGCACCGACTCTCGAGGAGAGTGGCTGCAAGATGGTCTGGCCGACCTGACTTCCAAGTACCGGCACCTCCATGGCCGGGCCAAGCCCGCGGCTCGTCGCAGGCTGGCCCGGTCTTTCGATGTGCGGCATGTGGAACCCACTTGACACGTCATCGCCCGTGCGTTTCTGTATGGCAGCGTTACCAGCGGCGGGTATCGGTGATTGGTATAGTGGAGAACCGCACGCAAACCACCCCCTGGCAGTACGGCGGATACAAAACCAAGCGTAGTGGAGGAATCGCGTGACGCAGCTGCTCCTGTTCAATGCGTTCAACGGGCTGGTCATTGGTGCGTTCTATGCACTCATGGCGCTGGGACTGTCGCTGATCATCAATCTGACGAACGTCATCAACTTTGCACACGGCGGTTTTCTTGCCCTGGGTGCGTATCTTGCGTACACGATCGAGCCCTACGTCGGCTTTTGGGGCGCCCTGGTCATATCTCCCTTCCTCGCGGCATTTGTCGGCCTGGTGGTCGAGCGGATACTCATCCGGCCGTGTTACAACCGCGATCCCATATACAGCCTGCTGCTCACGTTCGGCCTGGCATTCATGCTCCAGGACGCCGTGCGCTTCATCTGGGGCGCGCAGGGTCTGCCTTTGCAGACGCCCGCAGCGCTGAATTCGCCACTCAGTTCGACACTCTTCTTCCTTACGGGGTACAGGGTGTTCATGGTCGCGTTGGTGGCTGTTGCAGTGGTGGTGCTTTTCATCGTATTGAAGAAAACACGCCTGGGCATGCGTATTCGCGCCGGCACGCTGGATCTTGAAATGGTGTCCGCCCTGGGCGTGGATGTGCGAATCCTGCGCAATCTGAACTTCGGACTCGGTATCTTCTTCGCGGGGCTTGCCGGTGTCCTGGCTGCCGGAATGCTGGGCCTTACGCCGACGATTGGCGCATCCCTCATCATGCCGAGTTTCGTGGCGGTGATCGTCGGTGGCCTGGGGAGCCTGGTGGGGACGCTGTTCGGCGGGCTGTTGATTGGCGTTGCCGCGGGCGTCGTGACGGTGTATTTCCCGTCGGCGTCGGAAGCCACGATATACGTCATGATGGCAATCGTACTTTTGGTCAGGCCGCACGGTCTGTTCGGTGAAGAAGGCGGGACCAAGCTGTGAATTGGACAGACATGCGCAAGGGTATCTATTCGGTCGCATTATGGATCGTGCTTCTGACGATGCCCTTCTGGATCGTCCTGGTCGGTGGCTACACGGATCTTGCCACCCGCGTCCTGGTCATCGGCCTTGCCGCCATGGCCACCAATCTGCTGATAGGACATACGGGCGCGATGTCCTTCGGCCATGCGGCCTACTTCGGGCTGGGCGCCTACGCCGCCGGATTGACGCTCAAGTATCTGGTGGCCAGCTCGCCCGCCGCTTTTTTCATCGGCATCCTGGTCGGCACGATAGGCGGCGCCGTCGTGGGCTATTTGATTGTCAAGCTGCGCGGCATCTACTTCGCGCTTGCCACCATCGCATTCGGGCAGGTCTTCTACTTCATCGCCTTCCGCTGGAACAGCGTCACGGGCGGCGACAACGGGTTGCGCGGCTTCCAGCGCCTGCCGATCGACCTTGGTTTTACGCACATCGACATTGCCAACAGCCTCACGTTTTATTACGCGGTATTGTTTGTACTCGCCGTCAGTGCGGTGCTGATGGGCATCCTCCTGCGCTCGCCATTTGGTCGCACGATGCTGGCATTGCGCGAGAATGAGCGGCGTGCGAAATTTCTTGGCATACGCGTAAACCTGCATCTCTGGATTGCCTATACGGCGTCGTGCCTGTTTATCGCGGGTGCTGGCGCATTGTCTGCATTCCTGAATAATTTCGTGAGCCCGCACGACGTACATTGGACGTTGTCAGGCGACTTTGTCCTCATGGCTGTCCTGGGTGGCATGCGCTCATTCTGGGGGCCACTGGTCGGCGCCTTCATCTTTGTCGTGGCGCAGAATTACCTGTCGGGCGTTACCGACGACTGGATGTTCTTCATCGGGCTGATTTTCGTTTTGGCAGTCCTTTTCCTGCCACGCGGCATACTCGGCATTTGGCACAAGAGCGGCTCGCACGAAGAGCCGGCATCCGATGCCGTTGCCGATGGCGACGTTTCCCCGGGACATCCCCGTGATGCCTGATGCCATGCGCTTTCCAGCCGCCTCCCGCGGTGACGGGTCATTGCCCGGATTGCGCCAAGTCGAACCAACCGGAAGCCAGAGTTCATGAGCTTGCTCGAAATTGACAACGTTTCGCAGTACTTCGGTGAGTTGGCTGCGGTAAAGGACGTGTCGCTCGCGATTGAGCAGGGCGAGTTGATGGCAATCATCGGCCCCAATGGCGCAGGGAAGACGACGTTCTTCAACATGATCAGCGGCTTTTATCACCCCACGCAGGGGCGCATTGTTTTCGATGGCAAGGACATCACGACCTTGCCGCCGAACCTGCGCGTCGGGATGGGCATGGCCAGGACCTTCCAGATCACGGAGGTATTCCGTGACCTCACCGTGCGTGAAAACCTGCGCATCGCGGTCGAGGTGTCGCATGGTTTGCGTTTCAGATTGTTCCGGTCACGCAATCAGACGGCTGACGTGCGACGTCGCGTGGACGAATTGCTGGTAACCGGCGGATTGACGGCCAATGCCGAACGCGTGGTTGGTGAACTTTCCCATGGTGATCAACGTTCGACCGAGATCATGATGACCGTGGCGCTTGAGCCACGCGTGTTGCTTCTGGACGAACCCGTGGCCGGAATGGGCAGCCGGGAAACCTACGATACGGCGCTGCTGATTCGCAAGCTGCACCGCACCAGGAAGTTGACCATCATGCTTGTCGAACATGACATGCGCGTGATTTTCAATCTGGCCGACCGCATTACGGTCCTGGCCGAGGGACAGGTTCTCGACAGCGGCACTCCTGATGAAATAGCCGCGAGCGAAAAGGTACAGACGGCCTATCTGGGAGAAAAACGTGAAAGCGCTTGAGGTACAGCAGCTCAATACCTACTACGGCAAGAGCCACATCCTCAAGGGAGTCGATCTTGAAGTGGGCGAGGGCGAAGTCGTGACGTTGCTGGGCCGCAATGGCGCAGGCAAGTCAACGACGTTGCGCAGTGTCATGGGTCTTACACCGGCCCGAGCCGGCCAGATCCAGATATTCGGCACGGACTCCACCCACCTGCCACCATTCAGCATTGCACGCCTGGGCGTGGGCCTGGTCCCCGAAGGCCGGCGCGTTTTCGCCAACCTCACCGTGGAAGAAAATCTCAAGGTCCCCGTCGACCGGCCTGGAAACTGGGACATTCCCGCCATTTACAAATTGTTCCCGCGTCTCGCGGAACGAAAATCCCACAAGGGCAAGCAATTGTCCGGTGGCGAACAGGAGATGCTGGCGATTGCCCGCGTGCTTTTGCTCAACCCGCGGCTGTTGATGCTCGACGAGCCATCCCAGGGCCTGGCTCCCCTGATCGTGCGCAGCGTGTTCGACGCGATCAGCACGGCCCGCGATGCGGGGACGTCGGTGTTGTTGATCGAGCAGAACGTGCGCGCAGCGGTTGAAATCGCGGATCGCGCCTATGTGCTTGACCAGGGGCTGATTACCTATCGCGGCGACGCCGCCGAATTGGGCCGCGACGAGGACCTTGTCCAGGAATTGACGGGCGCCAGTGCACAGAAATGGGATTTTCCCGACGACTGATGGTGTGCCGGCCCCACACCGGTCCATTCCGGCCAATCCGCCAACGATAACACGATTGGCGGGCACCGTTTCTGTCGTGGCCACGGGCGCGTGCTGTCGCAATGGCGCGACAATGACGCGAGGTCGATGGCAGGTGTGAGTGCGCAAAAGCCGGATTCCCGGTTGGCGCCCAGGACTCGACGTCGAGGGTTTGTGGTGAATACGGCAACAAATGACGACATGGCACGCGCGGCAACACCCGACATGGGCGGTTTTCTTGCACGCGTGGCGCAAATCGTGCCCGCATCGAGCCTGTTGACGCGCGATGACCAGACCCATGCCTACGAATCCGATGCGTTGATGCTCTATCGCCAGCGTCCGCCTGCCGTGGTGCTTCCGCAAAACGAGGAACAGGTCGTCGCCGTATTGAATGCCTGCCGCGAGTTCAACGTGCCCGTGGTGCCGCGCGGCACCGGCACGAGCCTGTCGGGTGGATCGACACCGCACCCGCAGGGCGTGGTCATCAGCCTTGCCAAGTTGAACCGCATCCTGCGCGTGGATCCCGAAACCTGTGTCGCCGTGGTGCAGCCGGGCGTGCACAACCTGTCCATTTCCGAAGCCGCCGCACCGTTTGGACTGTATTACGCACCGGACCCGTCCAGCCAGATCGTCTGTTCCATCGGCGGCAACGTGGCGGAAAACTCGGGCGGCGTGCATTGCCTGAAATACGGATTGACCGTGCACAACGTGATCCGCGTACGCGTCGTCACCATCGAAGGCGGGATCGTCGAACTGGGGAGTGAGGCGCCGGACGTGCCGGGTCTCAACCTGCTGCAGGCGTTCATCGGTTCGGAAGGCATGCTGGGGCTGGTTACCGAGGTCACTGTCCGGCTGATTCCCCGGCCCAATCTCGCGCGGGTCGTGATGGCCAGCTTTCCCAGCGTGGAACTGGCGGGCGAGGGCGTGACGCGCATCATCGCCGACGGCATCATTCCGGCCGGCCTCGAACTCATGGACAAGCGTTCGGTGCACATGGTCGAACCATTCGTGAAAGCCGGTTACGACATGGACGCCGAGGCCATCCTGTTGTGCGAGTCCGATGGCACGCCGGACGAGGTGGCCGAGGAAATCACGCGCGTCGAGGCCTTGCTGAAGGACGTTGGAGCCACGCGATGTCAGGTGTCGACGTCCGAATCCGAGCGTCTGAAGTTCTGGGCCGGGCGCAAGAATGCCTTTCCGGCGGCGGGCCGGATTTCGCCGGACTACTACTGCATGGACGGGACCATTCCACGCCGCCACCTGGGCAAGGTGCTGGCAGCGATCACCGCGATGGAGGACCAATACGGCCTGCGCTGCGCCAATGTCTTCCATGCCGGCGATGGCAACCTGCACCCGCTCATCCTGTTCGACGCCAACCAGCCCGACGAAGTCGAACGCGCCGAGGCATTCGGCACGGCGATACTGGAACTGTGCGTCGAAGTCGGCGGCACCATCACCGGTGAACACGGCGTCGGCATCGAAAAAATCGGCCAGATGTGCACCCAGTTCACGCGCGACGAACTGGATGCCTTCTCGGCCCTCAAGCGCGCCTTCGACCCTTGCGGTTTGCTCAATCCATTGAAGGTCATTCCTACCCTGGCGCGTTGCGCCGAGTACGGCAAGATGCACGTCCATCACGGCGCGTTGCCGTTTGCCGACATTCCAAGGTTCTAGGGAGACCGCCATGGACGCAGAACTCTCCCGCTTGAGCGAACAGGTCGCCGCGACACATGCGGCCGGACGGTCCCTGGTAATCCGCGGTGGCGGTACACGTGCGTTTTACGGCGAACCGTTCCCCGATGTCGACGACGCGTCCGTATTGGACGTTTCAAACTACACCGGCGTGGTCGGCTACGAGCCGTCGGAAATGGTACTCACCGCGCGCGCCGGCACCTTGCTCAGCGAAATCGAGGCCCTGCTGGCCTCCAGGGGACAGATGCTGGCGTTCGAGCCGCCGCGCTTTGGCGCCGCCGACACGCTGGGCGGCTGCATCGCGACCGGACTTTCGGGGCCGCGCCGCATGGCGACGGGTGCCCTGTCGGGTTTCGTGCTGGGCACGCGCGTGTTGAACGCGGACGGCAAGGTGCTGCACTTCGGCGGCGAAGTCATGAAAAACGTCGCCGGTTATGACGTGTCGCGTTTGATGGCCGGTTCGCTGGGCATTCTTGGCGCCCTGGTGGAGGTGTCGCTCAAAGTCGTGCCGCAGCCACGCCGGGAGGCCACGCTGCGGCTCGAACTGGACGAAGCCGCGGCGCTCATGGCGTGCATGGAGTGGCGTTCCCGGCCGCTGCCGATCTCCGCCACCGCCTGGCTTGCGGACCCGTCGGGGCAGGGCGGACGCCTGACGGTACGCTTGTCAGGGAATGCGTCTGCGGTGGACCAGGGCATCGCCACGGTGGGCGGTGAACCGCTTGCGGACGCACAGGCCGACGCATTCTGGTCGAGCCTGCGCGACCAGACCCACGCATTTTTCGCGCAACGGCCGCTCTGGCGCATCGCGTTGCCGCCGCGCACGGGTACCTTGGACCTTGGCGTCACGCTGCATGAATGGGGCGGCACGTTGCGGTGGCTGGCGGGGCCTGCCGATGCGGCCGCCGTGCGTGCGAAAGTCCAGGAATTGGGGGGATCGGCCTGCCTTTACCGCCGCGAAGGTGCGGCAGGCGACGTACCCGTTTTCCACCCGTTGGCACCCGGCGTGATGCAGATCCACCGTCGCTTGAAGCAGCAGTTCGATCCTGATGGCGTGTTCAACAGAAACCGCCTGATACCTGATTTGTAAGGGAAAGGGCACTGGCATGGAAACCCATCTCGACCAGTCGTTCCTGGACACGAGCTTCGGACGCGAAGCCGACGAGATCCTGCGCCGCTGCACGCATTGCGGCTTCTGTCTCGCGACGTGCCCGACGTTCCAGATCCTGGCGGACGAGCTGGACAGCCCGCGCGGGCGCATCTACCAGATGAAGCTGGTGTTCGAAGGAGCCGAACCCACGCGTGAAACCCAGCAACACCTGGATCGCTGCCTGACTTGCCGCAACTGCGAAACGACGTGCCCGTCGGGCGTCGAGTACGGCAAGCTCATCGACACCGGTCGCCGCATCGTCAACGCGCGCGTCAAGCGCTCCCTGCGCGAACGCCTGCTGCGTCGCACGCTGCGTTACCTGCTGGGCTCCCCGCGCCTGTTTGCGATAGTGCACCGGACCGCTCGCCTGGTACGGCCCATCCTGCCCGAAAGACTGCGCACCAAGCTGGTACCCGCGCGTCCGGCGGGCGCCTTGCCGATCAACCCGGAACGCCATGCCCGCCAGGTCATCATGCTGGCCAATTGCGTGCAACCGGCCATGCTGCCGTCCATCGACGCGGCGACCCGGCGGGTCCTCGATGCCCTCGGCGTCGGCACCCGCTACGCGGCCGGTTCGGGATGCTGCGGTGCCATCAACTTCCACCTCGATGCCCAGGAGGCGGCACGCGTGCAGATGCGCGCCAACATCGACGCCTGGCTGCCGCTGCTGGAATCGGGCGAAGTCGAAGCCGTCATCGTCAACGCATCCGGCTGCGGCGGCATGCTCAAGGACTACGCGCGCCACCTGCGCGACGATCCCGACTATGCCGACCGGGCGGAGCGACTGATGCCGTACATCAAGGACATCGCCGAATTCCTGGCACCAATGGCAAGCGAACTGCGCGCACGCATGCACCGCTCACCCGGCCGCACCGCGTTCCAGATCCCCTGCACCCTGCAACACTGGCAGGGCCTGCGGACAGTGACCGAGGACTTGCTGCGCGACCTTGGTTTTGACCTGCCGTATTTCAGCGAACAGCACCTGTGCTGCGGCTCCGCGGGCACGTATTCGCTGACCCAGCCGACCCTGTCCAAGGGCCTGCGCGACCGCAAGCTCGAAGCCATCCAGGCAACATCGCCCGAGACCATCGTGTCGGCCAACATCGGCTGCATCTGCCACCTGCAAAGCGGTACACAAACACCCGTGCGGCACTGGATCGAGGTCGTGGACGACGCCATTCGCGAGTGACGGCCAGCGGCACGGGCACGGCACGCCGTGCCCCTACGTCGCATGGTCGACGCGACAGGTCTCACGCGCGCGATTGCGCGGGGGCACGGCACGCCGTGCCCCTACGTCGCATGGTCGACGCGACAGGTCTCACGCG
>CAYOEF010000025.1:2973-18981 GCA_964402805.1 uncultured Rhodanobacteraceae bacterium | reverse complement strand
GCAGGCGCGCATCGAGACGGATGCGAAGGGCCACGAGACCATCATCGTCGACGAGATCCCGTACCAGGTCAACAAGGCGCGGCTGATCGAGAAGATCGCCGAACTGGTCAAGGAGAAAAAGCTTGGCGGCATTGCCGCGTTGCGTGACGAGTCCGACAAGGACGGCATGCGTGTCGTCATCGAGGTGCGCAGGGATGCGATGGGCGATGTCGTCCTGAACAATCTCTACCAGCAGACCCAGATGCAGACCACGTTCGGCATCAACATGGTCGCGCTCGTCGATGGCCGGCCGCGGATCCTCAACCTCAAGGAAGTACTGGACTCGTTCATCCTGCACCGGCGCGAAGTGGTCACGCGGCGGACCATTTTCGATCTGCGCAAGGCCCGGTCGCGCGCCCACATTCTCGAGGGGCTGACGATCGCGCTGGCGAATATCGACGAGATGATCGCGCTCATCAAGGCCTCGGCATCGCCGATCGAAGCGCGTGAACGCCTGCTGGCGAAGCGCTGGAATCCGGGTCCGGTCGCGGCCCTGCTGCGCGCCGCCGGCGCCGATGCGTCGCGCCCGGACGATATGGACCCGCGGGCCGGGCTGAAGGATGACGGCTACCAGCTGTCCGATGTCCAGGCCCAGGAAATCCTTGCGATGCGCCTGCATCGCCTGACAGGCCTCGAGCAGGACAAATTGAGCGAGGAATACCACGAAGTACTGGCGGCCATCACCGACCTTATCGACATCCTGGAAAACCCCGACCGGCTGCTATCGGTCATCCGCGGCGAACTGGAGGCGATCCAGACCGAGTACGGTGACGCACGGCGTACCGAGATCCGCCCCGCGACCGACGACATCGACATCCTCGACCTTATCGAACCCGAGGACATGGTGGTGACGCTGTCCCACACCGGCTACGTCAAGCGCCAGCCCGCCAGCACCTATCGGGCGCAGCGGCGTGGCGGGAAAGGTCGTTCGGCATCGTCGCTGAAGGATGAGGACGTCGTCGAAAAGCTGTGGGTGGTCAACACGCACGACACCTTGCTCACCTTCACCAGCACCGGCCGGGTCTACTGGCTCAACGTCTACCAGATGCCGGAGGCCGGTCCTGGCGCACGCGGCAAGCCCATCGTCAACCTGCTCCCGCTGCAGCCTGACGAATACGTGCAAACCGTCCTGCCCGTACGCGAGTACAGCGCGGACAAATACCTCCTCTTCGCCACCCGCAACGGAAAGGTCAAGAAAACCCCACTGACCGAATTCGCTTACCAGTTGCAACGCGGCAAGATCGCCATCCGCCTCGAGGACGGCGACGCCGTGGTCAACGTGCGCCTGACTGACGGCAAGTCCGACGTGCTGTTGTTTGCCTCCAACGGCAAGGTCAATCGCTTCGACGAACAGTCGGTGCGCTCCATGGGCCGAACCGCCGCCGGTGTGCGCGGCATGCGCCTGGCCCGCGCCGCCCGTGTGGTGTCATTGATCGTGGCCAACACGGACAGCCATGACGGCGACATCCTGCTGGCCACCGAGCACGGCTATGGAAAGCGCACGCCGCTCACGGAGTTTCCACGCAAGGGGCGGGGCACCCAGGGGGTGATAGGCATCAAATGCTCCGGACGCAACGGGGCCGTCGTGGCGGCGCGCCGCGTCGTCGAGAGCGACGAGCTCATGCTGATATCGGACCAGGGCACGCTGGTACGCACGCGTGTGGGTGAAATATCGCAGCTGGGACGCAATACCCAGGGCGTTACCCTGATCCGGCTTCCCGACGATGAAAAACTGGTTGGCGTGGTACGCCTCGATGCGGATGAAAACGGCGATGGCGGCGACGAGCCGGGAACCGGCGCGCAACCCGGTGCAGCGGACTGATTGACCCTGACGTGCGCAGCCGCGATGTGCCGCCACGACGGTTCGCTGGCGGCATTGGAACCCGCGGCGCGGGACCCCCCGTGTCACGATGGTGGCGTGGCAACGGCCGCAGGTGCTTGAATCCGCGGTTGTCGATCCTATGTCTGCTTCATCCGCGCATTTTCACGGGCGCCCCACACCCTTGTGGAGAGTACATGCAATTCAAGGATTACTATGCGACGCTCGGGGTCGAGCCTACGGCCAGTGCGGCCGAAATCAAGGCGGCCTACCGCAAGCTTGCGCGCAAGTATCACCCCGACCGGAACAAGAGTCCGGATGCGGAACAGCAATTCAAGGCCGTCAACGAGGCGCATGAGGCGCTCAAGGATCCCGAGAAACGGCAGGCCTACGACAACCTGCGCGCGGGGGGCTACCGTGCCGGCGACCAGTTCCGGCCCCCGCCGGGCTGGAACACCCAAGGCAACGCCCGGTCGTTTCACTTCAGTGATGGTGACGGATTCCGTGGTTCCGATTTCAGCGACTTTTTCGAAAGCCTGTTCGGCCAGGCGGCGGCGCGGCGTGGTGGCGGTGCGCGCATGCAACGCGGAAGTGATGTGCGGGCCAGCATCGACGTGGATCTCCCGCTCGCATATACGGGCGGCAAGACGCGCCTGAGCCTTGCCGGCAGCGACGGATCGAACCGGGTGCTGGAGGTGACCATCCCGGCCGGGATCCTGCCCGGCCAGGTGATACGCCTCGCCGGGCAAGGCCAGGCTGGCGTCGGCGGCGCCACCCCCGGCGACCTGCTGCTGGAAATCGGCATTCGACCTGATTCGCGGTTCCGGCTGGAAGGGCGCAACGTGCTGTGCGACCTTCCCGTGGCACCGTGGGAAGCCGCGCTGGGCGCCACGGTGGACGTGCCAACCCTGGGCGGGACGGTCCAGTTGCATATCCCCGCGGGGTCCCAATCCGGCCGCAAACTGCGTTTGAAAGGACGCGGCATGCCGGGCAAGGTTGCCGGCGATCAGCTCGTGACGCTGCAAATCCACACGCCATCCGCCTCCGACGACAAATCACGAAAGGCCTACGCGGCGTTTCGCGAGGCATTTGCCGACTACCACGCCCGCTGACACGCGGCAGGGCGGCACGGTGCGACCGTCAACGCGCACCATTTGGTAAGCTTGCCAACGCGCCTTGATGGGCCCGGGTGGCGGAATCGGTAGACGCAGCGGACTTAAAATCCGCAGACTTCGCGGTCGTGCGGGTTCGACTCCCGCCCCGGGCACCACCGTGCCGGTACGAGCAGCCCTGTCCGCCCTGGAACCCCAGTTGTATCGGTCGGTCTGTGTCACTGCAGTCAGGTATTTCAACCTTTTGTGACAGGCGCCACGGTCCTGTTTTTGCGATGCGGCTACCATCCGCTGGCGCACTTGGCGTGTGTCCGGCGAATTGGCGGTTTGCAGTCCGCGGCGGAACCAACAGTCAGGGGGCATGGTGACCAGGGGATCGCCGTGCTGGTGGTGTTGCCGCGAATGTGACGCCCGTTGACGGGCGGTTGTCTCGCAGTACCTGGCCCAGGATTACCGATCCGGCATTGTCCGGTTCATCGAACGGGCAGGGAGGGCCGGCAATTTGCACCGTTGGTGCCTTGGCGATGCTTTGCATGGCCCACGACACCACGCCGGATGCACGCCTTGGGCGCGCCTGTATAAACGTACCGGCGGCAGGTCGATTGCGATCTGTCGTCTGATCCGGGGCTACGCATCCCCGCAGGGCATGCGTATGGCGATAAGTGCCGTGACCGCCAGTACCCCGACCAGCAGCCACAATACGGCTGTCGATCCCCACGCGTGCGCCATGGCGCCAAGTCCCACCAGCGTCAGTCCCGCCGTGCCATTGCTGAAGCCGAGGGTGAGCCCGGAACCGAACGAGCGATCCTGCGGGAACAGGTCCTGGCCCATGAGGACGGCGATCGGCAAATACGCGAACATCACAACGCCGAGAATGGCCAGGACGATCCATTGCGCCGGGCCGTCCAACACCAGGAACAACGCAAGCAGAACCGCGCTGGCTGTGCTGGATACGAGCAATACCGGCCGCCGGCCGATACGGTCACTCCAGTGCCCGCCGCCGGCGTTGCCGACAATGCCCACGAGCAGCAACACCGTGACGGTTGCGGCGCCCGACACCAGGCTGTGCCCGCGTATGTGCCATAGGACCGGCAGGAACGTCGAGGCGCCAAACACGGCCAATGCGCGCAGATAACAGAACGATACGACGGCCAGCATCGGTCGCGCCTGTGATCGCCACTGAATGCGTGGCGCCGATTTGCGGCGCGGCGCCTGTTTGGGCAGACACAGCCATGAGGGCAGGGCGGTCAGGAGCATCGGCACGGCCAGGATCCACAACTGGTGGAGACCCAGATACACCACCACGAGGCTGGCCAGAAGCGGCCACAGCCCACGGCCGATCTCGCCGCCGATCAGGTACAGCGACATGCACAGGCCCTGCCGGTTGCCGCCCAGCAGCCGCGCACTCGACATGGCCTGTGGATGAAACAGCGCGTTGAAAACCCCCATCAACACCAGCAGCATGAGCAGCGTCCATGCGGACGGGGCGACCCCCAGCAACGCGCCGCCAATGCTGGTACCGATCACGCCGATGAGAATAAGGCTGCGCCCGCCCAGGCGATCCGCCAGCCAGCCGGTTGCGAGCATCAAGATTTGCCCGGCGACCAATGCCGTCATGGCGGCGCCGGCCAGGTTCACGTCCAGACCCAGGGCGATCAGTATCGCGGGCAGCACACCCGGCAGGTAATTGGCAGAGCCGTCATTGAGAAAGTGCAGCCAGCCCAGCGCGGTCAACCGGCCGTAACGCGGCCGCGCGGTGGCGTTGGCCACGACGCGTGATGGGTTGCCGTCCGTGACGGCCGATGTGTGTGATGCCATGCCTTGGGCGCCGCGGTCCTGCGGACCGGGCTGGGAACGTTGGAGCCTGCATGGTAACCGGATATGCGGCGACGGGAGTGGATCGGGTCATGACGCCGGCATGTGCGACGCCGGCAACGACGCCTTCATCCCGTCGCGGGAACCCATTTGCCTTCAACCGGAAACGCCTCGTCCTCGCCGGGCCACGGGGGCATCGTCACGCCGAAGATGACGAGAGGTTCCGGCCCCGTGCATCGGAACTGGAACGCGGTTCCGAGCGGAATCGTGAGGCATGTGTCGGGTTCCAGGACCAGCACGTCCTCGCGATTGCCCTGTTGACGCCATATTTCGCCCGTCCCGCGCAGGACGAACCAGATCTCGTCGACGCTGCGGTGCCTGACCGGTATCGAGACGGCATCGGGCGGCAATTCGAACGTGGCGGTGCTGGCGCCGGGCAGGGTGAGCAGGATGCGCACCGCCGAACCGTCGGGGGCGATGGCGTCTGGCGTTGCGGGACATTTCCGTTCGGAGAATGGGGTCATCGGAACATTTCCGGGTTCGGTGGGATTTGGTCGGCTCACAGGAATACTTCGTGGCGCGCCATGGTCCCTGTCAACGGCACTGCGCGCAACCCGTGCCATGGGGTTGTGGTGTGAGCCTGGAACGTGGCCCGGTTCATTCCGCCAAACGCGGCACCTTCGCCAACGCCTCGGTGAGGCGGGAAACCTTGTGATGTTCCAAGCCGTGCACGATGCTCACGATTTCCTTGCGCAGCAGTTCATCCATGTGGGGACTGGCCAGGCGCTCGAATTTGGCGACCGCCGTATCCCACGCCCAGGGTCGCGCAGGCGAACCGGCTGCATCGTCGCACATGGCCTGCAGCGTACCGCCGTCAGCGAAGCGGACTTCCAGCGCGGCCGGCATGTGTTGGGGAAACCGGGCATCGAATTGAGGATCGTGGATGATCGCAACGTGCTGCGCGAGGTTGCGTACGTTTTCAGGCATTTCGTCCGGGGTGGCCGCCGGTGCGTTCGCGAGATCGCCGGTGAGGAGCATGCAAGCGAGGGTGCAAGCGAGACGCCCACCGATTGCCTCGTCGCGGGCATCCTCGCCGACACTCGCCGCTGCAAAGGTGCGCAAGCGCACCGACGTGATGGTGTCGGCGTGGAACCCGGCTTGCCCGCGCAGGTCGGCGGCGGCTTCCAGTGCGGATTGCCAGCGCGGATCGGCCGCATGCTGTCGTACCGTGGTGCGGCGCAACGCTTCCAGGTTCAGCTTTGGCCAGTCGAGCTGGAACGGACCGGTTACCGCCTCGCGGAGTCCCTTGGGCCCCTCGATGACACCTTCCGGGCCGGTGATGCCCCGGCGTGCGAGGAGGGCGGCAAAGACCGCCGCCCTGGCCGCGTGCGCGCCAGCCAGGCAGGCCCAGTCGTTTGCCGGACCGGTGTGGGTGACCCGCAGTGTCACGTTGGCGCTGGCCGCGATGGCCATCGCGTTCGCGATCTGTCGTTCGCTCAGGCGCAACGCGCGTGCGGTACCGGCCGTCGCGGCAAGAATGGTGATGGTGTGTGGATCGAACCGGTAACGTGTCGATGCGCCCACGGCATCGATCAAACGGACGTGGACTTCGTAGGCGACGGCCAGGGCGGCCATCAGTTCCGCACCGCTTGCGTCGGCGCATTCGGCGGCCGCGAGCACGGCACCGAAATGTTCCGAGGGCTGGGTGACGCCGCCGTCGGGCGCCACGTACGCATCGGCAAAATCAGCGCAGCCGGCCGCGGCGGCGTGATAGAAGGCGGCATGCGTGGCGCTCGCCCGTGGACCGCCAACGAGGGTGGCGGACGGCGCACCGCCAAGCTCGTCGAGCACGCGGCGAATCGCCCTCATCGTCGTACCCTGGCGCGCGGCAATGATCACGCCGAGGGTATCCAGCACGCGGATGGTCAGCTGCTGGATTCCATCGGCGCTTGTGTTGCGCAGGCTCACCCTGGCAACGAAGCGGGCCAGGCCTTGCACTTCGGTCATCATGCGGGCGTGGGGCATGGCGTATCTCGGTCGTGCGCCCAGACCGTGGCCGGTTTGGGTTCCAGTGTGGAACGACTTGCCAGGGGTGCGCGCACGTCAGTGTGAAACGCCGCATCATGCGGGCTGCACGACGCCCTGGCGTTGATCCGGATCATGACGCACATCGTCGGCACGAGCGCACGCTTCCGGCAATGCCGTGTCCCGCATCCGGAGCAGTGGGCTTGCGGCAGCGTGGACCGGCAGTTGCGTGACCAGTCATGGGGCGGCGTTGCGGGCATGCGCGGCAGCCAGCGGCCGCGAAGGACGTTTGTGCCCGTAATACCGGCTGACGAATGGGTGCGCGATGACGGTGCCGATCACGACGGCCACGCCGACATAGAACAGCAGGCCGACCTGCAACTGTTCGCCGAGCAGCGGAATGGCCAGCACGATCGCGTAGATGGGCTCGAGATTGGTGGTCATGCCCACGCCAAAGGCGCTGACGTGGCGCAGGGCCTTGAGCAGCAGCACGAACGGAAACACGGTGCATCCCAGCGACATCGCGAGCAACAGCCAGGTGTCATTCCAGTCGGGCAGCGGCAGGGCTGCGCCGGTGTGCGGCAGCAAGGGCGCGAGCAGGGTCAGGAACACGGCGCCGGAAGCCATCTCGATGCACACGACCGTCAACGGCCCTGCGCCTTCCACCATGCGCTTGTTGAACGTGCTGAAGGCCGCCACGAACACGGCCGACACCAGCCCGCAGGCAAAACCGAGATACATGCCCGCGGGTATGCCGCCTACGATGAGCGCCACGCCGGGGATGACCCCGATACCGAGCAGCAACTCGCGTGCGTGGAACGGGCGCTTGACCACATGGGGTTCGATGAACGCGACGAAGACCGGCGCCACGGCCAGGCAAATGGCACCCACCGACGCATTGGCAAGCTTGATGGCGCCATAGAACAGCAGCCAGTGCGTGGCCAGCAGGAGGCCGATGCCCGCATAGGCTCCGATGAGCCGCACGGACATGTGACGCAGCTCGCGCCAGACGCACGGGACAAGGAGCAGCGTCACCGCCACGATCAGCATGCGCCACCACACCATTGCCAGCGCATCGATGCTGATCAGGCGGCCAAAAATGGCGGTGAACCCCCACAGCATCACGCACAGGTGGATCTGCAGGTAGGCCTTGGTGACAGGCGACGGCAGCACGGTGGAACCCGTTGACGAAAGGGACGAAACGCGCGTACCGCGCAAGCGTCAATTGTACTCGCGTGGACTGTCCGAATGCGGGGTTCGGACGGGGGCGTCTGTTTGCACCGGACTGGCACCGGGGTATTGACCTTTGACCTTGCTCCAAGGTTTATCATGCACGCATGCAACACACGACCAGACACCTCCAGATTGGCGAGCTCGCTGATGCCTGCGGTACCAGCCGCGACACCATCCGCTATTACGAGCGCGCGGGATTGCTGCCGCCGCCGCACCGTCGCGGCTCGGGCTATCGTGATTACGATGCGTCCGCGGTGCGGCGCCTGCGCTTCATCCGTTCCGCCAAGGACCTGGGTTTCAGCCTGGATGACATTCGCGACCTCCTGGCCCTGTCCGTCGACCGCGAACACGGTGTGAAGGGCGTGAAGCAGCGTGCCCTTGCGCGCGTGGCGGTGGTCGAGGAACGCCTCGAACAGCTTGGCCGCATGCGTGACGGCTTGCGCGAGCTCATCGATGCCTGTCCCGGCGAGGGTCACCTGGAAGGATGCCCGATCTTGCGCGCCCTGTGTGGCGAGGGCGACGGGAAACCGGCATGAAGAACGAACAAACCGGTATCCACCCCGGCACCGTCGCCATCGATCCATGGTGTGGCATGCAGGTTTCGACTGTTACGGCCCGCCGCGTCGAACACGGCGGCCAGGCCTGGTATTTCTGCGGCGACAACTGCCGGCAGCATTTCGAGGAGGATCCGGACGGCGCGATCGCGCGGGCGCATCAACGTGATGTGCGTGCGGGCCGGCGTGACCCGGTATGCGGCATGGCGACGGATCCCGTCGATCCGCGCCATGTGGCGGTACACGAGGGGCAGGCCTACCATTTTTGCAGCAGCCGTTGTCGCGACAAATTCCAAGCATCGCCGGCATCATGGCTGGGGCCACCGGGACCGGCGCCTGCTCCTGCTGGTGGCGGCGCGATCTACACCTGCCCGATGCATCCGGAAGTGCGTCACGCCGGACCCGGCGAGTGCCCGAAATGCGGCATGGCGCTCGAGCCGGAGCAACCGCGGGACGCCGGCGCGCAAGACGACGGCGACCTGCGGGCGCTCACGCGGCGTTTCTGGATCGTGCTCGCATTGACCATTCCGGTATTCGTGCTGGCGATGCTGCCGCACGTCGGTGGCTGGACGTGGCCGGCACCGTTTGTCCCGGTCGCCGGTTGGGCCGAAGCCGTACTGGCCACGGTGGTGGTCGCGTGGGGTGGCGCCAGCTTCTTCCGGCGCGGCTGGCAGTCACTGCGGCACCGCTCGCCCAACATGTACACGCTGATCGCCCTGGGTACCGGCGCGGCGTGGCTGTACAGCCTGGTCGCGTTCCTTTTGCCTGGCCTTTTCCCCGCAGGATTTCGTGACGCGCATGGCCACGTGGCGGTGTATTTCGAATCGGCGGCCGTCATCGTCACCCTGGTCACCCTGGGTGACCGCCTGGAACTGGGCGCGCGCCGGCGCACCGGAAATGCCCTCAGGGCCTTGCTCGACCTCTCGCCACGCCTGGCGCGCCGTGTCGGCATCGACGGCGTGGAGGCGGATGTTTCCCTGGACGCGGTCGAAGTCGGCGACGTGTTGCGTGTTCGTCCCGGCGAGAAAGTGCCTGTCGACGGGGACGTGATCGAGGGGAGCAGCCATGTCGATGAATCCATGTTGAGTGGCGAGCCACTTCCCGTGGAACGGTCCGTTGGCGACCTGCTTGTCGGTGGCACCGTCAACCAGGAAGGCAGCCTGCTGATGCGGGCGCGGCGCGTCGGCGAGGCCACCGTGCTGGCGCAGATCGTGGCGACGGTGGCACGGGCGCAACGCTCGCGTGCCCCGTTGCAGCGCATCGCTGATCGCGTGGCGGCCTGGTTCGTCCCGGCCGTGGTCGCTGTCGCGATACTGGCGTTCGTCGCGTGGGCCTGGGTGGGGCCGGAACCGGCGCTGGCCCACGCGCTGATTGCCGCCGTTTCCGTGTTGATCATCGCCTGCCCCTGCGCGCTGGGTCTGGCCACGCCGATCTCGATCATGATCGCGAGCGGCCGTGGCGCGCGCCTCGGGGTGCTGTTTCGCGACGCCGAGGCTATCGAAGCCCTGCGCGGCGTCGATACCGTGGTACTGGACAAGACCGGGACGCTCACCGAGGGCAAGCCGCGCGTGGAGCATCTGCTCCCCCTGAACCGCAGACTTTCGCCGCAGCGCATCCTTGCCATGGCGGCGGCGGTCGAGCAGCCCAGCGAACATCCGCTGGCGCGCGCGGTGCTGGATGCCGCCAAACGCTACGGCATCGACGTGCCGGTGGTGGAGGGTTTCCAGGCGTTGGCGGGCCGCGGCGTGCAGGGCCGCGTCGACGGTCATCGCGTGGCGCTGGGCAACGAAGCCATGGTCAACACCGCCGGCGGCGGGCTCACCGGTCCCGAACGCGGGCAGGCCGCGACGATACAGAAGCAGGGCGCGACCGTAGCCTGGCTGATCGTCGATCACGACGTGGTGGGGCTGCTCGGCATCATGGATCCGGTTCGCGAGGACGCGGCAACGGCGATCGGCGCCCTGCGCGGAGCCGGCATGCGCGTGGTCATGATGAGCGGCGATGCCGATACCACGGTCGAGGCGGTCGCGAAGCAGCTTGGCATCGAGGAGACCCACGCCCGCGTGTCGCCGCAGGGCAAGGCTGAAAAGGTGGCGGCGCTGCGTGCCGAGGGGCGTCGCGTCGCCATGGCCGGCGACGGCATCAACGATGCGCCCGCACTGGCCACGGCCGACGTGGGTATCGCCATGGGCAGCGGCACCGACGTGGCCATGGAAACAGCACAGGTCACACTCGTGAAAGGCCAGTTGCAGGCGCTCGTGCGTGCCGTGGAGTTGTCGCGGGCGACCGTGCACAACATCCACCAGAACCTGTTCTTCGCCTTCGTGTACAACGGTATCGGGGTGCCGCTGGCGGCGGGTATCCTGTACCCGTGGTTCGGCATCGCGTTGTCGCCGATGATTGCCGCATTGGCGATGAGCCTGAGTTCGGTGTCGGTGGTCAACAACGCGCTGCGCCTGCGCACGACAAAGATCGGTGCCTGAGTACAATACGCCATCCCCTGCGACGCCAGCCGCCATGCCCCGTACCCTGCCTGAATGGCTCACCTACCAGCAGTGTGTGCACAAGGTCGACATCGACCTGGGACTGGACCGCATACGCGAGGTATGGCGGCGCATGGGTTCGCCGGGCGCGCGGCTTGCCGTCATCGTCGGCGGCACCAACGGCAAGGGGTCGACGGTCGCCTTCCTCGATTCGATCCTGCGTGCCATGGGACTGCGCACCGGGGCCTACATTTCGCCGCACGTCACGCGCTACAACGAACGCACCTGCGTGGACGGGGTGGAGGCCGACGACGCCACGTTGTGCGCCAGCTTCGAGCGCATCGAGATGGCGCGCGGCGGGATCCCGCTGACCTATTTCGAATTCGCGACGCTGGCCGCGCTGGATATTTTCGGGCGCGCCAATACCGATGTGATGGTGCTGGAAGTCGGCCTTGGCGGACGCCTGGACGCCACCAACATCGTGGATGCGGATGCCGCGGTCGTCACCACCGTGGACCTGGACCACATGGAATGGCTGGGGCCGACCCGTGACAGCATCGGGGCGGAACAGGCGGCGATCGCGCGCGCCGGACGCCCCGCCATCGTGGGCGAGGCGGAACCGCCACGTGGACTGATCGACACGTTTGCGGCACTCGGCGCGCGGGTCGTGCAAGCAGGCGTGGATTTCCGGCTGGAGACACAAGCAGGTCGGACGGTGTGGGTACATGGTGACGGGTCCGCCGTGGCCATCCCGGCACTGTCCCTGACGGCGCCATGCCAGCCGGCCAATGCCGCCACCGCGGTCGCCGCCGTGCACGCGCTGCGCGACCGGTTGCCCTGGATGCCCGAGGCGATCACGCGTGGCCTGCGCGACATGCGCGTGCGCGGGCGCCTGCAAAACCTGGGGCATGCGCCGGAACGCTTCGTGGACGTGGCGCACAACCCGCAGGCGGCCCGCACGCTGGCGCGCTGGCTGGACGAGCACCCTGTCGCGGGGCGCACGCTCGCCGTATTCGGTGCCCTGGGCGACAAGGACGTGGAGGGCGTGGTGGGCGCCGTCGGCGCACGGGTCGACGCGTGGTATCTCGGTGGGCTGGATGCCGCCTCGCCGCGCGGCCTGTCGCAAGGCGCGCTCGAAACGCGTGTGCGTCGTGCCCTCCCCGATGCCGTGTGCCAGGTACATGCGGACGTCGCCACCGCATGGCAGGCGGCGCTTGCACAGGCCGGGCCGGCCGATCGTATCGTTGCATTCGGCTCATTCTGCGTGGTGGCGGGGGTGTTGTCCGTTGCCGAACCGGCCGCCGCGTTGAGCGTGGCCTGATCACACACCTGCCGGCGACCACCCGTTGCATATATCATCGGACAGCAAGTCGCTTCCCGTCGTGGTGCCATGCTACCCGCACTCAAAATTCGTCTGATTGGCGCTGCCGTCCTGGTGGCCGTGGCCGTGATCGTCGTACCGCTGTTTTTTCCCACGGCGCCCGATGATTCCGGAAAACGGAACATCAATCTCTACATCCCGCCGGTACCGGACCAGGAACTGAAGACACGTACCATCAGCGTGATGCCGTCGAACCCGGCTGGCCAGGGCGGGTCGTCGGGCACCAGCGGCGATACGCTGGCGCGCGTGAATATTCCCTCGCAGGTGCCTGCCGAGGTCACGCCCGTCGGTGGATCCACGCCGGCGCAACAAGCCGCGGCCGGGAAGCCATCGGGCGCCACCGCGGCCAGCACGTCGGCGAAGTCCGCACAAGGGGCCGCGTCCGCCAGCGGGCAGGCCGGCAATCCGGGCCAGGCCGCGCAAGTGCACTACGTCGTTCATCTTGGCGCGTATGCCACCCGGGACAACGCACAGGACCTGGCGGCGAAGGTGCAAAAGCTCGGTTTCCCGGTACGGCTCACCAAGGCCGACGTCAATGGCAAGCCGGCGGCCCGCGTGGATGCCGGGCCATTCGACACCCGCGCGGCTGCGGAGCATGCGCGCCTGACGTTGAGTGCCGCTCTGCCGCACGCGCCGGCCAAACTGGCCACCGTGGCGACGGACCAGACGCATGACACGCCAGCTCCCAAGGCGAAGCCCGGTGCGACGGCGGCAGCCGGCTGGGCGGTGCAGGTGGTCGCCTACAGCAAGCAGTCCGACGCCGATGCCTTGCGTGACAAGCTGCGCAAGGCCGGCTTTGACGGTTATGTGGATTCGGTCAAGTCCGGCGGCAACACGCTGTGGCGCGTACGCGTGGGTCCACAGACGCAGCGCGCGGACGCCCTGGCATTGCGCGACAGCATCAAGCGCAAGTTTCCGAAACTGTCCGGCATCGTCGTCAACGTGCCATGAACTGGGCCGACTACGCCATCATTGGCGTGTTGTTGCTGTCGGTACTGGTCGGCCTGTGGCGCGGTTTGATCAGTGAAGTCACGGCGCTGGCGACGTGGGTCGCGGCGGTGTGGCTGGCGTGGCTGTATGGCCCGTTCGTGGCGGCCTGGTTCCGCGGCACGATCGACGTTCCCTCGTTGCGCATCATCGTGGGTTACGGCCTGTGTTTCATCGTGGTGCTGGTGCTGGGGGCGCTGTTCAAGTTCATCATCGACCGGCTCGTCGAAGGGACGGGGCTGTCTGGCAGCGACCGCATGCTGGGCATGGTGTTTGGCCTGGCGCGCGGGCTGTTGCTGGTGACGGTGCTGGTATTCGTCCTAGGCTTCACGCCGTTCACACGGGACGCCTGGTGGCATCAGTCGCGCCTGCTGCCGACCTTCACCGCCGCCGCATCCTGGCTCAACCAGCGTTTGCCCGTCAGCGTGCGCCGTTACCTGCATCCGTATGCCGTCGGACATCCACACATCGAGTCGCTGGGTGAGGTCCGTGCGTGGCCGGGTGGTGATGTGTCGTTGCCGGCTACCGTCAACGCCAGGGCGACATCCGGCCGCCGGGGAATCGCGATTGATCCGGGGCAGGCACGGAAAAACCGTGTCAGGTGAGTGGGATCGAGGTCGAAACAACCCCCGGAAGCTGGACACCTTCGTCGGGACGCCCGTAACCGGCTGGACGCATTGCACACGGGTGGCGTTGCGTTCGGCGCGGACGCGTGCTGGCGGCAGGATCACCACATGGTTTGCCGGAAGGTCACGCGGTGTATCCGGTGTGGTCGACAGGTTGCGTGTCAACGGGCATCGGCAACGTTGATGTGTCCCCACATCAGTTTCCAGGCCAGCACCATGCTGATTGCCACGCCGATCGCGAACATCAGCTCGCCCAGCAGTTGCTGGTCGCCCAGCAGATAGTTGCTGCACAACCGCTCCGGTGCGACGAGATACAGCCAACCCAGCCGATAGGCGGTGGCAGTCACCTCAAGCAGAAACACACCGCGCACGACGAAGCCCGTGCGTGGCCAACTGAGTGCCAGCGGCAGGCCGATCAGCAGCGGCACGCTGGTGAACTTGGCCAACTCGATCCACGCATCCTCCAGCGTCGCGTCCATCATCCGTGGCAGCATCCAGATCATCGCCGTCAGCGAGACCAGCACGATGCCACTGATGCCGCTGTGGTTCCACATGGCCAGGGCGTCGCTCATGCGTTGCGGCAGGAACGGCCGCAGCCACCACCCCGCCAGCGCCAGCAGCGGGATCTGCACCAGCATTTGCAACGTCATGGCCGATTCGAGCGCATGGCGCACCGGGGGCAAGGCCAGAACGATCCACAACGCCGGCCCAAGCCACGTCCTGGCCCACGCAGGGGCGCGGCTATTTTGCGATACCACGAAGGACATAGCGTTGTGCCTGCCGGGGTGCGTCCCAGTCGGTGATTGCGATCAGGCGTCCGTGCGGATTGACCACGGCGATCGCTGCATTGTGGACGTAGCCCCCGAATTCGTCGGGGACCGCGGTGACACCGAACACCCGCATCAGGGACTTCAGTCCGACCGCGCTGGTGGGACGCGCCGCGATCCAGCCCGGGCCGTCGCCGCCGGAGCGGCGCTGCCAGGCGGCAAGCTGGTCGGGGCCATCGTGCGCGGGGTCGAAACTGACGCTGAGCAACAGCACCTTTCCCGCCGCGATCGGCTTCGCCAGCCGCTCCTGCAGGCGTGCAAATTCGGTGCCCTGCAACGAACAGTAGGTCACGCACCGGGTGTAGATGAAATCGACCAGTACCCAGCGCCCGTGCAGGGTGGCAAAGCTGATCGTCCGACCGGCGGCGGTCTGCAACGGTACCTGCGGGACGGCACGCGGTTGCTCGCGCACGCTGATGCGGCGCGCGGTTTCGGACGTGAAGGCACGGAACCCGTCCGTCGCTGCGGCAAGCGCACTGGTGCCGATTGCGAGAATCAGCAGGCTAGCCAGCAGTGTCCGCAAGACCTGCATGGGGAGCCACCTGGGGAACGGCGGTGCCGGCAGGGTCGGCGTTGGGCACAACCTGGGGAGCAGCCTCAGGGGGCGGTGATTTGAGCAACCCCGCGATGATCCGAACCGCAAAGTAAATCATCGCCAGCACCACCAGGATCGCACCGATCGTTCCGATCTTGTCGGTGGGCGTCCATGCCTGCAGATGCTCGGCCATCCGCCTGGGCACACTCAGGTGCCCGGCGTCCAGGAACGCCAACAGGAAGATCAGTGCACCGCCCACATACACCGGGAACCCGACACGATCGGCAGTGGAGTTAGGTGGTGCGTGCGCACGCGCGCCGATCACGTGATACATCAGTGCCAGCACCATCGCCAACACGCCAAGCAGCAGGTAGAAATGGAAGTGCCCCGGCACCCACTGCGTATTGTGCATCACCAGGTTGATCCGGATCGTGCCGTCGAGGATCGCGGCGAAACCGCCCGCAACCCACCCAAACATCGACAGCAGCATCAGTCGTGACGGCATCGTCCAGCGAATGTTCGCGCGGTAGAGGTTGACGAACACGCCCCACGCGGTCACCACCACGACCGGG
>CAYOEF010000025.1:0-2963 GCA_964402805.1 uncultured Rhodanobacteraceae bacterium | reverse complement strand
TAACCAGGAACCAGTGGGGCTCGGCGTAATCCATGAGCAGATGGTGCGGGAACACCACGATCACGAACAGCGTGGTTGCCGCCCAACCCCATATGAACACGCGCGAAAGCGGATACGGTTTGCCCGTATAGCGTGGCAGCAGTTCATAGATTGCGATCACGCCCATGTAGATCGCCGCATTGATGTACATGTGGCCGAACCAGTAGATCAGGGTCTTGACGAACAGTGCATCGAGGACAACTTGCGGATTGAAAATGTTGACCAGGCACATCACCAGCACCACCGCCCCCGCGAGGATGCCCAGCGAGTTGGCGATGATCATGCTGGCGCTTGCCACCACGACCTTGGGATGGTCCGGATTGACGGTGCCGCGGAACAGCCACTGCAGACCCAGGGCACGCCCGAGATTGCCGTGCACCTTGATGATCCCGGCGGCGGCGTCGAGGTAGAAGATCAGTTCGCCGACCCCGATCAGCAGATAACCGATCATGAACAGGGCCGACGCACCCGGACTCCACAAACCCATGCCATGAGTCGGCAGCGGGTACAGGAAGGTCCACAGCGCCGCGTAGCCGCCGAGGAAGATCGACGCGATGATGCATAGCGCGCCCAGCAGGAACAGGGCGTAATTGGTCAGGAACGCCCATAGATGCAAACGCACGTACTTGCGCAGGAAGAACCACATCACCGCCGTCGTGGCCATGACCATGGTGCCGACCATGCCGGCGCCGTGCATGGACAGAAACTTGTAGAACAGGGCCGGTGGCATGCCGAGCCAGTGTGCCTGCGCCGAGCGCATGGACAGGCCGATCAGCATCAGTAGCACAAACAGCACCACTGCCGAGATGATGTACAGGTTGAACGCGAACCGCTCCCTGCCGGTGAGCTGTTCGTTGTCCGGATACATTGCGAGTGAGGCCATGGTCAGTCTCCCATTGCTGTGGCCAACCCGATGGCAACAAATCCGGGCGCCGGCCCGCATGCACCGCGGGCGCGACTCCGCAGCGTGCCCGTTCCGCACCCGGCGGCCATGAGCGGATGCATGCTGCCCCCGGTCACTTTCCGGCCTTGCGCAGGGCAGCAACCTGGTCGGCCGTAATCGGCGTACCGTGGTTGCCCCATGAACTGCGCTCATGGTTGATCACCGCGGCAATCTCGTCGTCGCTGAGTATGTCTTTGAACGGCGTCATCACGCCCGAGTACTTCTTGCCATCAACCAACTCGCCGTGCAGCCCGTAGAGCACGACGTGGATGTGCTTGGTGGGGTCGGCATCGTTCACCACGGTATTGCCATGCAGCGACGGGAACACCCCGGCTATGCCCTGACCGTTCGCCTGGTGGCAGGCCGCGCAGTTGTCCCGGAACAGCTGTTCGCCGTCCGGTACGGCCGGGGCGGTTGCGGCCGCGGTCTGCGTGGGGGTGACGGTCGGCGCAGGTGTTTCACTCGCAGCCGTTGCGGCCACGGCATTGACCCCCACGACCTTGAGCGTCGTGCGCATGGACGCATGGGCGAGACCGCAATACTCCAGGCATTGCACCGTGTACGTGCCGGGCTGGGCGAACGTATGCAGCAGTTTGTTGGTGTAGCCCGGCATCGCCTGGACCTGGGCCACGATGCGACCGTCGGGCGCGTAGAGCGCAAAATCGTGGTTGACGTCGGCGCTGGTGACGCGAAACTCCACGACGCTGCCAGCCTTCACGGTACCCGGCGTCAGTTGCCATGACCACTGTCGCCCGAAGACATCGACGACCTGTTGCGCATCGAGCTTGCCGTGTTGCGGAGGAATCGGGAACTGGATCAACGTGGCCCAACTGCCGAGCGCGAAACCACCGAACAGTATCCCGAACAGGGTTCCCTGCAGCACGTGGGCGCGGTGGGTGATATCGCGCGCGGCGGCATCATCGGCGGGCTTGCCCGCCTGGACAATAACGAAAATGAACCCCGCTGCGATCAGTGCTGCACCGACCAGCCAGATGGTCCAAACGACGTCTTGCAGGGTCATACGCCCTCCGACTTCGTGTACCACACTTGCGTTCGTATCACGAACCCGAGTAATCGTCAAGGTGGAATGAGGCCGGGGAATCGCGATTATTTCTGGCTGGGCATGCAAACAACGAAGGATTAGCAAGATGCTGGCCGGGCCGCGGTGGCTTCGCGATCAATCGCGGAATGCGGGAGATGCGATGCCGGTCGCAACACGCGCGTATTCGCGCGATAATTGGCGTTTCCAGATCATTTTGCATGTGTCGATGGCTTCATGATTGCACGCGTGTACGCCGGTTTGGCTTCCAACCGGGTGATCCGCATGCCTGATGGCGGCGGCAGGAAACCCTGGAGGGTGCCCGCCGGACACGTGCCCTGGTCCATGGATGCCATGGCGCTGCGGGTGTTTCCGGAAAACCCTACCGAGCAGGTTCTTGTGCGATGTGCGGAATCATTGGAATAGTCGGTAAGCGGAATGTGGCGACGGCCCTTTACGATGGCCTGACCGTGCTGCAGCACCGTGGCCAGGATGCAGCCGGTATCGCCACCGTGGAAGGCCAGCGCCTGCACCTGCATCGCGACAAGGGCCTCGTGCGCGACGTGTTCACGCAGCAGTCGATGGAAAAGCTCAACGGCCACGTCGGTATCGGCCACTGCCGTTATCCCACCGCCGGCGGCGACGAGGAGGCCGGAGAGGCGCAGCCGTTCTACGTCAACTCGCCCTTTGGCATCGCCTTCGCGCACAACGGCAACCTGGTCAACACCGAGTCGTTGCGTCGGGAGTTGTTCGCCGATGATCGCCGGCACATCAACACCGACTCCGATTCGGAAGTGCTGCTCAACGTGCTGGCCCACGAACTGCAGATTCAGGGCCACATGAACCTTGGTCCGGACGACGTATTCAAGGCGGTCGCCGGCGTCCACGTGCGTGCGCGCGGCGGGTACGCCTGCCTGGCACAGATCGTCGGCCACGGGCTGC
>CAYOEF010000024.1:0-19037 GCA_964402805.1 uncultured Rhodanobacteraceae bacterium | reverse complement strand
GGCATGAACGAGGCATTCTCGACCGGATCCCAGAACCACCAGCCGCCCCAGCCGAGCACGTTGTAGGACCACAGGCTGCCGGCCACGATGCCAAGCGTGAGGAAACCCCAGGCAGCGTTGGTCCACGGGCGGGCCCAGCGCACCCACTCCTGCTTCAGCTCGCCGCCGAGCAGGCCGGCGATGGCAAACGCGAACGCAACGGCGAAGCCGACATAGCCCATGTACAGGACCGGCGGGTGGACCGTCATGCCAGGCGCCTGCAGCAGGGGGTTGAGGTCCACGCCGTTGGCGGGCGTCGGAATCAGGCGTGTGAACGGATCAGACGTGAACAGCAGGAACAGCAGGAAGCCGGCCGACACCAGCCCCAGCACCGCCACGGTACGTGCGCCAAAACGATCGGGCAGGCGTGCACCGAACAGCGCCATGGCGACTGACCACACGTTCAGGATCAGGATCCACAGCAGCATCGAGCCCTCGTGCGCGCCCCACACCGCGGCGATCCGGTAGTAGAGCGGCAAGGTCAGGTTCGAATTCTGGGCCACGTAGGCCACGGAGAAGTCGTAGGTGATGAACGCGTACGTCAGCGCACCGAATGCCAGCGCCACGAACACGAATTGCCCGGCGGCCGCTGGTCGCGCCACCGCCATCAGCGGCTTGCTGCCGATCCAAGCGCCAACCATCGGCAGCACGCCCTGGGCCAGGGCCAGCAACAGGGCCAGTATCAGCGCTAGTTGTCCAAGTTCCGGGATCATGGGCGATCACTCCGAAGGGGCGATGCGAAGCCTGCGCCCACGGGGGGTTGCGGCGGCCGGGGCATCGCATGGACATGATGGGAGAACACGGCGGTGACGGCAACCGGTGCCGGCCTAACTCGGGCTGACCGCGGTTACTGCGGCCGTCGCATCGCGTGCCTGTTGGGCCTTCTTGGCCTGTTCGGCTTTCTTGATGGCGTCGGCGACCGAGGGTGGCATGTAGGTCTCGTCATGCTTGGCGAGCACCTTGCTGGCGACGAAGGTGCCGTCGTGCATGTGGCCGGTGACGATCACGCTTTGTCCCTGCCGGAACAGATCGGGCAGGATGCCATCGTAAACCACGGGCATGGTGTGGAACCTGTCGGTGACGGCAAAGTCGACCTGCAACGAGTCATCCGAGCGTTTGACGCTCCCTTCCTTGACGATGCCACCCAGGCGGAAGGTCGAATCGTGCGGTGATTTCCCGGCATCCACCTCGGTGGGCGAGAACAGGTAGGTCATGTTGCGCTGCAGCGCGAAGACGGCCAGGCCCACGGCGACGAGCGTTGCCGCCAGCACGAGACAGATGACGATGATGCGTCGTTTGCGAACCACATTCATGGCATTGTTTCGATCCTGGCCGTTGGCGGCCCGGTGCCCTCGTGGGCGTCAACCTCTCAGCGCCGCGCCAGCGGCGTTCCCATGCCGTGGCCTCCGGCCTTCCGCGCGGCCTGTCGCGCCATGCGCGCGCGCAACTCGCGCAGCACCCGACGCCGGCGCAACGCCGGAGCCAGCCAGTCCACGGCCAATACCGCAAAGAATACCGCGTAGGCCGGCCACACATAGGCAGCGTAGCCACCCATCGCGAAGAAGGACTGTAAACTCATGCCTGCCCCCGATCGGTGACCTGTGACAATTCGCGCACCCAGTGCTTGCCGCTTTCCATGTCCAGCAGGTCCGTGCGAACGCGACCCAGCAAACTCGCTGCCCAGTAAAGGTGCGTGGCCAGCGCCATCACCAGTAGCGGCCACAACATGCTCGGATCGATCGTCGATGGACCGAGCAGGCGTATCGTCGTTCCCTGGTGCAACGTGTTCCACCATTGTACCGAATAATGCACGATCGGCAGGTTCACCAGCCCGATGATGGCCAGGAAACCGGCCGCGCGCGCGCCCTGGCGGCGATCCTCGAACGCATGGTAGAGGCCGAGCACGCCAAGATAGAGGAACAGCAGCACCAGCTCCGAGGTGAGCCGCGCGCCCCACGTCCACCACGTGCCCCACGTCGGCTCGCCCCAGAGGGAGCCGGTGACCAGGGTGATGAACGTGAATGCCGCGCCGATGGGCGCCGACTGCATCGCCACCGATTCGGCCAGCTTGATGCGCCATACCAGCGCGACAAACGCGGCCACGGCCATCGTGGCGTAGATGAACAGGCCCATCCATGCGCTTGGCACGTGGATGTAGATGATGCGGAAGGCATCGCCTTGCTGGTAATCGGGCGGGGCCATCACCAGGCCGCCATACAGCCCGATGATCGTGGCGGCCACGGCCAGCCACAGCAGCCAGGGGCGCAAGGTGCCGGCAAAGCGGTAAAAGACCGGTGGCGAGCTGAGGCGTTGCAGCCAGTGCGGAATCCAGTCAGCCATGCCTGCGGTCCTGCCACCCGGGCGTTCCCGCCGCGAGTCCGTCATGGGGAAGATGCGTGTTCATGAGTCCAGCGTAATTCGCAGCGCCGTTGCACAGGCCAGAGGCGCCAGCACGATGCCCAGCACCACCCCGGCGGCAAGCCATGCCAGGGGCGCGATCCAGGGCAGACCCTGTTGCGCGGCGAGCACGGCGCCGGCGGCAAAGATCACCACCGGGACGCACAGCGGCAACAGCATGAGCGCCAAGAGCATACCAGAGCGCCGCGTGCCGGCCGTGAGGGCGACCAGGATGGCGCCCAGCATGCTGAGCAGCGGGGTCGCCAGCAGCAAGGCCAGTTCCAGCACATGCAGCGGATGGGATGGCAGATGCAGCATGCTGGCGATGATCGGCCCGATGATGATCAACGGCAACGCCGTCGTCAACCAGTGTGCCAGCATCTTCATCCCGACCAGGAGCGGCAGCGGCTGTGGCGCCAGCAGCATCTGCTCCAGGGTGCCATCCTCCAGATCGGGACGGAACAGGGCATCAAAAGCCAGCAGCATGGCCAGGAGCACGATGACCAGTACCACGCCGCCGGCAATGCGCGCCAGCAGCGCGTCGTCCGGGCCCAGTGCGAAAGGAAACAGCACCGCCACGATCAGCGCATACAGGACGGGCAGGGCCATTTCGCCGCGCCGCCGCCAGGCCAGGGTCAGGTCGCGGCGCAAGACGGCAATGCACGCAGCCGTGGCGCTGCCCGGTTTCACGCTCATGGCGCAAGCCGGATGCGCCGCGGCGAACCCTTGAGATACGACACCGCGCCGTGCGTGGTCACCAGGGCCGCGCCACCCTGGTGGACGTGATGCTCGAGGACGTGGTTGACCAGGGTGATGCCCTCGCGATCCAGGTTGGCATAGGGTTCGTCGAGCAGCCACAGCGCAGCCGGCAGCAACAGCAGGCGTGCCAGCGCCGCGCGCTTCTTCTGGCCTGCCGAGAGCCGCCGCACCGGTTCGTCCTCGTAGCCCGCCAGACCCACGGCCGAAAGCACCATCGGCGCGCGCATGCCTTGCCGGCGTCCGTACATGCCCTCGGCGACACGCAGGTTCTCCAGCGGCGAGAGGTCGAACTTGAGGCCTGGCTGATGGCCCAGGAATACGATTTCCCCAGCCAGCCGGTGGCGCGTGAGCGGTTCGCCATGCAACAGGACCATGCCTTCGCGCAGCGTGAGCATGCCGGCGAGCACGCGCAGGAGCGTGGTCTTGCCGCTGCCGTTGTCGCCTTCCACCAGCACGATCTCGCCTTTGTCGACGGCGAAATCGAGCGGCCCGAATACCGGTTCGTCGTGGCGCCGGTAACTCACGCCACGCGCCTCAAGCAGCGGGTGCGAATCGGCATCGACATCGTGACAGGCAGGAAGCGCGTTCATGAACCGCGCATTTTCGCCCGCAGGGCGGCGCGTGTCCATGTTTGGGCATTCGCCATCCCGGTGACGCCACGCAACCGGTGATGTCGCGCAGCGGGCTTTTCCCGGCGCACGTGTTGCTGCCACCTGTCGTCGGGTTAACATGGGAGTTGCCGCGCTCATGAATGCAGAGGATTACATGCTGGAAAATGCAGGCAATTACGCTGATCTTCGTGACCGCTTCCGCTGGAAGATACCGGGTCGATACAACATTGGCGTCGACGCCGTGGACAGGCAGCCGGATGGAAACCCGGCGCTTGTTTACGAGTCCGGTGACGGCGCGGTGCACCGCTATACGTTCGGTGACGTCAAGCGCCTCAGCAATCGTTTTGCCAATGCGTTGCGTGGCCTTGGCGTGAATGCCGGCGACCGCGTCGGTATCCTTTTGCCGCAGTCGCCGGAAACCGCCATTGCGCATATCGCCAGTTACAAAATGGGGGCCATTGCACTGCCGCTGTTCACCCTGTTTGGGCCGGACGCATTGCGTTATCGGCTTGAAGACAGCGGTGCGCGCGTGGTGATCACCGACAGCGACAACCTCGACAAGGTGCAGTCGCTGCGCGGTGAGTTGCCGGACCTGGAGGAAGTAATCGTGGCGGGCTCACGCGCGGCAAATGGCGTGCGCGCATTCGACGACCTTCTGCATGCCGCGAGTGACCGGTTCGTCCCCGTGGAAACACACCCCGACGATCCGGCATTGATCATTTACACCTCCGGAACCAGCGGCAACCCCAAGGGTGCACTGCATGCGCAACGGGTATTGCTCGGTCATCTGCCCGGCGTGGAAATGCCGCACAACCTGTTTCCACGCGAGGGCGACCTGTTCTGGACCCCGGCCGATTGGGCCTGGATTGGCGGCCTGCTGGATGTACTGCTGCCCGCATGGCACCACGGGGTGCCTGTGCTCGCGCAGCGCATGCGCAAGTTCGACCCGGAGCGCGCATTTGATTTGATGGCAAGGCACCATGTGCGCAACACGTTTCTGCCGCCGACGGCACTCAAGATGATGCGCCAGGTAAGCAATCCGAAACAGCGCTACGACTATAAATTGCGCAGCGTCGGCAGTGGCGGCGAAACACTGGGCCAGGAATTGCTCGAATGGGGGCGGGAGACACTCGACCTGACGATCAACGAATTTTATGGACAAACGGAATGCAATCTCATCGTTTCCAATTGTGCGGAGGTGATGGAAACGCGCCCGGGATCCATGGGCCGCGCCGTTCCCGGCCATGACCTGGCCGTCGTGGATGACGAAGGAAATCCCGTCGCCGTCGGCGAGATCGGAAACATCGCGGTGCATCGTCCCGATCCGGTGATGTTTCTGCGCTACTGGAACCGCCCGGAGGCGACCGCCGACAAGTTCGTCGGCGACTGGATGGTCACCGGCGACGTGGGACGCCTGGATGCGGATGGCTATTTCTGGTTCCAGGGGCGTGCCGATGACGTCATCACCAGTGCGGGTTATCGTATCGGCCCGGCCGAGATAGAAGATTGCCTGCTCAAGCATCCGGCCGTCGCCATGGCGGCGGTCATCGGCAGTCCCGATCCCATACGTACCGAAGTAGTGAAGGCGTTCATCGTGCCGCGGCAGGGCGTTGTCGCCGACGCGGACCTCGCCAGGGCAATCCAGTCCTTCGTCAAGGAGCGCCTGGCCGCACATGAGTATCCGCGCCAGGTCGAATTTCTGCAGGAACTGCCCATGACGACCACCGGCAAGGTGATACGCCGTGAACTGCGCCGGCGCGATACCGCGCGCAAGACCTGAAACGGGCCACGGCCGATAGCGACGGTGGGAGCCGGCCGATCGGGTCCGGCTCCGTCCGGTGGCCTGGCATCCTGTTCATTTCAACTGATGGACCACGTCGACATGATTGACTCCCGCCTGCCTGATTTTCGTACCCTGACCCCGGCCCAGCGCGTGGAGCGGATTGCCGCGATGCTTGGCCTCGATGGCGACGAAACGGCCCTGCTCACGCAACCCGGCGCGCTGCCGCTGTCCACGGCCAACGCCATGATCGAGAACGTGATCGGAACCTTCGAGCTCCCGTTCGCCGTGGCCCGGTACTTCCAGATCAACGGCAAGGACGTACTGGTGCCAATGGTGGTGGAAGAGCCTTCCGTCGTCGCCGCCGCGTCGTTCATGGCCAAGCTGGCGCGCGCGTGTGGCGGGTTCGAGACCTCCAGTACCGAGCCCCTGATGCGTGCGCAAGTCCAGGTTTTGGGAGTCACGGATCCGTTTGGGGCGCGCCAGGCCCTGCTCGCGCATCGCGACGAGATCATTTCGATGGCCAACACGCGCGACGAAGTCCTGTGCCGGCTGGGTGGCGGATGCCGGGACATCGAGGTACACGTTTTCCCCGATACCCCGCGCGGGCCGATGGTGGTCATGCATCTGCTCGTCGATGTGCGTGATGCCATGGGCGCCAATACGGTCAATACGATGGCCGAGGCAGTATCCGGGCTGGTCGAAACGCTCACGGGCGGCTCCGTATGCCTGCGCATCCTGTCCAATCTGGCGGACCACCGTCTGGCCCGGGCCCGCGTCCGGCTGACGCCCGATGCGCTCACGACGGAGACCTACGCCGGCGAGCAGGTCATCGAGGGCATCCTGGACGCGTACACGCTGGCAGCCATCGACCCGTATCGCGCCGCCACGCACAACAAGGGCATCATGAACGGGATCGATCCGGTGGTGGTCGCAACCGGCAACGACTGGCGTGCGGTTGAAGCCGGCGCACACGCCTTTGCCTGCCGCGGCGGACGCTACACCTCGTTGACGACATGGGAAAAGGATGCCTCCGGTGCCCTGGTTGGAACCATTGAACTGCCGATGCCGGTCGGCCTGGTGGGGGGAGCCACCCGAACCCACCCGCTGGCGCAACTTTCGCTGAAGATCATGAACGTTGCCAACGCGCGCGACCTTGGCGACGTGGTTGCCGCGGTCGGGCTGGCCCAGAACCTCGGGGCATTGCGGGCGCTGGCCACCGAAGGCATCCAGCGTGGCCACATGGCCCTGCATGCGCGCAACATCGCCCTGACCGCCGGCGCGCGGGGAAGCGAAATCGACGCGGTGGCGGAAAAGCTCGTCGCCGAACACGACGTACGCACCGACCGTGCCCATGCCGTCCTGCGCCAATTGCGCGGCGGTGCATGAAATTGGCGGCCGGTGGCGGGATGCACCGGTTCTGGCGTGCGTCCAGGCCTATACGCCGAGGTATTGCATCGCTTCCGGGTTGCTGCTCAATTCCTCGGCCGTGCCGGACTGGCGGATGCGTCCCTTCTCGATGATGTAGCCGCGGTCGGCGAGTTCCAGTGCGAAGCGGGCATTTTGCTCGCACACGAGCATGCTGAAGCCTTCGCTCTTGAGCAGTTGCAGCCAGTCGGCAAGGTCGTCCACGATCGCCGGCGCGAGTCCCTCCGTCAGTTCGTCCAGCAAGAGCAGCCTGGGGTTCGCCACCAGGGCGCGCCCGAGCTTCAGCATCTGCTGCTCGCCGCCGCTGAGGCGTCCGGCCTTGCGCGAGTCGAGTTCGGCCAGCTTGGGAAAGGTCGTGTAGACCCTGTCGATACCCCATTGCCCCTTGGTCGCCGATCCTTCGCCCCCGCGCAGGTAGAGCTGCAGATTCTGACGCACCGTCAATTCGCTGAAGATGCGCCGCCCGCTGGGTACGAACAACAGTCCGAGGCGCGCGATGCGGTGCGTCTGTGCGCGCGTGATGTCGGTTCCTTCAAGCGTAATGTGGCCGCTGCGGGCCGGGGTCAGGCCCATGATGCTGCGCAGGGTGGTCGTCTTGCCGGCGCCGTTGCGGCCCAGAAGGGTGACCGTCTCGCCTTGCGCCACCTCAAGGCTTACGCCCTGCAGGATGTGGCTGCGTCCGTAGTAGCTGTGGATGGCATCGACCTTGAGCATCAGTGGCTGCGCCTGCCGAGATAGACGTCCGTGACCTGCTCGTCCTGACGCACGACGTCCGGCGTGCCGTCGGCAATGATCTGCCCGCGATGCAACACGGTGACGCGGTCGGAAATCGAAAAGACGGTACGCATGTCGTGCTCGCAAAACAGTACCGTCAGGCCACGTGAGCGGGCCAGATCCTGCACCAATCCGACCATGCGCTCGGTTTCCCATGGCGACATGCCGGCGGTCGGTTCGTCCAGCAACAGAAGCCGTGGCCGGGTCGCCAGCGCCAGGGTTACCTCCAGGGTGCGCTGGTCGCCGTGGGAAAGGGTGGCAGCAATGGCGTCGCACTGCTCGGCCAGGCCCACGGTTTCGATCAACTCCCGCGCGACATGGCGCGCCTTGCGCCGGTTGCGGGTAATCAGGCTGGCGCTGCGCCGGCGTTGTGCGTTGACCGCGCATTCGACCGATTCCAGCACGCTCAGGCGCGGAAAGATGTTGGTCACCTGGAAGGCGCGCGCAAGGCCGCACCGGGCAATGAAGTCCGGAGTCTTGCCCGAGATGGACGCGTCGGCCAGCCTGACGGTTCCGGCTGTCGGACGCAGGTAGCCCGTGATCAGGTTGAACACCGTCGTCTTGCCGGCGCCATTCGGGCCGATGACGGCGTGGATCGTGCCTTCGTCGACGGCGAACGTCACGTCGTCCACGGCGTGGAAACCGCCAAACGCCTTGGAAAGGTTACGGATTTCCAGAAGACTCATCCGACTTGCTCCGAAAAATCCTGTGGATGCCCAGGAGACCAGGCAGCAGTCGACCGTTCGACGTTCCGCTGCGGCGTTGCCTTATTCCCAACAGCCCGTCGGGGGCGAAAATCACGATCACGATCAGCGTCAAGCCCATGATCAGTTTCCATACACTGGTATGGGCGATCAGGTAATTGTGCGCAAAGATGAAGATGGCTGCGCCAACGATGGGGCCAAGGAAATAATTGATGCCGCCGATCAGCGCCATGAGGATCGGCTCGCCCGATTGCGTCCAGGCCAGCAGACCGGGGTAGGCGGACTGGTTGTGGACCACGAAAAGTGCACCCGCCAAAGCGCAGAAAGCACCTGAAATGGTGAACGCATACAGTTGATGTCGATAGAGATTGACGCCAATCGCCTCCACGCGCTGCGGGTTTTCCCTGATCGCCCTGAGGGTCAGCCCGAAGGGCGACACGGTGACGATCCACAGCAGCAGCAGCGCCACCACGCTCACGCCAAGAATGAACCATAGCCCGAGCCTGGGCTGCATGAGTGCCGCCGGCACCATGGCGCCGAATACGCCATTCGCGCCGCGTGTGAAGTCGTACCACTTGTTGGCGATGGTGACGAAAAGCTGCGAGAAGGCCAGTGTCAGGAGGGCGAAATAGAACCGTCGCGTACGCAGGGCCAGCGCCCCGATGGCCAGTGCCGCGACGGCACCGATGATCGGCGCGGCGATGAACAGAAGCCAGAAGGGAATCCGGTAGTGCAGCCAGCCAAGCGCGAGCACATACGCGCCAAGGCCGTAGAACGTCGCCTGCCCGAAGGAGATGAGGCCGCCGTACCCGACCAGGAGATTCGTGGCCACCGCGAACAGGCCCAGTACGAGGATGTTCTGCAATAACAGCAGCCAGGTGGGTGAAAGACCGAAAGACGCCACGAAAACCAACACGCCGGCACCGGCCACAATGGCCGGAACGCCCCACTTTCGTGTACGTCGCGATCGGGAAGTCATCGTTCAGCGACTCCCATCAATCCCGATGGGCGAATCACCAGGACCAGAATCATGGCAAGGTAAATGAAGGCCGAGGCGAAGCTTGGCACCCACAACACGCCGATGGTCTGGAACATGCCGATGATGATGGCGCCAATGGCGGCTCCGGGAATGGAACCGAGCCCGCCAATGACGACCACGATGAAGGCCTCCACCAGGATTTGCGTATCCAGGCCGGTGGTAATGGACTGTATGGGGCCAACGACGACACCGGCAATGGCCGCCAGCAGCGCACCCAGTGCGAAAATGCCCGTGAACAGCAACCGGACATTGGTGCCGGATGCGGAAAGCATCTCCGGATCCTCCACGGCGGCGCGTATGCGCCAACCGAGTTGCGTGCGCTGCAGCAACCACCACAGGAACAGGCCGACCACCACCGCCACGCCGACGATGAACATGTTGTAGGCGGGAACGGACCCGCCGAGACCGCTGATCTGGCCGCGCAGGCCAGCCGGAATGTCGACGGAACGATAGCTGCCGCCCCAGACGTTCAGGGCCACTCCCTGGAAGAGATAAAGGAGGCCGAACGTAGCCAGCAGCTGCAGCAGGTGTTCGCGGCCATAGAGCGGTCGCAACACGACGATTTCCGTGATGGCGCCGAGTATCGCGACGAGGATGGGCGAGCCGACCAGGGCAATCCAGAACCAGGCGGTTGCGTGTGCGTGGCCGTATCCCACCAGTGACGCCACGAGAAAGGCGCCGAACATGTAGAAGCTGCCGTGCGCGATGTTGATGACCTGCATCGCCCCGAAAATCAATGTCAGTCCCGCGGCCACCAGGAACAGCAGGGCGGCGCTGGTCAGTCCACTGAAGAAAAGCGTGCTCAGATCACCGAGATTCACGATCCGTTCCGCGCGTGGCGTGGGAACGAAGGACGGCGGCAGGGAAGTTCTGCCGCCGTCCGCTGCGTTGACGTATCAGGCACCACGCCCTACGACTTTTGCATGGCCTGTTTCTTCTCGCAACTCATCATGATCTTGTCGGCCGGGGCCTCATAGACGTCGACCATGGTACGAATGCCGTAGGTCTTGTTCACCGTCTTGGAAAGCACGCCAACATACTCCGGGGCCTCTGCCAGGTGGTCGCATTCGCGGATTTTGTACTTGCCGCGCAGGACGCTGTCGATGGTGGCACCGGACAGCGCCGCGGAAACCTTGTCCGCATCGAAGGAACCGGCCTTCTTGACGCCCTGTGCCCAGGTTTCGACCGCGGAGTAACCCAGGATCGACCAGGTTGTCGGCCAGCCGCCGAACTTGGCGTGGTAGGCCTTGGTGAACGCCTTCATGCCGTCGGTCGGATTCAGGTAAAACGGGGCCGAACGCGAAACGGTAATCACGCCCGCAGGCGCCTTGTCACCCAATGCCTCCAGGGTGCCCAGCCAGTAGGCGGCGTAAACCTGCGTTTTCTTGAACAGGTCGAATCCCGCCGCCTGCTTGGTGAAAGTCACCAGGTCGCCGCCATATTGGCCGACGAACACGAAATCCGGATTCTTGGACTGGATCGCGGAGATGTACTGCGTAAAATCACTGGCCCCGAGTGCCGGCCATTGCTTGCCGACGACCTTGATATCCGCGCCGTACTCGTGCATGCCGGCCAGGAACTCGTTGACGGTGCTGTGCCCGAAGCTGTAGTTCGGGCTGATCGTGTAATAGGTCTTCCAGTGCTTCGTCTTCGCCTGTTTGGCGACGTACGCGGCGATCGCATGGGGTTCCATGTACGTGCTCGGCACCACCTGGAATACATACTTGGAGAAGTATTTGCCGGTTTGGTCGACCACGTTCGACGTATTGAAGAATATCGGCACGTGATATTGGCTTGCGACCGTGGCTTCGGCCGACCCGACGGCACTGCTCACCGGCCCGAAAATCGCCTTGGCGCCGTCCTTGAGAATGAAGTTCCGTACGTTGGTGACACCGGTGGACGGCTTGGCTTCGCCGTCGGCCGTGAGAAGCTTGACCTGCTTGCCGAGCAGTCCGCCATGGGCGTTGATATTGTCGATGGCCAACTGGATGCCATGCTCGGTCGTTTCGCCGAGCACTGCAATGGATCCGCTCAAGGCGGTCGACAGGCCGACATTGACGCTGTCTGCGGCCACGGCTGGCGTACTTGCCGCAAAGGCCAGTGCCACGGTCAGGCTGGTGGCGGCGAGTGTCGTACCAAATGCTTTCATTCTCTGTTCTCCTCGGCGGTAGCCCCGGTATGGGCGGGTTGCAGGCAACCCGCTGTCGCGTTGAACATTGCGAATGTGCACGAAGCTCCCCCGAGCGCTTGCGCAGCCAAAGGCACGGACGCGAAATACGCCGGACCTTGCGTTTAGGGTGTACACCGGACAGGTCGGGGCAGTCAAGCGCAACGCCGACCGGCGGCGTGCTGCTGCGCTTCGGCAGGGGAGGTCATGGCACCGAGGTCAGCGTCGCTTTCCAGGGTGTTGCTGGCGCCTCCGCGTGCGGGCCGTGCGGCGTGCCGGACTACGGCCTTGCGGGGCCGGTTTCGGGGGTGAGAATCGCGCCGCGGCGCTCTCAACCGGCGACCGTCGCACGCGCCACGAAACTCGAGGTGGCATGGCTCAACACGCCGGTCAGCCAGATCCCGACGTCCACCAGGCGGTCCAGGTCAATACCGGTTTCCATGCCCATGCCATGCAGCATGTACACCACGTCTTCCGTCGCGACGTTGCCGGTCGCACCGCGTGCATAGGGGCAGCCGCCGGCGCCGGAGACCGAACTGTCGACCGTGCGCACGCCTGCCTCGATGCAGGCCAGTATGTTGGCCAGGGCCTGGCCGTAGGTATTGTGGAAGTGCACGGCCAGCGCATGCATGGGGACTTCCTGGGCCACGGCTTCGAGCATGGCGCGCGCCTTGCGCGGTGTTCCCACGCCAATGGTGTCGCCGAGCGAAATCTCGACGCAGCCAAGTTCGTGCAGGCGACGCGCCACGTGTACGACGTCGCTCACCGGGACTTCGCCCTGGTAGGGACAGCCGAGCACGGTGGATATGTAACCGCGTACCCGCACGCCATCGATCCGTGCGCGTGCCATCACCGGTTCGAAGCGCTCGATCGATTCGTCGATGGAGGCGTTGATGTTCTTGCGGTTGAAGGCCTCGCTGGCCGCCGTGAACACCGCGATATGCGTGACGCCGACTTCGTGCGCCCGTTCGTAGCCCTTGAGGTTGGGCACCAGTACGGGGTATTCGATCCCCGGCTTCTTGTCGATGCCGCGGTATACCCCGGCGGCATCGGCCATCTGCGGCACCCATTCCGGATTGACGAAGCTGGTGGCTTCGATGGTTTTCAGGCCGGTCTGGCTGAGCCGGTTGATCAGTGCGATCTTGGTGGCGACCGGGACGATCGCGCGTTCGTTCTGCAAGCCGTCGCGTGGTCCGACTTCGACGACGTGGATGCGGTTGTCGCCCGCTTGTGAAGTGTTCATGCCTGTTGTACCTGCGGGTGCGGTCACTCGGTGGAAAAGCGCACCAGCATGGTGTCCGCGTCCACGAAGTCGCCCGCACTGACCGTTACTTCCTCGATTGTGCCGGCGCGTGGCGCTTTCAAGGCCAGCTCCATCTTCATGGCTTCCATGATCACCAGGTCGGCATCCGCCTCCACGGTATCGCCGGCCTGGTGCTTCACCAGGACGATATGGCCCGGCATGGGGGCAATGACCTGGTCGCCGCCGCCGGCGTCCTCATGGTCCCAGACGTGCGTGGGCACGCGCTCGAAGCGGTGGCGCCAGCCGCGCCGGTCGTGCACGGTAACCAGATTGCCGATGACGCGTACGCCCAGACGCATGGATATGCCATCGATGCGCGCGTGCAGGGTATCTTCCATCAGGCAGGCATCCGTGATGGCAATTTCGCGCCCGGCATGCCGCAGCGTGTAGTCGCCGCCGCCGCCATGGGCTTCCACTTCCAGCCGCGCCTGGCCGATGGCGAGGGTCAACGCGCGGGTGCCGTCATGCCCGACACGCCATGCGTCCGCAGCAGCCCATGGTGAATACGGATCACCGCGCGGTGCGCTGCCCAAGGCCTCGTGTTCGGCGGCAAGCAGCATCCCGCACGCGGCCGCCGCCAGCACGGCGGCCGGGGGTTCGGGATCGGTATCGAGGAATTCGTCGAGGTGGCGATCGAGATAGCCCGAGTCGATGTCCGCGCCCACCACCACCGGATGTGAAACCAGCCGTTCAAGGAACGCCACGTTGGACTTGGGGCCGATGATCTCGCATGCCGCGAGCGACTCGCGCATGCGCTGCAACGCCTGGACCCGGTTGACGTCATGAACGATGAGCTTGGCGATCATCGGATCGTAGAAGATCGTGACCGTGTCGCCCTCGACGACGCCCCCGTCGATGCGTACGTGGGGCGATGACGCAGGCAGCCGCAACACCTGCAAGCGTCCGGAACCAGGCAGGAAATTCTGCTCCGGGTCCTCGGCGTACAGGCGCACTTCGATGGCATGGCCGTGCGCGCGGACCGCCTCCTGTGCCAGTGGCAGTGGCTCGCCGGCGGCCACGCGCAACTGCCATTCGACCAGGTCCAGGCCGAGCGCCATCTCCGTGACCGGATGTTCAACCTGCAGCCGCGTGTTCATTTCCATGAAAAAGAATTCGCCGTCCGCGCCGACGATGAACTCGACCGTGCCGGCGCCCACGTAGTCCACTGCCTTCGCCGCGGCGACCGCCGCCTTGCCCATCTCCTCGCGTCGAGCCGGCGTCAGGAAGGGCGAGGGCGTTTCCTCGAGCACTTTCTGGAAACGGCGCTGCGAGGAACATTCACGTTCGTTGAGATGGATGACATGCCCCTGCTGGTCGCCGAATACCTGGAACTCGATATGGCGCGGATGCTCGACGTACCGCTCCAGGATCACCCGCGCATCACCAAACGCGCCCTGCGCCTCGCGTTGCGCCGCGGCCAGCGCATCGGCAAAGTCGCCATCATTGCGCACGATCCGCATGCCCTTGCCGCCGCCGCCCGAGGCGGCCTTGATCATCAGCGGAAAGCCGGTCTTGCGCGCCTCGCCGGCCAGGAATGCGGGATCCTGGTTGGCGCCGTGGTAGCCAGGTACGAGCGGGACGCCGTGCTTTTCCATCAACGCCTTGGCGGCCGCTTTCGAGCCCATGGCTTCGATCGATTCGGGCCGCGGGCCGATAAACACGATTCCGGCGTTGGCGCAGGCGCGCGCAAAGTCGGTGTTTTCCGATAGAAAACCGTAGCCCGGGTGGATGGCGTCGACACCGGCTTCTTTTGCCGCCGCGAGGATGGTGTCGCCGCGCAGATAGCTGTCCGCCGGAGCCGGTCCCCCGATTGGCCAGGCTTCATCGGCCTGGCGTACGTGCTGGGCGGTGCGATCGGCTTCCGAATAGACGGCGACCGTGCGTATGCCCAGTCGGCGACACGTGCGGATGACGCGGCAGGCGATCTCGCCGCGGTTGGCAATCAATACGCGTTCGAACACGGGGTGGTTTCCAGTGGTAATGGGGCAGAGTGCGCGCGGTCAGTCCTGGTCCGGTTCCGGTATCCAGTCGGGCTTGCGCTTGTCGAGAAACGCGCCAAGCCCCTCCTGGCCCTCTTCCGACACGCGCAGGCGCGCGATCAATTCGGCGTTTTCGGCATCCGTCCTGGCGCTGTCACGCTCGTTGCGTCCGGCCACCCGGAATGCCAGGCGCTTGGCGGCCCGGCGTGCCATCGGGCCGGTCTTTTCGAGCCGCCGCACGGTATCGGCCACGGCCGCATCAAGTGCGTCGGCCGCGACGACGCGATGCACGAGACCGATACGCGCGGCGTAATCGGCATCGAACACCTCGCCCGTGACGAACAGGTGGCGTGCCTGGCGCAGACCGATTGCATCGACGACATAGGGTGAAATCACCGCTGGAACGAGGCCCAGCTTGACTTCCGACAAGGCGAACTTGCAGGCGGCACTGGCGATGGCAATGTCGCAACAGGCGATCAGCCCGATCCCACCACCGTAGGCCGAGCCGTTGACGCGCGCAATGGTGGGCAAATCCAGGTAGTTGAGACGGCGCATCAGGCGCGCCAGTTGCAGGGAATCCTCACGGTTCTGCAACTGGCTGGCCTGGGCCATCCCGCGCATCCAGTTGGTGTCGGCACCGGCGCAGAAACTGGGCCCGTTGCCCGTGATCATCAGGGCATGCAGGCTGTCGTCGCTCTGCAAGGCATCCAACACGGCGTTCAGTTCCGCGATGAGCACGTCGTTGAACGCATTGTGGATCCCGGGCCGGTTCAACGTGACGACGCCAAGGGCACCACGGCGTTCGGTGATGAGTGTTTCGTACACGAGGGCCTCCAGTCGGTGCGTCCGGTCCGGGTTATGCGGTCATGATAGCCAGTCGCGTCCGGTGACGTCGCCCCGCGTACCGGGGAGGGGATCTTCACGCGCACGGCGCCAGGTACCGGGCGGATCGCCCCAGCAACGTTTGAACGCGCGCTGGAACGCGGCGCTGGACTGGTAGCCCACGGCATCGGCCACCCTGGTGATGCTTTGCTTGCCCTCGCTCAGGTAACGCGCGGCAAGCTGCATGCGGAATCGCGTCAGGTAACGCATGGGTGGTTCGCCGATGACGTTGCAAAAGCGCATGGCAAGCGCCGAGCGCGAGCTGGCTACCGCGGCGGCAAGCTCGTCCACCGACCAGCGTCGTGCCGGTTGTGCATGCATGACCTGCAAGGCGCGCCGGACCAGCGGATCACGCAGGCCGGCAAGCCACCCGGTCGCGTCGGCGGGCAGTTCGTGCATGTACAGGCGTACCGCGCTGAGGAACAACAGCTCCGCCAGGCATACGCGCAGGCCCGCCGCACCGGGGCTGTCGTCAAGGGCATTGGTGACGGCGTAGCGCACGAGCGTATCGCAGCGGGTGCCGAGGTCCACCACGAACGCATCCGGCAGCGACTGGCACAGCGGATCGAATACGCGTTGATCGCAGCCAAGGAAGCCACTCAGCAGGCTTACAGTCGTGCCCGGGCCAGTGTCGATGCGGACGTGGCGAAGGTCCAGCAGCGAGCGACCACCCAGCAAGGTCGCGAAGGGCGCCGTCTTGCGCCCGGGCTGGTCGCATATGTCGTGGGGACCACCGTGCGGAAAGATCGCCGCGCCGCCCGGCGCCACGTGGAACCAGTCGTGCGTGGGGGACCGGAACCAGCAACCGCCGTCGAGCACCACGTGGACCGCGACGATCTCACTGGTGCCGGGTGGCAGCACGGGTGCGAATTTCTCCAGGCGCGGATCGCCGGCGATGCCGCAAGGCCCGGTGATGTCCACCTTGAAGACGATCGCACCGGTCAGGCGCACCAGGGTCAACACGTCGGACAGCAGATCAACGGTCATGCCTACAGCTTCCCTCACAGGCGTTTCGGGCATGCAGTCGGGAGTATAAGTCATTGTGTCCATGTAGCCGGCACGACAAACTGAACCGGAAGGGGAGAGCCGCCGGAGGGGGAATTCACGGGAACAGGGGGGCCACGCACGACACGACGTGGGATATGCGCCATGAACCTCGAATCTCCGCCAACCCTGGGAGGTGACGCCATGACCGAGTGGGAAATCAAGGGGCGTGAATTCATCAACTGCAATTGCGCCTACGGCTGTCCGTGCCAGTTCATGGCGCGACCCACACAAGGCAACTGCGCAGCCGTGGCCATGTTTGCCATCGACGCGGGCCGCCATGGCGATATCCGTCTGGATGGCCTGGCCTTCGGCCTGATCGCCGCCTGGCCCGGCGCCATACACGAGGGCCATGGCGAGGCCGTGCCGCTGGTCGACGAACGCGCTTCGGCGCTGCAGCGTGGCGCCTTGTTGCGCATCATGTCGGGGGAAGACACGGATCCCGGCGCAACGCTGTTCCAAGTCTTTTCCGCGACGTTCGACACCGTCCACGAACCCGTCTTCACCCCCATCGACTTTACGGTGGATGTGGCCGGCCGGACCGCCAACGTCAGTGTCCCGGGTTGGGTGCGAGCGCACGGGGAACCCATAGCCAACCCGGTCACCGGCAGTTCGCACCGGGCGCGGATCAACCTTCCGCAGGGGTTTGAGTACGATACCTGCGAGGTGGGCCGCGGATTTGCCGAAACGCATGGGCCCGTTGCATTGTCGCTGGCCGATTCGCACGGACAGTTCGCGTCCCTGCACCTCACCGGCCACGGGGTCGCCAACCACGCCTGACGGCCATGAACAACGGCACGACACTCGAAGCCGCGCTGCAACGCGATCGGGCGATCGTGCTGGCGGCGTTGTTCATCCTGGTCGTCCTGGCGTGGAGTTACCTCGCCTGGATCGCGACCGGCATGCAGATGCCCGCGGGAAGCATGTCCGGGTCCATGCCCGGCAACGGGGCCATGCCCATGGATACGGCCGCCGGCATGCCGCAGTCGTGGGGCTTGCGCGGGTTCGTATTCACGTTCGCGATGTGGTCGATCATGATGGTCGGCATGATGGTCCCGTCCGCCGCGCCCATGATCCTCATCTACGCGCGCGTGGCACGCCGTTCCGGCGCGCAAGACACACCGTTGGCGTCGACGGGCTCATTCGCCGCCGGGTACCTGCTTGCCTGGACGGCCTTCTCGCTGGCCGCCGCGACCGCCCAGTGGAGCCTGCACCGGACACTTCTGCTCACGCCGGGCATGGCAAGCGCGAGCGCCGCCTTGAGCGGGCTGCTGCTGGTCGCTGCCGGAATATACCAGTGGACGCCGCTGAAGCGCGCCTGCTTGCGCAACTGCCAGATGCCATTGGCCTTCCTGCAGCGTCATGGCGGGTTCGGACGGACGGCATCGGATTCCGTAGCCCTGGGATTTCGTCACGGCAGCTATTGCGTGGGCTGCTGCTGGGCGCTGATGGCGCTGCTGTTCGTGCTCGGGGTGATGAATCTCGCCTGGGTGGCGATCCTGGCCGTGTTCGTGCTGGCCGAAAAGGTACTGCCACCGCGTTGGCACGTGGATCGTGTCGCGGGGTCGTGCCTGCTCGCCGCGGGTTGTCTGACGTGGGCTTTGCCACTGTAGGAGTTGCCCGAGGCTCTTGTGGCAAGCGCGATGGGTGCGATACGCACACCGCGTGTCCAAGGGCAAGCATCACATGCGAAACACGCCATAACGCGCCGGTTCGACCGGTGCGTTCAGTGCCGCCGAAATGGCCAGTCCGAGAACCCTTCGCGTGTCGGCCGGGTCGATCACGCCGTCGTCCCACAGGCGTGCGCTGGAATAGTACGGGTGCCCCTGGTGCTCGTACTGCTCGCGCAACGGCTGCTTGAAGGCTTCCTCGTCTTCGGCCGACCATGTCCCGCCACGCTTCTCGATGCCGTCGCGTTTCACTGTCGCCAGCACGCTGGCCGCCTGTTCGCCGCCCATGACGCTGATGCGCGCGTTGGGCCACATCCACAGGAACCGCGCGCCGTAGGCACGGCCGCACATGGCGTAGTTGCCGGCGCCAAAGCTGCCACCGATGATGACCGTGAATTTGGGCACGTGCGAGCAGGCCACGGCGGTGACCATCTTGGCGCCATCCTTGGCGATGCCGGATT
>CAYOEF010000023.1:0-19580 GCA_964402805.1 uncultured Rhodanobacteraceae bacterium | reverse complement strand
CGCGGCCGTAATCGCGGTAACCGGACGTGCCGCTGCCACGGTTGCCGGTCCAGCTTACGTCCACGTGGTAATGATGCCCGCGATCCATGGCATTCAACCTTGTTCCGCCAGTGACGCCATCACCGCCTTCTGCACATGCAGCCGGTTCTCGGCCTCGTCGATGGCCACGCAGTACGGGGCTTCCATGACCTCGTCGGTTGCCTGCACGTTGCGCCGCAGGGGCAGGCAGTGACTGAAGATGCCGTGGTTGGTCAGCGCCATTTTCGCTGCATCGACGGTGAAGTGGCGATGTGCTTCGCGGATGGGTTTTTCCTCGTCCCAGCGGCCGAAATACGGGAGTGCGCCCCAGCTTTTGGCGTACACCACGTCGGCGCCGGCATAAGCCTCGTCGATGTCGTGGCTGACGCGCAGCGAACCGCCGTTCTCGCGGGCGTTGGCGTAGCCGGCCTGCATGAAACGCTCGTCAAGCACGAACTCGGGTGTCGGGCACAGGAGCGTGACGTCCATTCCCAGCTTGGTGGCGATCAGCAACGATGAATTTGCCACCGCCGTATTGAGTGGCTTGGGGTGATAAGTCCAGGTCAAGACGTACTTCTTGCGGGTCAGTTCGCCCAGGTGTTCGCGCAGGGTCAGCGCGTGGGCCAGTTCCTGGCAAGGGTGGGTGATGGTCTCCATGTTGATGACCGGCACTGTCGCGTACTGCGCGAACGCCTTGATGAGCGCGTCTTCGCGGTCGACCGACCAGTCCTGGAACTTCGGAAACGCGCGCACGCCAATCAGGTCCGCATAGCGGCTCAGTACGCGGGCCACTTCGGCGATGTGTTCTTCCGCCTCGCCATCCATCACCGTACCGGCCTCGAACTCGATCGGCCATGCGCCCTTGCCCGGCTCCAGGATCACCGCATGGCCGCCGAGCTGGAAGGTCCCCAACTCGAAGCTGGTACGTGTGCGCATGGAGGGGTTGAAAAACAGCAACGCCACGCTCTTCCCCGCCAGTTGCGCGCCAAGCGGCGAGCGCTTGAAGTCGGCGGCCCGGGCAAGCAGTGCGTCGATCTCGCTGCGCGCATAGTCCTGGGTGGTGAGAAAATGGCGAATTGTCATGGGATACCCTGTTTTGGCGAATGACGGACACAAAAAACCCGGCGTGATACCGGGTCTTGTCGATGCATACAGATTGCGTGCGCGACGGTTACCCGGCCCGAATGGCGATGTGCGGTCGGCGCGCGCGCGATGTCATGCCGGCAGCCATCCAGGCCGCACGGGCAACACACGGGCAACTGACTGGAACCATCGACATGCAGGTACCGTGACGCCATTTCGCAGTGAAGACGGGATTTTCGCGCACCATGGAATGGATTTGCAATAGCCGGTGGGCGCGGGATGATGATTCCGGCAAGGTGTCGCGCTGGCCCACGCGCGACCAGCCACCGGCCCAATCGTGAAAATGTGCAGCTTGGCTGGCGCGGCACGCGGCAATTCCGTCGACCGCACGATTGATCACGTGGCGGCTCAACTCCCGCCTAGGCCATGGTCCTTGACCCACTTTTGGGCAATCCTCGCCGGGTCGACCTTGTCCACGCTGACACGCTTGTTCATCTGCTGGAGGTGCGCGGTCGTAAGGTCCTTGGATATGGCATCCAGCGCCGCCTTCACCTTCGGCGTCATCGCCTTTTTGCGGGCGACCGGGATGAGGTTCTGCGCCGGTGTGAGGTCCTTGTCATCATTGAGAAGTACCCAGCCCTTGGCCGCGATGGACCCTTGCGTGGTGAACATGCGGGCCACGTCGATGTCGCCGTTGGCGAGGGCGCCCTGGGTCAGCGGACCACCGGCATCGAGCGAACGGAACGATTTGAAATGCAGGCCGTAAACCTTCGCGAGACCCGGAATGCCATTGGCGCGGGTTTTCATCTCCGGCGGGCCGCCAAGAACCAGTTGCGACGCAACGTCCTTCAGGTCCGAGATATTCTTGAGGTGATATTTCTTCGCCGTCGCGGCCGTGACCACGAGGCCGTCCTTGTCCTGCGCCTTGGAGGGCTTGAGAGCCACGATTCCGGCTGGCAGGTTCTTGCGCAGCGCCTTCAGCACGGCCTTCTGGCTGCGCGCGGCGGACTTGCCCTTGGTGAGGTAGGCAAGCAGCGCCCCGGAATATTCCGGAAGGACGTCGATTTCGCCAGCCTCCAGCGCCGGGAACACCACCTCGCGCGAGCCGAGGTTGAGCCGTGTCTCGACCGGGATGCCCCGCGCTTTCAGCACATCCGCGTAAATATGCGCAAGGATGAGCTGTTCGACAAAGTTGGTGGAGCCGACGACGACCGGCTTTGTATTGTCCTGTGCCGCACTGGCCGTCGTGGCCGCGAACAGGACGGCAATGCAAACGAGCAATAGGGCGAACAATCGCGTGTGTCGGATGCGCATGATCAATCTCCGTCAATGCAGGCGGGATGGGTGGATAACCCTTCAGCCTGTCAATCCCCTGGAAACGAGATGTCGCTGCAACGAGCCTAACCCAGCCTCCGTAAGGATCGCAAGGAACGCAACCAGTATCGCGCCACCCACGACCTGGATCAGATCCTGCTGTGCCAGCCCGTCGATCAGGTAGCGACCCAGGCCTCCCAGGCCCACGTAAGCCGCCAGGGTCGCGGTCGCCATCACCTGAACGGCGGACGTCCGCAGGCCCGCCATGACCAGTGGCAAGGCAATTGGCAATTCCACCTGCCACAGTTGCTGCCAACCGGTCATGCCCATCGCGGTCGCCGCCTCGCGCACGTCCGGATCGACCGCGCGCATGCCGACATAGCTGTTGGTCACCATCGGCGGAATGGCCAACGCGACCAGGGCGACGAGGACGGGCAGGAAGCCGTATCCAATCAGCAGGAACACCAGGATCACCAGGCCGAAGGACGGCACCGCCCGGCCAATGTTGGAGACATTGATGGCGAGCAGGCCGCCGCGACCGCTGTGGCCCAGGCCGATGCCGACAGGCAGCGCGATCGCCGCCCCGATCACCATCGACACCACCATGTACCAGACGTGCTGGAATGTACGGTGCGGAATGCCGTCGTTGCCGTGCCAGCGCGCCGTGGCCGTGAACCAGTCGACGATCCGGCCGATGAGCCCCGGCTGTGCGTGGCCGAACGTGCCCGCTGCCCAGGCGGATGTCGCCATGCCGACCAGTACCAGCAGCGTCGCCAGCAGCACCAGCAAGACGCCGCGCTGGTATGCGCAACTGGCGTCGCCGGGTGTCACGATGGCCCTCCCGTGTCGGCCGGACCACGCGGGTACAGGCCATGAAGGGCCAATCCGCGTCCGGTTGCCGTCGCCGCGCCGGTCATCGGCGACGCTCCCGCCGCCACGGCGTCAGGATCCACAACACGCCGACGAGGCTCATGTCCGCCGCGACCGCCAGCAGGACCGACAGCACGAACCCGACCACCAGCGGCGTCGTGAAGTGCAGGGTGAAGCCCGATATGAACAACTGCCCGAGCCCGCCCTGCCCGATCAATGCCGTCACGGCGACCAGGCCAATGGTGGTGACCGCCGCGATGCGGATACCGGCGACGATGACCGGAAGCGCGATGGGCAATTCCACCGTCAGCAACTGCCACGCGCGCGAATAGCCCATGGCCCGCGCCGCCTCGCGCACGTCGCGCGGCACGCCACGCAAGCCTTCGACGATGTTGCGGAACAGGATGAGGAGCGTGTAGATCGTCAAGCCGATCAGCGACGTGGCAATGGACAGGCCGGTGAACGGAATGAGCAGGATGAACAGGGCCAGCGAAGGCACGGTGAACAGTACCCCGGTGACCGCCAGCGACGGACCGTACAGGCGCGGCCAGCGAAAGGCCGCCAGGGCCAGGGGAAACGCGATGGCCAGGCCAAACAGCAGCGGCAACGCCGTCAACTCCACGTGCTGCCAGAGCCGGACGCCTATTTCGCCAGCGTGATACGCCACCCAGGACCAGCGGAACAGGGTCACGCCAGGCGCCCCCGCAAGTCCTCCTGTGCGAGCAGGCCCTCGAACCGCCCGTCCGCATCCACGCGTGCGGCGACGCCGATTTCGGATGACACCATGGCGTTCAGTGCCGCGCGCAGGGAGTCGGATGCCGATACCGGGCGCTTGAAGGCATGGATACGCGCCTTGCCGACACCGTCCACGCCGTCAAGATCCGACAAGCGCGTCCAGCCTTGCAGGCGCTGCCCGCCATCCACGACCACGATCCAGTCGGTGTTGCAGTGCCCTGCGGCAGCCAGCGCCTCCGGCACCGATGCGTCCGTCGTCACACACGGTCCGCGCCGCGCCGCGACCGCCGAAACCGGGATCAATGCGAGACGTTTCAATTCCCGCTCCGGGCCGAGGAAGTCCACCACGAATTCCGACGCGGGTTCGGCCAGCAATTCCGTTGGCGGTGCGTACTGCGCCAGGCGTCCGCCATACTGGAATATCGCGATGCGATCACCGAGCTTGATTGCCTCGCCGATGTCGTGGGTGACGAAAACGATGGTCTTGCGTACCTTTCGCTGCAGGTGCAGGAACTCATCCTGAAGCCGCGTCCTCACGATCGGATCGACCGCGGCAAAGGGTTCGTCCATCAGCATGATCGGCGGATCCGCGGCCAGCGCCCGCGCCACGCCGACGCGTTGCTGCTGGCCACCGGACAGTTGGTGGGGATAGCGGTCGACCACTTCTTCGCTCAGACCCGCCAGTTCGATCAACTCGGTGACACGCCGGCGCGTGCGCTCCCTGTCCCAGCCCAGCAGCCGCGGCACGGTGGCGACGTTGTCGAACACCGTCCGATGCGGAAACAGGCCCGAATGCTGCATGACATAGCCAACGCCACGCCGCAGCCGGGTCAATTCCATCTGCATCACGTTTTCGCCATCGACCTCGATGGTGCCCTCGGTCGGATCCTCGAGGCGGTTGATCATGCGCAGCGTGGTTGTCTTGCCGCAACCGGAAGGACCGACCAGTACCGTGAGTTCGCCGTCCTTGATTTCGAGGTCAAGCCGGTCGACAGCGAGGGTACCCGCAGGGAATCGCTTGCTGACCGCCCGGAATGTGATCATTGGCGCCCCGCGTGTATCGGTGGCCGCACTTTCAGCATCGGCCGAGTGTAAAAGCGTAAAAGTCGGACTGTAAAGGCAACGGGCCGGCAGGCATCCGCATGACAGGTGTGTGATCGCAATCATCGCATGCATGCCGCGGGCTTCACGCCACCGGCATCGACTGCTACCGTACACCGTCACCAGCAACCATCAGGGGATCGCATTTGTGGAGGCCCGACGTGCGGGGTTGAATGCAAACGGGACCAGGGCTCCTGGCACCCGCGACGCATCGACGGCCCATCGTGCATCCGCTGTCATGCCTGCCGCCGCCTGCCACGCCTTCACGCCATGCGAACGTTGATATGGAAGCCGCGGTGGCTGGGCTGCCTGGCTTTGGCAATATTGCTCCCTGCGGTTGCGCACGCGGGCATCCAGGTTCATGTAAAAGGCCTGGACGAAGCCCTGACCAAGGCCATCAGCAGCAACCTCACCCTCGCGCAGTACGCGAAGCGGTCCGTCACGCCGGCCCAGGTCCGGCTGCTGTATCGCAAGGCCCCCGCCGAAGTGAAGGCGTTGCTGCAGCCCTACGGCTACTTTGACGCCGACGTCCATGGCGATCTCGCGCAGGAAGGCACGGACTGGACCGTGACCTTGACGGTCGACCCGGGCGAACCGGTCAAGGTGACCAGCCTGACCATCGACCTGCCGGCAAACGCCATGAAACTCCCCGCGGTCCATGAGGCCGTGACGCACTTCGCGCCGACCCGTGGCGACATCCTCAACCAGGGCAAATACACGCAGTCGCGCGATGCGATCAGCGCGGCACTGGTCGCCGCCGGCTTTTTCGATGCCAGGATGACCACGCACCGCGTCGCCGTGACGCGCGCGACCCACGCCGCCGTGATCGATCTGGCATGGGACGTGGGTACCCGCTACCGGTTCGGCACGGTGCATTTCGAAGGATCCCAGTTCCGCGCGGGCTTTCTCAAGCGCTATGTCCCGTGGCACCCGGGCGACTATTTCGACCAGAACAAGCTGCTCGCCCTGCAGCAGAACCTTACCGCCGCCGACTATTTCAGCGTCGTCGACGTGCAACCGGACCTCGCGCACAAACACGCCGACAGCGTGGACGTGGACGTCAAGCTGCACCCGGCCAAGCGCAGCATCTACACCGGCGGGCCCTTCATCGGCACCGACACCGGGCTGGGCATCCAGCTCGGACTCCAGCGCCGCTGGGTGAACGACCGCGGCCACAAGTGGCAAAACCGGCTGATACTGGCGCAACACCTGAAGACGCTGAACACGCTGTACACCATCCCGCTCGCGGGCAACGTCCACCGCGCCTGGAACCTCGGCGCCACGTTTCGCGATGCCGACACGAAGACCTCGCACTCGAAGACGCTGGAACTGGTCGGCAACCAGACCGGCCTGTGGCATGGCTGGCTGGTCACCGCGGGCGTGCACGTCCTGTCGGGCACCTTCACGGTGGGCAGGAAATCGGGTGAACCGGACGATGCCCCGGGAGTCGACCATGGCAACAGCACGCTCGTATATCCGGAGGTATCCCTGGTCAAGAAGCGCATGGACCAGCCCGATTTCGTCCTGCACGGATGGTCGCTGACACTGGCCGCGCGCAGTACCGTCGGCAGCCTGCTCTCGGATACCGATTTCAGCCAGCTTCAGGCGAGCGGGAAATGGATCCACGCCTTTACCCCGCGCAACCGCCTTCTCGTGCGCGCCGAGGCCGGCATCACCCGCACCGGCAACTTTTCGGCCTTGCCGCCACAGCTGCGCTTCTTTTCCGGCGGCAGCCATTCCAACCGTGGTTACGGCTACCAGGCACTGGGGCCACGCAACAGCCACGACCGGGTCATCGGTGGCACGCGCCTGCTGGACAGCGGTGTCACCTTCGAGCACTACTTCACGCCACACTGGGGCATGGCCGCGTTCGTCGACGCCGGCAACGCGTTCGACGGCACGGATTTTCGCCCGCGCATCGGCGCCGGGCTCGGCGTGCGCTGGGTCTCGCCAGTCGGCATGATACGCGTCGACTTTGGCACGCCCATCCACAATGACCGCCACCACGGCATCCAGTTGAACATCCTGATCGGACCGGACCTGTGAGCGCCCGCACCGCCCTCATGCGCTGGACTAGGCGCATCGCCGTCGCCATTGCCGTACTGGTGGCGCTGGCCGGCGCTGGCCTGTGGTGGCTGGTCGACACGCAATCGGGCCTCGACTTCGTGGTAGCGCGCGTCGTGGCCGCAAGCGACGGTACCGTGCACATACAGGCCAGCCACGGCCGCCTGGCCGGTCCGTTGCGGCTCGAAGGCGTCGCCTACGATGACCCGGACGGTGGCACCCGTGCCAGGATCGCGCGCATCGAGCTCGACCCCGTGGTGCGGGCGCTGTTCCATGGCGAGCTGCGCCTGGCGATGCTCGCCATCGACGATGCGACGGTCACCCTGCCGTCGGAAAACGCGCCGCAGCAACCCGCACAAAAGTCGTCCCTCTCGCTGCAGCCGCCACTGGCGATCATCCTGGATGACGCCAAGGCGCGCCACGTCACCATTCGGCGCGACGGCAAGTCCGTGTTCGTGGCCAACGCCATCGACCTTGCCGGTGCATGGACCCGATCAGGACTCAAGATCCACCGCCTGTCGGTGCAATCGCCGGATGGCCATGCCAGCCTCGTCGCCGACGTGGCGCCAACGCGTGGCTATCGTGGCGAAGGGCGCGCCACGTTCGCATGGAGGGTCGATGGCAACACCTGGGCGGGCACGCTGAACGCCAACAGCAACGGGCGTGTGGCCAAACTGGCCGTGGCACTGGAAAAGCCATGGAAAGCACAGCTTGGCGTGGACCTCGAGCAGGCCAGGACACTGCCATGGACGATGCACCTGGCCATGCCGCCGACCGATCCCGAGGCACTCCTGGGCGACAGCGCGATCAAGCAACTGGGGCTCGACCTGACCGGCCACGGCGATCGCCGTGGCGGCTCGTTGCAGGGCGCCATCACCCTCAATCAACTGCACTTCCAGGTGCAACCCCTCGCGCTTGACTATGACGCTGCCAAACAGCAGGTACGCCTGCAGCAGCTCGTCCTCAGCTCGCCGGACATCGCGGGGCGACTGACCGGACAAGGCCGGATCGACCTCGCCGGGCAGCCGGCCCAGGCCGACCTGCACCTGCACTGGACAGCGGTGCAGTTGCCGGCAAAACTCGTGGGGCAGGACTTGGCCACCAGTGGCGACGTCACGCTCAAGGGCGGTATCGACCAGTATCACGTGCAGGGCAACGTCGACGCCGGTCCCCCCGGGCACCTGTCCCACTTCCAACTCGACGTCACCGGCACGCCAGACAAGATCGAGCTCGCCCGATTGAGCATCCAGCAAGCACATGGCCACCTCGACACCCAGGGCCAGCTGACGCTTCACCCCGCCATCGCATGGAACCTCAGGATCAACAGCCGGAACTTCGATCCCGGCAAGTTCGCGGCCGGATGGAATGGCGCGCTGGACATGAACCTGGCCACGCGGGGACAACTGGAACACGACCGCGCCGACGCCACCCTGGTGGTGGACAAGCTTGAAGGCAAGCTTCGTGGCCGCCAACTGCGCGGTCACGGCACCTTGCACCTGTCACCGGACCTCATCGTCAACGGCAAGCTCGGCCTTGCCTCCGGCGGCAGCACGGTCGACGTGCTTGCACAGGGGAAACAGCACAACGACATCAGGCTCAAGCTCAACGTGAAGTCGCTGGCGGACTGGCTTCCCGGGGCCAAGGGTTCGCTGGCCGGCAATGTCACCGTGACCGGAAACTGGCCAAAGCTGGGCACCCGCGGCAACCTGCGGGCAAACGCGCTGGCGTTCCAGGGCGTCGAGGCCGGCACGGCAACGATCCGGTTCAACATTCCGGACATCCGCAGCCCCGGGGGCGACCTCGCGCTTGACGCCGGACGGCTTGCCGCGGGCGGGCTGACGTTCAGGCGCGTGACCCTGCGCGGTCATGGCAACGCAGCCAACCACGCGATACAACTGGACGCCAATGGCAGGCAGGTGTCACTGGGCATGTCGGTCAAGGGCCACCTGAAAGGCCAGGACTGGACCGGCACCCTGGCATCGCTTCGGATCAAGCCGGCGAAACTGCCATCCTGGTCACTGCAACAACCATCCCGGCTCACCTGGTCCCAGGGCAACGCCAGCATCTCGCAAACCTGCCTGACGGCGGGCGAGCCGCGCATGTGCGTCACGGCCAAACGGCGTGCCGCCGGGGCCCTGACCGCGGATTTCCAGATCGGCAAGGTCCCGCTCAAGCTCATTACCGCGGCGCTGGGCAAGGACCTGCCCATCCGGAGCCAGGGCACCATCGACGGACAGGGCCACATCGAACGCAGCGCGGCCGGCGCGCTGACCGGCACGGTCAACGTTACCTCGCAGCAAGGCCGTATCCGCTATGCCGATCGTGCCGCCGCGCCGCTCCTTGCCTATCGTGATCTTGCCATCAACGCCACGCTGGGTCCCGATACGCAGCATCTGACCGCCAACGTCGACCTGGACAAGGGCGGTCACCTGGGGGCGGACATCCGCATCAGCGGCCCGCAACGGGCGCTCGCCGGCCAGGTGACGATGCGCCTGGACAGCCTCCGGCCCGTCGAACTGTTTACCACCGCCGTCGCCAACGTCCAGGGCCACGTCGCCGGACGCGTCAACCTGACCGGTACGGTATCGGCACCGGGGATCCAGGGGCGCGTCCAGCTTGAAGGCTTCGGTGCCGAGCTGCCGGCCCTGGGGCTCAAGCTGCATGACGGCCTGGTCACGCTGGCCACCCGGGGACCACGTCAGTTGCGCCTCGACGGCCACGTCGATTCCGGCCAGGGGACACTCAAGCTCGGGGGCGTGCTGGGGTTTGGCAGCGATGGCGAGACGCAGTTGGCGATCACCGGACGCAACGTCGAAGCAGCCGACATCCCCGCCGCGAAGGTGTCGGTATCGCCCGACCTCAAGGTGAAACGCGACGCCGGCGGCCTCCACATCGGGGGTAGCGTGGCCATCGACAAGGCCGACATCCATCTGGAGAAACTGCCGGGTGGTGGTGGCAGCAGCGTGCAACCGTCCCCGGACGTCGTCGTCACGGACAGCAAGCAGAAGGCCGCGAGTGCACCACCCTTGCCCGTCAGCGCCGATGTCACGGTCAACTTCGGCAACCACACGCACCTGGCCGGATACGGGATGAACGGGCGCATCAGCGGCGCGCTCAACGTGCTGCAGCAGCCCGGCCAGGTCACCCGCGGACGCGGACAGATCAAGGTCCACGGGACCTACAAGGCCTATGGCCAGGATCTCACCATCAAGGAAGGCCGACTGCTGTTCGCCAGCACGCCCATCGACGACCCGGGCCTGGACATTCGCGCCATCCGCAAGCTGAACCCGAACGCCACGGTCGATACCGGCCAGGAAGTGGGCCTGCAGATTTCAGGCACGGCACGCCACCCGGTGATGACCGTGTTTTCCAACCCCGTCATGGGGCAATCCGATGCCTTGTCCTACCTGATCACGGGCAAGCCGCTGTCCGCCGTGAGTGGTGGCGAGGGCAACATGGTCAGTGCCGCGGCCCAGGCGCTGGGCTCTGCCGCTGGCGACCTGTTGGCCAAGGGCATTGGTGCACGGCTGGGCATCGACGCTGGCGTATCCAACAGCGCGGCCCTCGGAACGGCGGCCTTCACCGTCGGCAAGTATCTGTCACCCAAGCTCTACATCAGCTACGGTGTCGGCCTGTTCGACCCGGGCGAAGTGGTGACGTTGCGTTACCTCCTCAGCCGTCACTGGAATTTCGAGGCAGAGCAGGCAACGAGTTCCAGCCGCGCCAGCTTCAACTACCGGATCGAAAAATAACGCCCCGCGCAAGAACACCGGACCGTTGCACGCCATGAACCCACGCTCGCTCAACGCAGGGCGTGATAATCGTCGGGCTGGAGATAGAAATCGAACAGGGATTCCTCCTCCGTTTGCAGGCGATCGGAGAGCAACTCGCTGGCGCCGTGCAATTCCTTGCGAAACTCGGCCACATTGCCGGCACCGACACCCTGCTCGATGTAACGGCGCGCGAAAGCGCGTACTTCACGGCCGATCTGTTTCATGTCGCGCTGCAGGCTGACGACATACTCCTGATCGTCACCGTCGCCAAGGCATTTGCCAAGGTAGACGTAAAAGCGCAGATTCTCTTCCAGCAGATGCTGTTCCAGCATCTGTGCAAACCGGCGCAGCTTCTCCATGACCCGCTCGAAATCATGGCCCTGTGCGGCAATGGACAATTCACTGCACAGTCGTGAAAGGACCTGATGCTGACCCTTGAAGCGATCGATCAGGCCCGGGTCGTAGGCGATGTTGGTGCCGGGTGCATACTTCCCAGGTTCATGGGCCTGCGTGCCCGGCTGCGAGCCGGCAGCAGGCTTCTTGCGGAACCAACGCATGACGTTCCCCCCTTTCTTTCCATTTGCATTGCAGCTTCTCCGCGCGCCCTCACACGCGGATACCACCAACCGCCAATGCACTACCCTGTAGGTGGCAAATTGCCACCGCCCCTATTTGGGGTGAGTATAACGCGAAAATGCTTTTATTGGGTCGCCTCTCGGCCACTGGATATTGGAAACCGTGCGCTGCCATCACGAAACGGCATGTGCGCGCTTTACCACTCCGGGACACCCATGCACGCTTTACGCGCATTGCCGGCGGAACGCCCGCACTCCCCAAATCCCGCCGTGCATTGAAAACGGCGTGCCATGCCCGGTGGACACGAATACCCACCCTGAGCCCCCGGGCAACCGCCATCGGGATGCACCACCGCCGGGTCGTCAGGCGATCCCGAGCCCTGGAAGGGCGCGGGTCGTGGCGTCGTGGAACCCGGCCAGTTCGGCGAAGCAGCGGCCGCGTTCGGCATAGTCGCGGAACTGGTCGAAGCTGGGCGCGCCGGGGGAAAGCACGATGGTCGCTCCGGCCGGGCTGACCTGGCGGGCAAGCAGGACGGCTTGCTGCAAGGTTTGCGTCCGCTGCAACGCGATGCCCTCGCCCGCGGCATCCGCTACGGCTTGCGCCACGCGCTGTGCGCTCGCGCCCTGCACGATGATGCGCAGCGTCGAATTCGCAATGTCCCCCGCGAATCCCGTCCAATCGAGCCCTCGATCATGGCCGCCCAGGATCAGCGTGATGTCGGCCGTGCCGAGGCTTTCGAGCGCGGCGAGCACGGCTTGCGGCGTGGTGCTGATCGAATCATCGACCCAATCGAAACCATCGTGCTTCCCCAGATGCTGGAGACGGTGCGGCAACGGTTTGAAGGCGTCAATGGCTGCCGCGGGCGACGCTATCGAAACGCCGGCCTGGTCGAGCGCCGTGAGCGCGGCGCAGGTGTTGAGCGCATTGTGCATGCCATGCAGTCCCATCCCCGCCAGCGGCACCACTGCGTGGGCGCCGTGGAAAATGGCCGGTGTTCCGGAATCCTCGCAGGCAACGTGCCAGCCATTGGTGCCGCCAAACGTCACCCGCCGCGGATGCCACGCGGTGCGCGTCATCAGCTCCGGCTGGCCCGCATTCACGACGAGGGAGCGCGAGACGTCCGCCAATTTCAGTTTGTCGGCGACGTAGCGCTCGCGCGTGCCGTGCCAGTCCAGGTGCTCCTCGTAGAGGCAGGTGACGACGCCCACCGCGAGTGGCCCAGCCTCGCCGGCCTGGAAGCTCGAAAGCTCCACGACCCACAGGTCGGCTTGTTGCCCGTCCAAATCCAGCAATGGCAGGCCGATGTTTCCGGCCAGTGCGGTACGCACGCCGACCGAGCGCGCCAGGTGGGCCGCCAGTGCGGCGGTGGTGCTCTTGCCTTTGGTCCCGGTGATGCCGATCACGCGGGCATCCGGATGCTCGCCGAACCACAAGGCGGTACCGGAGGTGAATACGGTGCCACGGGCACGGGCAGCGGCTATCTCGGGGCGGTAGGCGGATATCCCGGGCGATTTGACGACGTAGTCGAAGCCGGCCAGGATGTCGGCGTCGGGGGCTACGGTACGCGGCGCGACCGGTTCGGCGATGTCGGCACAATCGAGTTCCGCGGCACTGCAAAAGAGCGACACGGGCTGGCGCGGCAAATGCCGGCGCAAAGCCGCCAGTGCGGACCGGCCCTCGCGTCCGTAGCCCCAGACGGCGACGCGTTTGCCTTCAAGCGTTGCGAATTTCATCGAGCGCCCGCTGCAGGCGTGGCGGTACCTGATGGTCGTCGGATGGCACGAGCCATGGTTCCAGGGTCAGGTCCTGGCCTTCCAAATGAGGCAGGATCTCGTGCCGGAACCGTGCCACCAACGCATCCTCCGCCCATTCGGGGCGCTGCGCGAGGGTCGCCATGGCGGCACGCGCCTCGGCCCCTTCACCCACGCATTCAAACGGTTTGTGGTCGCGGTACTCCATGAGCGCGTCGAAACCGTTGGCGAGTGTTTCATCGTCCAGCAGGTTGTGGCCGAATATCCCCAGCAATTTCGGCTTGGGCATGAAGGGCGCCAGGGCCAGGAACACGAAATGGCATTTCGGGCACTGGCCGCACCAGCGATCGGTCGGCTTGGGTCCCAGCATGCGGAAATTGCGATTGCAGCTCGAGAACACGTCGAGGTAGGCATCGCCCAGGCGTGCGAATGCCGCCGTCACGGCCAGCGTCGCAAAGGGCCGCAGCAGCGAGCAGTAATCGAGGTCGGCCGCGACATGCGTATGCAGGTAGGCGGCGAAGGCGCGCTCGAAGGCCAGTCCCTTGCTCCACTGGTGGTTCACCGCCCGGCCGTTGTACTCCAGCGTCGCGGCCGAGGCCGAGCGTTCGTTGGCAAAGGCGATGGTGTCGTGCCCGTACAGGATGGCCGATACGGCAAGAATGGCGGAGTTGACCGCCGTGACCGGGATATGGCCGTTGTGGGCTCCCATCCGGTTGTATTCGAACAGGATTGGCGACAGTTCACGACGGATGTTCAGCGTGTCCATGCCGGTGCGCCCCGCACACGCGGCCACCAGCGGCGAATGGCCGACCCAGGTGACCGTGCCGCGCACGCCACTGCGGCGCAACGCTTCGATGACGACCAGGGAGTCCTTGCCACCCCCGATCGGTACGAGGGTGCGTTGCGGCAAGCCGAGCGCGGGTGCCGGTTCCCCCTGTCCCGGCGCGTCCGCCGCACGCCGCGGGAAATGTATCCGCGCGTCAAGATCAAGGCCGTTGCGGTACGCGAATTCCGCCAGCCCGTGGCGGTACAGCAGTTCCAGCAAGTCGGCGGTCGCCGCGTCCACCTGGCCGTCATCCACGGTGATATGTGCCGGTGTGCCCGCCTTGTAATAGCTGACGCCGGCAGCCAGGTGCAGCCACCTCAAGGCGGCATCGAACGCCGCGATGCGTCCGGAAGGCAGCTCCGGCGGATCTGGAAACGTGATGCGCTCGACCAGTTCGGGCCCGTCGTCGAACGCGTAAACCAGTTCGACGACGCCCTGGGCATAACGGTTGCGTACGAAGCGGAAGGCCTGCGATTTTCGCGGGTCGGCCAGGGTGCTCATTCGATCACGACTTCGTCGGCGGCGTCACGCAAATTGTAGTGCGAAGCCATGGTGGCACCATAGGCGCCGGCCTGGGCCAGCAGCACGACGTCGTCCCCGAAGGTTTCCGGCAGGCGCCGGTCCGTCCCGAGGACGTCGCCGGTCTCACAGATCGGCCCAACCACCTGGTACAGGATCCCGGGCGGTTCGTGAAGCCGCGTCAGATTGACGATTTCATGCCAGGCATCGTAAAGCGCGGGGCGGATCATGTTGTGCATGCCGGCATCGACGCCAAGGTAATGCTGCCCGCCCTTGTTCTTCACCTGGGTGGCGCGGGCCAGCAGCACGCCCGACTCGGCCACCAGGAAACGCCCCGGCTCCATCCACAGCCGGTAGCGGGGATAGGCGCGCCGTACCTCGGCCAGCGCGGCGTCGAGGGTCGCCAGGTCGAGCACGTGCTCGCCGGGATGCATCGGCACGCCCAGGCCGCCACCCAGGTTGAGAACCTCGATGCTGTCGATGCGCTCGGCGATCGACGCCAGTTGCGCGGCAACCGCCCCCCAGTGCGCCGCATCCTTGATGCCGGAACCCAGGTGGGCATGCAGGCCCGTTATCCGCACGTCATGCGCCGCCGCCAGGTCGAGGAACGCCGGCAGGTGATCCAGCGGCAGGCCAAACTTGCTGTAGGTGCCCCCGGTGCGGACTTTCTGGTGATGCCCAAGGCCGCGGCCAAGGTCGACGCGCAACAGGATCTCGCGGCCGGCGAACACCTCGGTCCAGTGTTCAAGCGGATACAAGGCGTCCACCGTCACGCGGGCACCGTTGTCGAAAGCGATCACGAAATCCTCGCGACGCGCGAAGTTCGGCGTGAACAGGCGCGGTGCATCGGGCACGGCGCGGGTTGCCGCCTCCAGCTCGCCAGGGGACACGCATTCCAGCCCGAAGCCCTCGGCCGCCGCGGTGCGCAGGATGGCCGGATGCGTATTGGCCTTGATGGCATACCAGCGCCTGTCCACGCTGCCGAGGGCCCGCACCTGCCGCGCCCGCTCGCGTACCGTCGGCAAATGGTAGACGTAACGCGGTGTACGTTCGGCGGCCAGCATCAGCAACCGCCGGCGCTGCGCCTCGTCGCGCCACCACGCGGTTTCCGGCGTGGCCGGTACGGGCGCCGCATCCGGATCGCCGTACAGCGCCTGCCAACTCGGGCCGAACAGTTCGCCATCATCGCCACGCAACCCGCCGTGGCGGACCAGCAACTCATGCAAGCGCGGCAGCATACCGTCCACGACATCCTCGTCCACGACGAAGGTGAGGTTGAGGTTGTTGGACGACTGCGTGATGAGATGCACACGCACCTGGCCGAACTCGGCCAGCACGGCCGACAGCTTGTGCAGCATGGAACGCATGCCGCGTCCAACCACCGTCACCGCCGCGCACGGGGCAATCACCTTGACCCGGCACACGGCGGCCAGATCCGCCGCCAGCGCCGCGACGATGTCCGAATCGAGAAGGTTCTCGGTCGGATCGAGCGAGACGGTCACGTTGGTTTCCGCCGAGCCGATCAGGTCCACGGACAATCCGTGGCGCTTGAACGCGGCAAAGACGTCGGCCAGGAAACCGACCTCCTGCCACATGCCGACCGACTCCATCGATACCAGCGTGATGCCCTTGCGCGTGGAAATGGCCTTGACGCTCGGGATGCTGTCATGCTCGCGCGGGCCGATGACGGTCCCTTCCAGCGCCGGGTGCTGGGTGTCCTTGATGGACAGCGGCACACACGGTCCACGCAGCGGCGACAGGCAACGCGGGTGCAATACCTTGGCCCCGGTGGATGCGATTTCCTGCGCTTCCTCGTAATCCAGCCGGCGCAACAGCCGGGCATCCGGGACCTGGCGCGGATTGGCACTGAACATGCCGGCCACGTCGGTCCAGGTCTCGACCCGCCTGGCCCTCAGCAAGGCGCCGAAATACGCGGCGGACGTATCCGATCCGCCACGCCCGAGCAGGACCGTATCGCCGTTTCCATCACGCGCGATGAAGCCCTGCGCGATGAACACCTCGCCGCGCCCGGCCAGGGCCGCGGCGAATTGTGGATCGGGCTGCACGTCGACCATCGCCGACAGATAGTGCGTGCGCGTATTCTGGTTCGGTACCGCCGCGGCGGTGAGGCACAGGCGGGAGTCGATCCACCCGGTCTCGAGGCCCGCGGCCGTGAGATAGGCGGCGCCCAGGCTGCTCGACATCAATTCCCCGTGGGCCTGTACCTGCGCCTGCCAGGCCACGGCCTCGCCCTCCGATCCGGCCTCGGCCAGTGCCCGCAGGCGCGCGAAGTGTTGCCGCAGGCGCTCGGGGACGTCCAGTTCCATGCACGCAAGGAGTTCCCGGTGGCGGGCGACGATGTCCTCCACGATGGCGCCGCGTGCATCGGTTCCGACCTCCCGGCACAGGTCCCTGAGCCGGTCGGTGATCCCGGACAGGGCCGATACGACCAGCAATACACGCACACCTTCGGCGTGCCGCGAGGCTGCCAGTTCGCGGATGGTTTGCCAGCGCTCGGCCGTGGCAACACTGGTGCCGCCGAACTTCATGACAACCCATGGGGCGGTGGCGGCAAGGGACGGGGCGGATGCGTTCACGAAACAGGCCGTGGTGACTGACGAGACAGCGTGGCAGTGTTGCGCCGCAACCGCGAAAAGGCAATTGATTCGGTCATGGCATTTGACCATGAAACCGGGCGCTTCCCCGGACCTGCCGGTAGCACGCGCCGGACACCGGACAAACGCCCGCAACTTGCGTAGACTGGCCACGCCCCATTCCAACCATGCCGATGAGCGAACCATGATGCCGCGCCTTTCGAAATGGGTCCTGCCCGCACTTTTGCTCATCGCGCTTCCCGCCTGCGCGCCACGGCACAAGAGCGTGTTCCCGCCGACGCTCAGCGTGCAGCAGTTGCGTGTCACGCCGGATGGAAGCTGGAACATGAGCGTGCGCATCCTCAACAACAGCTACGCATCGATGGACTTTCGCGCATTGCACCTGACCATGCTCGTCAACAACCAGCCGGCCACGCACATCGACGCGAACATCCACCTGCCCGTTCCGCAGCTTTCGGCCGGGGTGACGCAGGTGGACGTGAAACCGTCCGCCCCCGCCGCCAGGGCCCTGGCAGCCATCGCCGGCAAAGGCAGCGCGGGCTCCCTGGCGTACACGCTCCAGGGCACCGTCAGCGCCATACCCGCCGGAAGCGACAAGCCGCGCGATTTTCCCGTTACCGGACACGACTGGCTGTCGGCGGTGCCCGGCGTGGCCAACACCTACCGCTGACCCGTCGCACGGCCGCTTGCCGCGGCGAAGACACCCTGTCGATTGCGCGAGACCATCCCGAAAGCCAAGGAAGCCACGACATGATGCAAACCACGAACCACCTCGGCCAACCCGTTGGGCAAACCCTTGCGCACTGGTCGCCACCCCCGCTTCCACCGCGCGAGCCGTTGCAAGGACGATTTGGCCGCCTCGAGCCCCTGGACCCGGCGCGCCACGCCGCGGAACTGCACGCCGCCAACATGCTGGATGCCGACGGCCGCAACTGGACCTACCTGCCGTACGGCCCGTTCGACTCGCTGGACGACTACCAGGCGTGGGCCGCGGCGTCGGCGCGCACCACCGACCCGTTGTTCTTCGCCATATGCCAGCAGCCCGACGGCAGCCCCGTCGGTGTGGCGAGCTACCTGCGGATCACGCCAGCCAGCGGATCAATCGAGATCGGCCACGTCCATTACTCCGAACGGCTGAAGCACAGCGCGCTCGCGACCGAAGCGATGTTCCTGATGGTGCAGCGTGTTTTCGAACTCGGCTACCGGCGCTACGAGTGGAAGTGCGACGCCCTGAACGCGGCCTCGCGTGGCGCGGCGCAGCGACTCGGTTTCTCGTACGAGGGGGTCTTCCGGCAAGCGACGGTCTACAAGGGACGCAACCGCGACACGGCCTGGTATGCCGTCGTCGACACCGATTGGCCGGCGCTGCGCGAAGCTCTTTCGCAATGGCTCGCCCCGACCAATTTTGATGCGCAAGGCAAGCAGCGAACCCGCCTGAGCAGCCTGACAACGCCGCTGCTCAAGCAAACCGGCTGAGTCGAGTCAGAACAATCAGGCTTGGGGAAGGCATGCACTGGCATGGCGGCCAGCGCATGCCGTCAGACCCCGCCCCCGTCGCCGTCATAGCGGCGAAAATTGCTACGAAATACCGTGCCATGCCTTGTCGTCATGCCGGCGAAAACCGGCATCCATTTTCAGGCGCCGCAATCACGCCGGAATCGCGCGCCTTGATGCAACACCGTCATGGATCCCGGATATCGCTTGGCGATTCCGGGATGACGAACGCGGGGCGCCGGTGGGCGAAGAACTGTGAGCGATCGCCGGCAGACATCGACATCATGCGGCATCACCTGGCTCGCCAAGCAAGGGCACATCACATCTCGCCGCCGCACGCCGCAATTGGGTGTCCTGGCTGGCCAGCGGCAGGCGCAACCGCAATGCAAGCTCAAGGTAGGCCGCGTCGTAAAGCGCCAAATCATGAGCATCGGAAAGCCGCTGCGTGTCCGTCCACGCAAAGGCCGCGGTATGCGGATCCACCTGAATATTGAGCGCGTCCAGATCAGCCAGCGAAGCGTCACGAAACACCGCATCGATACGCTGCCGCCGGACGGCCGATCGCAGGCTGTTGGCCACTTCCAACCGCCACAAAGTTGGTACCCACGCCTGGCTTGCCACAACCTGATCCAATACGGCCTGCGCGGGCCCCGAATTCTCATCCGGCAACAACCACGCCAGCGCAACCGAGCAATCCAGCACCAGACTCACCGGCGCCCCTCATCGCGCATGCCCTTCCACTCGTCCCAAGTGATAGGGGCCAGGCCCGCTCTTTTGGCCCGCCCGCGGATTCGTGCAGCGGCATCAGCGCCCCGTTTACACAGGTCGGCAGCAGTCAAAT
>CAYOEF010000022.1:0-19911 GCA_964402805.1 uncultured Rhodanobacteraceae bacterium | reverse complement strand
GTAAAGAGGTCGATCCGGGCGACATGCAAGTACGGATCCGTCATGGTGGTGAGGCCAACGTCGATACCGCGGGCCTCGGCCAAGGGCATGATGTCCTCGAATACACGGCGGCAGGTTTCACGCACTGATACGGGTTCGTCGGCGACCGACGTGGCGGTTTGCGCGCGTGTCAGGTCCAAAAGTTGCTGCAGCAGGTTACGGTTGCGGGAAATGCCTTGCTGCAGGCTGTGCAGACGCTCTCGCGCCTGGCCGGACATGCTCGCCTGACCGAGCCGGTCAGCCTGCAGGGAGAGGGCTGTCAGTGGCGAGCGCAGCTCGTGTGCGGCGTCGGCGACGAAACGTCGTTGTGCCTCGACTGTCGTGCGGATCCGTCCGAGGAGCCGGTTGATGGCGAGGATGAACGGTTGCAGTTCGACGGGTACGTGCCGGGTCGGTATGGTCCGCAAGTCCTGGTCCGACCGACCGTCGATGTCGCGCGCCAGCGCCTTGACGGGTCGCATGTTTGAGCGCACCAAAAGGGCGATCAGAATGGCGAGTATCGGGATGAGCACCAACAGTGGTATCGCCGTGCGGATCGCGCCCATGGTGGCAATGTGGTCACGAAAGGATTGGGCTTGCGCCACGGCGATGCGGTGGCCTGCCGCGGTTTGCGAGATGTACAGCCGGTAGGTGCCAGTGGGCGTCCTGAGTGAATGCCAGCCATTCGACAGATTGGCGGGGATGGGCAGGACGTGCGGTACGCTGGCATTGGATGCCGGGGACATGGCGTCATCGAGGATCTGGATGAACACGAACGAGTCGTTGTCTTCATCATCCAGCCGCACGACCGGTTTTTCGGGACCGAACGTCACCCGTTGCTTGTCGATCAGATCGGATATCTGGAAGAGTACGTCGTCCTGGAGCACGTGCGCGGTGCGCCACGAAGTCCAATAGGAGACGGCCGCCCCGGCCGCCGTCACCAACAGCACCACGCCGATCAGGACTTTGATGACACGGCGCTGGATGGATGGATTCACGTGCCCTTGCTTGCCATCCATCCTACGCCTCGCACGTTTTTGATCGCGTCCCTGCCGAGTTTACGCCGCAGTGTGTGGATGAAGAATTCGATCGCGTTGCTCTCGATTTCCTCACCCCATCCATAGATGCGGTCCTCCAGTTCCTGGCGCGACAAGATCGCACCCGGTCGTTCCAGCAGCGCCTGCAGGAGGCTGAACTCCCGTGCCGAAAGCAGGATGGGTTCGGCATTGCCGCGTTGAGCCATGTGCGTCGTCGGATCAAGGGACAACTCGCCATTGGAAAGGATTGGGGTTGCCCGGCCGGCGCTGCGCCGCAGCACTGTACGCATGCGTGCCAATAGTTCATCCATGTGGAATGGCTTGATGATGTAGTCGTCGGCGCCGCTATCCAGGCCGCGGATGCGCTCGTCCACGGCGTCTCGCGCGGTGACGATCAGTACGGGGACCCGGTGGCCGGATGCGCGCATGGCCGCAAGGACGTCATGTCCATCCTTGCGGGGCAACCCCAGGTCAAGGAGGACGAGGTCGTAGTGTTCGGATTTGGCCGCCAGCAATCCCGAGGCGCCATCCTTGCACCAGTCCGTGGCGTAACAGGCGTCCACAAGGGCGCCGTGCATCTCGCCGCCTATCATCGGGTCATCTTCGATGAGAAGTATGCGCACGTCGAATCCTCCTCAATCACCGTACGGTCGGTTGCCGGGAATATTGTCGACCAGCAGCAGATCCCGCCCGGATGCGGTTCCTGCCGCGGAAAGCTCAAGGCCGGGGCACTTGGCGGTCCATTGTGCGAGTACGGCTTTCTCATGCGGTGGAACCACAACGAGGAATGGCTGCGGAAATGCTGACGCCGTGCATTCCGGTCGAATGTCAGTGCCGGTTCGGGCGGCCGGGTCGAGGGTGTAGATGGGGCGGCGCAGGTAGAGGCGCAGGCCTTGCATCATGTTGGGACCGGCAAACACGATGGCCCTGTATCGCCACGGCGCCACAGCCTGTTCAATGGATACCGCCATGCGCGCATCGTCCACGTTTGCCCCTGGATGGGCAAACTCGCTGATGCTGCCCTTGAAGGCCAACAGCACGATGATCCAAGCGAGGCTGAGCCGGGCAACGTGAGGGCGTGTGAGTTCGACAACAGGCTGCAGCACGCTGGCCAGCAGCAGCGATAGCGGCAGGAACAGCGGTAGTACGTACAAGGGCAGGCGGGAGCGGGCAAGGATGAAGACGACGAGCGGAATGAGCAGCCAAAGCAGATTGAACAACCGCCATGTGTCGTGTGGATGCCCCTCTCCCTGTCCAGCGTATGCGTGATGGTGCACGTACCGCCATGCCGCGGTGGGCCACCAGGGCAGGGCACCGATGAGAAATGTGGGCAGGTAGACGACGAGCCAGCCGTACCATTGCCCGTTGCGGTGTTGTGTGTCGGTGAATATACGATCGATGACCTCGTAGCGGAGGAAATAGTCCAGCAAGTGCGGATCACGCGCGATCACCGCTGCGTACCAGGACAGGCCGATGACGGCAAACGCGAAAAGGCCCGGCCATGCCAGCACACCGCGCAACTCGCGTCGCCTGCGCTGGATGAGTCGCAATGCGAAGATGGCGAGCAGCGGCAGAAGACCTGGTGGTCCCTTGGTCAGGAATGCCAGCCCGAACGCGGCCCACATGCCAACTTGCCAACGCTGTCGAAATGCGGCGACCTGTGCGCCGACAAAGCGGTACCAGCAGTACAAGGCAGTGGCCTCGAACAGCGTCAGAAAGACATCGGTGCTGACGATATTCGCAGCCAGGAACGGTGCGACCGAGGTGGCATAAATAAAGGCGGGCAACCACCGTGCCCGTGGCGTGACCCGCTTCCCCATGCCGAGCAGGGGCAGGCTGGTCAGGACGAACGCCAGTGCATACGGTGTGCGCACCGCCCACGTGTTGTAGCCGAAGGCGCGGACCGCGCCGGCTATCAGCCAATAGGTGAGCGGCGGCTTGGCAAAGTGTGGTGTGAGGTCGTTGAGTGCGGGCGCCAGGTAGTCGTCCGAAGCCAGCATTTGAAGGGCGACATTGGTATACCGGCCCTCATCGGGTTCCCACAGGCCGCGCGTGCCCTGGAAAGCGAACGCGAGAACGACGAACAGCAACGCGAGCAAAGCCGTCGCGCGCCAGGATGACGATGTGGACCGGGTCATGATGGTTGCCGTGCCTGCATCAGCACGGGCACGACGCGGCGCATGTGGTCAAAGAACGTGGGTCAAGGTGAATGCCCCGCGCGCGGACGGCGTCAGTCCACAGCCGTGTCGCTGACGTGGTCACGCGGGGCCGCCGTACAGGTGTGGCGGTGCACATGATATTTGTGAACCAGGCGCATGCACTGCCGGACGACGCACGCCGCCACCGTGAAACACAATACGCCGTCAATGCACGCCGCGACCATATCGACCGGCCAGTGGATACCGACATAGACGCGGGACCATGCCAACGCCAGCGTGATGACTGCAGCGGCAATTACGCTGATCCAGTGGCGCAGGTACACGAGTGCGCCAGCAAGCATCACGGCCAGTGTCACGTGGCTGCTCGGCATGGAATTGTCAGGTGCGTGCTGCATCCACGCGGGTCCGAATCCGACCGTGAACGGGCGCGGCTGCCAGGCATAGGTGGCGATCAGTGATTCAACCCCGATCGAGAGCAGCCACGCCAGCACCAGCATGGCCGCCACGGGCCATGCGTGCTGTTTCCACAGCCAGTAGAGCAGCAACAGAGCCAGTGGATATATGCCCCCGTGGGCGATCACGATTGCAAGGTGCACGATGCCCGGCGCTGTGTCCCGAGCCGGGTGGATCCATTGAAACAATGCCTGGTTCCACTGCGCCGACTGCAACCAGGTCAACGGATGGTTCATGGGTGTCCTCAGCCGGCGGCAACGAATCCGGGGCACGCTCCAGTTGGTGCCGGAACGGCCAGTGTGCAGCCGGATGCGGTGCAGTCTGGTGAGTGAGACTTAGACCTTGCTTAGGGCCATGCAGCCGTGGTCTTGTCAATGCGGGGAATGGTTTGTCCGCGGTCTGGCTCCGTCGCCAGTACGTAATGCGTCGAGAGCGGGAGATGTCCGACCGACGCGTTGTAGCGTGTTTTGAAACGAGGAACGCGCCCCTGTCATGGGAGCGCAGCCCGCATGGTACGGCTTGCGTGTCGTTGGAGGGGCGATATTTAGACTACCAGCCGCCAGGTACGCTCGTGCGGACCTGCACGCGCGGAGGCATGGGGCTGCCTTCACTATCAGCGACGCGAGGCAGGCTGCCGTAATGCCACCGCCAGTGGGGATCGGGTCGCCGTATCGCCCTCAAATCACCGTTTGATTGAGGTATTGACGCAACCACGCCCATCTTGACCGCGTGGCCACCTGCAAGGCGACGGCCGCGCAACCGCGGCCAATCCGCAGCCACGCCAACAGAAAACCAACGCCAGCGGCTGTCGTAACGATCGGCCACGGCCGGGCGTGGTATGTGCGGATCAGCTGACCCGTCATGACATGCAGATCCGACCGCGCTTTCCGGCAGGTCACCAAAGCGCGGTTGCGTCGAGACACGGCGCGCAAATAGTTCATGTCGGCGGTTCCGGTGAGGGTGAATCAGGTCTGTGTGCGTGTCGGGTGTGCAATACCGCGTCATGAGGGGTTTGGCGCAGTGCCTTGAGCCCGCCACGCGACCGGGGAAAGCTCGCTTGACGAAGCACGTGCCTGATCAGCGCCGCGGCGTCAGCAATCGGCCGATCAGCCAACCTGCTGCCAACGCCATAGCCATCGATTGCACGGGCCTGTCATGGACGAATCCACGTACATGGTCGAGTGCGTCATCAGCACGGTCGCGCCATTGCACCGCCTTGTCGGTGACATGGGCTGCAGCACGCGCACTGGCGTCGGTTGCCTGATGCACTCCGGATTCCACGCGGTCGGCACTGGCGTCGAGTTTTTCCCTGGCCGCTTCAACGGCGCTGCTGGCACCTTCTTTCACGCGGCTTGCGGCGCGTTCGATATTTTCGTGTGAGCTGCCAATGGTGTCTTTACCGTGGGTTACTTTGTTGTCGCTCATGATGCTCCTCCTGAATAACTCAAGTGAATGTCCCCCGCGCAGCCTGCGGAAAGACATTCGAGTCGTTTCGTTCGTGGCGAGACACGCCCACGCCCGCATTTGGCACGTAGATGTCCGACCATCTTTGTCTCGAATGCCTCGGTGTGAAATGTCCACCTGATGCTCGCCGCCAGGCATTACACCGATCAGTGGTATGCGGGGGACACATCATTGCGGGACACCTGCATTCACGTGGATTGGTCAACCGGGGCATTGGGCCGTACATCTCATGAAACATCCTCTTCACAAGAAATGCGAAAAGTTAGTTAACAACTGTAACTAACTGGACCTTCATCAAGAAAGAAAAACACGTGTGCGTTGCCCGAAACACAACACAGGTAACTTTGGATAGAGATTACCCGCATGCGATGAATCCACAATAACTATTCACCTTTACCAGCTTCCAATGTTTCCACACGATTCATGGAGGCGCGCCAATTCGCGGGAGTACTTCGGGCCGGCACAAACGGGTCCGGTGCGAGATCAATCCCACGATGTACGTATTGTGAATATGATAATTTTTTATCCCTGATATTCCGTCATTATGGCGTCTACAAAATCAGGGGACTGGTCCAGTCAGTCGTCGTTGCCGAGGTCGATGGTTTCGTTGGCTACCACGGCGTGCGTGATACGTTGCCCGTTCCAGTAATAGAAGAAGTGTTCGCCCTGTCGCACAGGCGACAGGCAATCAGGGTAGAAGGCTGCGAGGCACTCCCCGCCGGGGTTACGTACGCTGTCGTACACGATGCCATTGCTTCCCTCCGCCAGAAGCCATCGTGCGAGCGATTGGCTGGCTGCATACGTCTCCCGGGCATGGGCCTGTGGCCAACCGCCCCGTATGTCATGGAAGTTCGTATCCACGTCAGACAGGTAGCATCGCATTTCCAGGACGGTCTTCGGTTCGTTCGTGTAACGAAGGAAGTTTTCCCTGTGGAACACTGTTTCGACGATCGCCGTCAGGCGGTCCCTGGCTGCGTAGTACACCCCGTAGCTGCCATCGGAGAATCGGCTCCCATCGGGGTTGGCATGCGTGAAGGCCGCCATTACGGGAGAGGCTCCAGGCCCGAATATACGGTGTTCGTGCGGGACTAAGTTGATTTCTCCGAGAACATCCTGGCGTAGCCTCGGATTGGTCAATCCCTCCAGCTCGCATACGGCGTCCAGGTCCTCGGCGTCGGCGACTGCGTCAAACAATCCCACGGGAGGGAAGCGGCTCGATACGATCCGATAACTCGGATGCCATGAGATGCCCACGACGGGTGGAGTAGTTAGTTCCATCCGCGCTGCGCATCAAGATACTGGCGCACCAGGAACAAATCGCTGACCTGGCCGCCGAGCATGCGCTCAAGCGCCGGCTTGCCGGCAAAAAGAGGGGCCGAGTTGGGCCGGTACGGCCATGCGTCGGCTTGTTCAGGCCGCGGGAAAAGTATGTGCAGCGCCTTGTAGATGCCAAGCACATAGCTAATGCGTTCCAAAGCGTCCTTGGGTAGCACGACATCTTGATTCCGCTTCCACCGAAAGAACGTGGTCCGGCCAGGGGAGCCGAGAAGGTTGCGGGATTGCTCCGCATCAAGGTTCCAGGCCTTGGCGATACGGAAAAACGTACGTAGCGCCGGGCCACTCAGGTCGCGTACCTCGGCGGGATAGATCGTAGGCCGTACAGTTGACATGGCGTGAGTACCATATGAGATGTCTTACGCGAAATAGTACCATATGGACCCGATAGCCATCAATCATGCATCGACGACCTTCTGCGGCGTAGCGTGCCCAGGGATCTCCCGTCATGGCTGGACCGAGCTTACGGGTGGCTGACGGATTGGTCCGAAGTCCGGTTTTGGGTTGGCGGGCGCATCCGGTTGCCGGCCAACGCCCTTGGGCGTTCCGCTGCCAGCGCCGTGTGCAGGGGCGGTGCATCGCGGGGATGGATCGCGGGCGTTGCAATGGGTCTGGGCCCCGCCGCGACTCGCGCGAGGGCACTGAAGGACGATGGGCGGTTTCAACGCGTGCGTCGGCCGGCAAGACGGCGGTCCTCGTGTGGGTGTGAATATCCTGCGGGTCCCGCGTGCAGCAATCTTGATCAGGATCACAAGCAACAGGCGAATACGTGCTGACATGAAGTCGGCCCCGCCGGGCAGGGCCGGACATTCGCCGTGACCATTCCGCAAACCGTGCGCGCCGTTGTCGTCCATGTCCTCGGACAGCCTTTGTCGATCGAGGAACCGCCGCCAGGTCCGGGTGAAGTGCTGGTGCGCATCATGGCATCCGGCGCGTGCCCTACGGACCTGCAGTGCCGGACGGTGACGGGGCGCATCGTCCTGAACCGCGATTGACGCAATGAATGGATGGTCGCCGTGATGGGTCGAGCCGTATCTGGCCACCAAACGGAGTCGAACGATGAAGGCTGTTCCTGATCGCGTAATGGATGATTCACGAATGTTGCACGACCTCGACGCATGGTGGCGTGCAGCGAACTATCTTTCGGTCGGACAGGTCTATCTGCTCGACAATCCACTGCTGCGTGAACCGCTGCGACTGGAACACGTCAAGCCACGCCTGCTGGGCCACTGGGGCACCACGCCTGGCCTCAATTTCATCTACGTGCACTTGAACCGTGCCATCAATGCACACGATCTGGATGTGCTGTTCATCGCCGGCCCCGGCCATGGGGCTCCCGGCGTGGTCGCCAACGCGTGGCTGGAGGGCACCTGGAGCGAGCTTTATCCTGAAGTTTCGCAGGACGAGGCAGGCATGCGGCGGCTTTTCAGGCAGTTTTCGTTTCCGGGCGGTATTCCCAGTCACGCGGCGGCGACCACACCAGGCTCCATCCACGAAGGCGGGGAACTCGGCTATGCGCTATCGCACGCGTTCGGCGCGGCGTTCGACAATCCGGACCTGATCGTGGCGTGCGTGGTCGGTGATGGCGAGGCCGAAACAGGACCGCTCGCCACTTCCTGGCACGGCAACAAATTCCTCAATCCGAAAACCGACGGTGCGGTGCTGCCGATCCTGCATCTCAACGGCTACAAGATCGCCAATCCGAGACGGTGCTCGCACGCATCGGTCACGACGAACTGGCCGCGCTGATGAGCGGATACGGGTACGTACCGATCTTCGTCGAAGGTGATGAACCGATGACGATGCACCAGAAAATGGTTTCGGCACTGGATCGGGCATTCGCCGACATCCATGCCATCCAGCAACATGCGCGTGCGGGCGGTGATACGCGGCGACCTGCCTGGCCGATGATCGTACTGCGTAGCCCGAAAGGCTGGACAGGCCCGAAGATCGTGGACGGCCTCAAGACTGAAGGCTGCTGGCGGTCGCATCAGGTGCCTTTCACCCTGGACAAACCCGGGCACCTGCAACTGCTGGAAACATGGATGCGCAGCTACAGGCCCGAGGATCTGTTCGACGCCAACGGCGCATTGCGCACGGAGATCGCGGCGCGCGCCCCGAAGGGGCAGCGGCGGATGAGTGCTAACCCGCACGCGAATGGCGGCGCACTGATGCGTCCCTTGCGCTTGCCAGACTTCCGCGATTACGCAGTGCCGGTGACGGCGCCTGGCGGCGGCGAGGCCGAGTCGACGTGGATAATGGGGGAGTTCCTGCGCGACGTGATGCGCATGAATACTGACAGCCGCAATTTTCGTGTGTTCGGACCCGACGAGACGGCTTCCAATCGCCTGCAGGCGGTGCTGGAGGCAACCGGCCGCACATGGGGTGCCGAGACCGACCCCGACGACGATTGCTTGTCCCCGGAGGGTCGTGTCATGGAGATCCTCAGCGAACACATGTGCCAGGGTTGGTTGGAGGGTTACCTGCTGACCGGCCGACATGGGCTGTTCTCATGCTATGAGGCTTTCATCCACATCGTCGACTCGATGTTCAACCAGCACGCCAAGTGGCTGAAAACCTCGCGTGAAGTCGAATGGCGGCGTCCGATCGCCTCGCTCAACTATTTGCTTACGTCGCACGTGTGGCGCCAGGACCACAACGGCTTCAGTCATCAGGACCCGGGTTTCATCGATCACGTCGTCAACAAGAAGGCGGACATCGTGCGGGTGTATTTCCCGCCCGACGCCAACACGTTGCTGTACGTCACCAATCACTGCCTGCGCAGTTGGGATCGCATCAACGTGATTGTCGCCGGCAAGCAACCTGAGCCGCAGTGGCTGGACTTGGATGCGGCGATCAGGCATTGCACGCAGGGCATCGGAATTTGGGAGTGGGCCTGCAGCGACGATGGTGGCGAGCCAGACCTGGTGATGGCCTGTGCCGGTGACGTGCCCACGTTGGAAACGCTCGCGGCTGTCGATCTGCTGCGAAAGTACGCGCCGCAGACGAAGGTGCGTGTCGTCAACGTCGTGGACCTGATGACGCTGCAGCCGAAAACGGAACATCCGCACGGCCTGTCGGATGCCGACTTCGACGCATTGTTCACGAAGGACAAGCCGGTGGTTTTCGCCTACCATGGCTACCCGGCGCTGATCCACCGGCTCGTCTACCGGCGCACCAATCACGACAATTTCCACGTGCGTGGCTACAAGGAGGAAGGCTCGACCACCACGCCGTTCGACATGGCGGTCCGCAACGGACTCGACCGTTTCCACCTGTTCGGGGACGCGTTCGAGCGTGTGCCGAAGCTCGTCGAACATGCGAGCTACGCGAAGCAGCAGGTCCGCGACTGGCTTGTCGAACACAAAAGCTGCATCGAGGCGCATGGCATCGACATGCCGATGGTGCGCGAATGGCATTGGCCTTCAGGTCGGTGAACGTGGCTACGGCATGATGGTACGCACCTCGAACATGACCCAGTTCGTGACTCGCCCGCAATCGTGCCCGCTGCTTACCGATCGTGCCGGACAGGCACGGGTGGCGAAGCTGGTCCGCGAGATGCAACCAAACCGCATCGTGCATAAGGCCGCCTTGTGTGGCAAACGCGGGCAAGTAGGGAATATTCAGATCGCCGGTGGGCACAAGCTGTGTTTTGCGATCTCGCGGCGATTCGAGTGCACGGAAGCGGATTGCGCATGATACCGGCGTTGCCAGCGACTGCGGGCCGAATGGTTGCGTTGACGCTGGCTGTCGAAATCGATCAGGACTGCATCACCCCATCCGCGGCACACGCGCCTGTGTCGGGCGTATGCGCCGTACGGACGTGGAATTCGTCGAGTCCGGTACCACCGGCCGGGACTGCAGTGCCTGACGATAGACGTCGAGATAGTGGCGGGCACTGTCGCGCCAGTCAAAGCGGCGATGCATCGCGTTTCGCACGAGCTGCCGCCAGCGATTCGCATCGGCGTACATCGTGAGTGCACGCCTGCATGCGATGATCAAACCTGCGGCATCGGGTGATGGCATCCAGAAGCCGGTTCCGCCGTCGCGATCGTTCGTACCGGCGTCGGCCACGGTGTCGGCGAGTCCGCCCACGGGGTTGACCACCGGAACCGCACCGTAACGCATGGCGCACATCTGGGCCAGGCCGCAGGGCTCGAAGCGGGAGGGCATCAGGAACAGGTCGCTGCCGGCATACACGCGATGCGCCAGCGTTTCGTCGAAACCGATGCGAACCGCGACCCGGCCGGGATGCTGGCGCGCCGCGGACTGCCAGCGCTGCTCCAGCGCCCGGTTGCCGGTGCCAAGCACCACCAGCCGCAGGCCGGCATCGAGCAGCTCGGGCAGCGCATCGAGCACCAGATCGGTGCCCTTCTGCGGGGTGAGGCGCGAAACCACGGCTGCCAGCGGGACATCGGCAAAAGCGTCCCGTTCATTCCACCCCAGCTCGTGCTCCAACGCTTGCCTGGCCCCATGCCTGCGCTCAAGCTGGCTGGCGGAAAAGTGCGTTGCCATCAACGGATCGCGTTGCGGGTCCCACAGTGCGTTGTCGAGGCCGTTGAGGATGCCAGTCAATGCATCGATGCGTCCGCGCAGCACGCCGTCGAGGCCCGCACCGAATGCAGGCGTGAGGATCTGCGCAGCATAGCCCGGGCTGACCGTGGTCAGGCGATCGGCAAATACCAGCCCCGCCTTGAGGAACGAAAAGTACTGCCAGTACTCGGCGGTTTCCGGCTGGAACGCCCAGTGCGGCCAGCCGAGCCACGTGCCGGTCGCGAGCGGAAATACCCCCTGATGCGCGAGGTTGTGGATCGTCAACACGGAAGCTGCCTGCGCCCGGACCAGCATCAGTTGCAGGGGAATCAGCGCCGTCTGCCATTCGTTGCAATGTACGATGTCGGGACGCCATCCGAGCCCGCAGGTATCGGCCGCGATCAAGGTTGCAACTTGGCACAGTTCGGCGAAACACTCCGCATCGTCGCCGTAGTTGTGGCCATCGCGGCTCGCGTAGATGCCTGTGCGACGCTGCAACCGTGGTGTGTCCAGCATCCATAGGGGCGGGCCATCGGCTGCGAGTCGGCGCAGCGACACGTGCGCGCACGGCTGCGCGACCACGCGTCCGGCCGGCATGCCGGCGATCCGCGGCAACAGCACGCGCACGTCGATGCCGAGCTGAGTCAACGCCACCGGCAGCGCGGCGGCGACATCGGCCAGCCCGCCCACTTTGAGCCACGGTGCACATTCGGAGGTGACGAACAGAACGCGCAACGGCGTCATCGCTGTATCTCCGCCTGCAACACCAGAGCTGCCAGCGGCGGGAGGGTCAGCACCACCGAGTATGGCTGGCCCTGCCAGGGTTCCGGTCTCGCCTTGATCGCACCGAAGTTGCCGAGGTTTCCGCCGCCGTACCAGTGCGAATCCGTGTTCAGGCGCTCCCGCCAGTTTCCCGGCTCCGGCAGACCCATGCGATAGCCATGCCGTGGCACCGGCGTGCAGTTGAGTACGATCGCCAGCTGTTGCCCGTCGCCGCGACGCAGGAAGGAAAGGACCGATTGCAGGGTATCGTGGCAATCGATCCATGCGAAGCCGCTGGCTTCGAAGTCGCCGCGGTGCAGCGCGGGCATGTCGCGATACAACCTGCTCAGGTCGCCGACCAGGCGGCGCACGCCCGAATGCTCCGGGACCACTTCCAGCCCCCACTCGAGTGCGCGTTGCTCGTCCCACTCGGTCTCCGCGCCGAACTCCTGGCCCATGAACAGCAGTTTCTTGCCCGGCCAGGTGAACTGCAGTGCCAGCAACAGGCGCAGGTTGGCGAAGCGCTGCCAGCGATCCCCCGGCATGCGCGTAAGCAGCGTGCCCTTGCCGTGCACCACTTCATCGTGCGAGAACGGCAGCACGAAATTTTCGTCGAATGCATACAGGCGGCCGAAGGTCAGCGCGTCATGGTGATAGCTGCGATGCACCGGATCGTGAGCGAAATAGGCCAGTGCGTCGTGCATCCAGCCCATGTTCCACTTCATCGAGAAGCCCAGGCCACCCAGCCAGGTCGGCCGTGTCACCGCAGGCCACGCACTGGACTCCTCGGCGACTGTGAAGGTACCGGGGAACTCCCCGTGCGTAGCGATGTTCAACTCGCGCAGAAAGCCAACCGCCGCCAGATCCTCGTTCCCGCCGAATTCGTTCGGCGTCCACTGGCCGGGACGACGACCGTAATCGAGATAAAGCATCGACGCGACGTCATCCACGCGCAGACCGTCGATGTGGAACTCCTCCAGCCAGAACAGCGCACTCGAGACCAGGAAGCAGCGTACCTCGTAACGTCCGAGGTTGAAGTGCAGGGTGCCCCAGTCCGGCGCCTCGGCACGCCGCGGATCGGCGTGTTCGTAGAGCGCCGTACCGTCGAAGCGCGCCAGCCAACCCTCGTTGCGTGGAAAGTGTCCGGGTACCCAATCCAGGATCACGCCGTAGCCGTGCTGGTGCATCCAGTCAATGAACGCGCGCAGGTCATCGGGTTCTCCGTAGCGGGATGTCGGAGCGAAAAAACCGGCGCCCTGGTAGCCCCACGAGGGATCGTGCGGATGCTCGGCGATCGGCAGCAGTTCCACGTGCGTGAACCCGGTGTCGGCGAGATACGTGGTCAACTGTTCGGCGATTTCCCTGTAGCCAAAAAATCCGCCGTCGGCGCGGCGACGCCACGAGCCGAGATGAATCTCGTAAATCGCCATCGGCGCTTCGCGCCAATCGGGCCGTGTGCGCATCCAGCCGTCGTCGTTCCATTCATGGCGGGAAGGTGCGACGATCCGCGCCGCCGTACCGGGGCGCAGTTCGAAGGCGCGTCCATAAGGATCGGTTCGGATCAACCGCTCACCGTTTTGCGTGCGCAATTCGAATTTGTACAGGGCGCCCGCTTCGATTCCGGGCAGAAATACTTCCCATACACCGCTTTGGCCATGCACGGACATCGGATACCGGCGTCCATCCCAACTGCTGAAGTCGCCGATCACGCTGGCGCCCGTCGCGTTTGGGGCCCACACGGAAAAGCGCGTGCCGGCGATGCCGTCGCGGGTCATCGGGTGCGCGCCGAGCAGCTGCCACGCGCGACGATGCCGGCCGGCATTGAATTCCGCCAGTTCCGCGTCACCCAGTTCGGGAGGAAACGCGTACGCGTCCAGCTCCGTGTACTCGGTGTCGTGACAGTCGCGCCAATGCAAACGGTAGCCAGCAGCAGTCGACACGTCGCAGGCACAGGTGAGCAACCCCTTGATTTCGAGGGGCGTCATGGGCAACGTGCCGGCCACGGTATCCAGGCACGCCGAATAAGCATCTGGCAGCCACGCCCGTACGACGTGACGACCGCTTTCGTCGTGCAGACCCAACCAGGCGTGCGGCTCGTGACTGCATCCATCGGCAAGCCGTTGCAGCATCGGGAGAGATGTGGCGGGTGACGAATTCGGCATTGCGGGACCCGGGCGTTGTGGGTGACTCGATCATCCAGGACAAGATCGTGATCCCGTTGATCTGCATCAACATCGGGCTTGCCTGCGACGTGTCGAATGTCGGGGAACCCAGCAAACCGGCTGTGATGCCCCCACCGCCATGACCGAGTTGATGCCGTACCGTTTTACCGACGTGATGACACGGGATACGCTGGCGCTGGTGCTGGCCGGAGGCAGGGGAGAACGCCTGGGAGCGCTCACCCGACACCGGGTGAAACCGGCGGTCCCGTTCGGTGGGCGTTTCCGGCTGATCGATTTTCCGTTGTCGAACTGCGTCAATTCTGGAATCCGTCGGATCGGCGTGCTGACCCAGTACAAGGCGCACCGGCTGATCCAGCACATCCAGCAGGGCTGGGGTTCGTTTCGGGCCGACTTCGGGGAGTTCGTCGAACTGTTGCCGGCGCAACAGCTCAAAGGCACCGGTTGGTACGCCGGTACTGCGGACGCCATGTACCAGAACAGCGACATCATTCGTGCGCATGATCCGCGCTTCGTACTGGTGCTTGGTGGTGACCACATCTACAAGATGGACTACGGGGCGTTGCTCAACCTGCACGTGCGACGGGGTGCCGACGTGACCGTGGGCTGTGTTTCCGTGCCTGTTGCGCGGGCGCGGGCATTCGGCGTCATGCACGTCAATGCTGACCGGCGGGTGGCTGACTTTGTGGAAAAGCCGGACAAGCCGCCATCGATCCCCGGCAACCCGGGCATGGCGCTGGCCTCGATGGGAATCTATGTGTTCAACACCAATTACCTGCTTGAACATCTTTCTGCCGATGCGGTGCGCACGGATTCCAGTCACGACTTTGGCCGCGATTTGATTCCCGAGGCAGTGCGCGACAACGCGGTGTATGCGTATGCGTTCCACGATGAGAAGCATGGTTGTGCCGCGTACTGGCGCGACGTCGGGGACGTGGATACCTACTGGAACGCGAACATGGAACTGCTCGACGTACAGCCCGAGCTGGACCTATACGACCGCCAGTGGCCGATCTGGACCTTGCAGGAACAGACGCCGCCAGCCAAGTTCGTACTCAATGATGCCGAACGCTGTGGCCGCGCGATTTCGTCGATGGTGGCAGGTGGATGCATCATTTCCGGCGCGCTGGTGGTGCACTCGCTGCTGTCGTCTTCCGTGGTCGTCGACGAGGGCACGGTGGTCGAGGATTCGGTATTGTTGCCCGAGGCGAGGATCGGCCGCCATTGCCGTATTCGCCGTGCAGTGGTCGATGAAAACGTCCAGGTGCCGGACGGTACCGAGATCGGCTTTGACGCCGAGCATGACAGGGCACGGTTCGAAGTCAGTGCGTTGGGCGTGGTGATAGTCACGGCAGAGATGCTTCGCCAGTGCCAGGCCCGGGGCTGAAGTCGTGACCACGGACCAGGAACGCTTGCGCATAGTGCTGTGCTGGCACATGCACCAGCCGGACTACCGCGATCCGGCGGATGGCCGGTTCCTCGCGTCGTGGGTATATCTGCATGCACTCAAGGATTACACCGACATGGCCGCGCATCTGGAATCATGTCCTGATGCGCGTGCAACGATCGACTTTACGCCGGTGTTGCTCGAACAGCTTGAAGAATACGTGCGGCGGTTGTCGGGGTTGAATCACGGTGGCGCGCCGGTGGGCGATCGATTGCTGGATGCACTTGCGGCGACCACGCTCAATCCCGACCAGCAGGTACGGCGCGAACTGGTAACGACCTGTCTGCAAGCGCAGCGACAACGCATGATCGCGCGCCATCCGCCTTACCAGCAGCTGGTGGCGTTGGCCGACATCGCGTTGCAGCGTCCGGATACGTTCCGCGACCTCGATGATCGTTTCGTGTTCGACCTGTTGGTCTGGTATCACCTTGCATGGATGGGTGAATCAGTGCGTGACGACGCCCACTGTGCGCGGTTGATTGAAAAAGGGCGACATTTCGACAGCACCGACCGGGCCACGCTGCTCGCGTTGGTCCACGACCAGCTCTCGAAGATCGTTCCGCGTTATCGCGCACTTGCCGAACAGGGCAGAATCGAACTCGCGACGGTGCCGTATGCGCATCCGCTGCTACCGTTGCTGATCACGTTTGACAGCGCCCGGGAAACGCAACCGAATCTCGAACTGCCTGCCGCCTCGGGTTATCCCGGAGGCGCCGCAGCCGCGCGTCACCAGCTCGTTCGCGCGCAGGCCAGTCATCGCTCGTACTTCGGGCAGCCGTCGACCGGCTGCTGGTCACCCGAGGCGGCGATCAGCGAGGCATCGCTCGATTCACTCGCTGCTGCCGGTTTTCGCTGGACGGTTTCCAGCCAGGGCGTGCTTCGTGAGAGCCTGGGCCAGCGAATCACGGGCAGCAACCCGTTCCATCGGCCCTACCGGTTGCGTGATGCGGGTCCCGTGGTTTTCTTCCGTGATGACCGGCTCTCCGATCGCATTGGCTTCGTGTACAAAGACTGGAACGCCCACGATGCCGTGTCCGATCTGGTCGATCATCTGATCACGATTGCCCGGGAACCGGCGGCGCCGGGACGCGTCGTGGTGATCGCGCTCGACGGTGAGAACCCGTGGGAGCACTATGAAGCAAACGGTGCCGTGTTTCTTTCCAGCTTGTACGCGGCACTTGCGAAGCATCCATGGCTCGAACTCACTACGCTCGCGAAGTGTATCGATGACCCGGACGTACCACACGCACGGCTGGAAAAGGTTGTTGCGGGAAGCTGGGTACACGGCACCCTGGACACGTGGATCGGCGGGCGCGACAAGAACCGTGCCTGGGACATGTTGGTGAACGCAAAGCGTCGCTTTGACCGTGCCGCGCCTGCGCGGCAGTCAGCGGCGGAGCGCCAATTACGTGTGTGTGAAGGCTCGGACTGGTTCTGGTGGCTGGATGAATACCACGCCGAGTTGGAAGTGGGGCATTACGAGCACATGTTCCGGGCACACCTGTCCGGCCTTTATCGGCAGCTCGGTTGTGATTCTCCAGAATATCTCCGTACGCCGCTTGTGCACGGCAGCAGTGGCGCCGCACCTGCGCCGGCGATGTTGCCGCACACACCGACATGATCGGCCTGGAGGCGCGTATCGGACGTTGTGCGGGTGTGCTGCTGCACCCGACCTCGTTGCCCGACGCGCATGAGGTCGGTGCTCTCGGCGCGCCGGCGGAAGCGTTCCTCAAATTCATGCGCGCGTCCGGGTTGCGGGTATGGCAGATGCTGCCGGTGGGGCCGGTGCATCTGGACCGCTCGCCATACCGGGCATTGTCGCTGAATGCCGGGGGCGAACACCTGATCAGCCTGCGCGACCTGTGCGCCGAGCCCTGGTTGCGCGTGGGCGGAGGCTTTGCCCGCGTCGGGCCCCGGGCGCATTTCCTGGATCTCGCTGCCGATCGTTTCCACCGCCATGGATCCGGCGAAATCCATCGGGCGTTTCAGGATTTCGTCGAACGCGAACGCACGTGGCTGGAGCCGTACTGCGCGTTCCGGGTGCTGCGTCGGCGGTGGCGCAACCTGCCGTGGCAACGCTGGCCGTCACCGTGGCGTGACGATGCCGGCAATGCGATCGCCCGTTTGTCGGTACAGGCACACGAGGCGATGGAACGCGAACGCATCGTCCAGTTCCTCTTCGACCGGCAATGGAGCGCGTTGCGTCGCTCGGCGGCGGCAGCCGGCGTCGTGCTGTTCGGCGATGTGCCGTTTTATCCCGCGCCGGACAGCGTCGACGTCTGGTACGACCGCGATTTGTTCCAGCTCGACGCGCAAGGCATGCCACGTGCGACGGGTGGTGTGCCGCCGGACGTGTTTACGCCACAAGGCCAGGCCTGGGGCTCGGTCCTGTACGACTGGGAGCGGATGTCAGCAGACAGTTTCGCCTGGTGGCGCGCGCGCCTGCGTGTGCAGGGCAGGCGTTTCGATTTGCTGCGATTGGATCATTTTCGGGGTTTTGAAGCGTACTGGTCGATCCCGGTGGGTGCCTCGCCCGCCGCGGGCGCGTGGTGTCCGGGTCCCGGTGCCGCATTGTTGGCGGCGTTGCGGGCGCAAGCGGAGCCGCCCACGCTGGTGGCCGAGGACCTGGGTCTGATCACGCCGCCGGTCGAGGCATTGCGTCGCCGGTTCGCCTTGCCAGGAATACGTGTCCTGCAGTTTGCCTTCAATGGTGACCCGGCAAATCCCCACCTGCCGCGCAATCACGAAACCAACTCAATGGCTTGTACCGGCACCCACGACACCGACACGCTGGCCGGCTGGTGGCGTACGCTGGACGGGGATGCGCGAAACAAGGTTTTTGATGCGCTTGGCCAGCCGCGGGACGGCTCTCTCGGTACCTTGTGCGAGTCGCTGTTGGCTTCGCCGGCCACGTTGGCGATCGTGCCCATGCAGGATGTGCTCGGTCTTGGCAGCGCAGCGCGCATGAACGTGCCCGGCCGGCCGGAAGGCAACTGGAGTTGGTGCCTGCGACGGGACCAGTCCGGTGGTGAAACGGCACGGCGGCTGCACGCGGCGTTGCGCCGTGCCGGTCGCCTGCCGAAACTGGACTAGGTCGGCCCGATCCCCAGCTGTGGACTATTTCACTCGATGTGCGGAGGTATCGCGACATGGCCCTGGGCCGAGACGCGCCGTACGAGATAGGCCTCGGTGGCATAGCGGCGCATCATGCGATGGGTGTTGAAGTAGTAGCCGATCTTGCTGATCGATTGCTTCATCATCCAGATCCAGCGCGCGCGGTTGTCGTAATACAACGGCAGGACGTCATGCTCAAGCTTGTCGTACAGGCGGTCGGCGGTGCCGGGTGTATTGCCCGGTATGCCCCAGCCGGTGACCCCGTCGATGCAGCCTTCCAGCCACCAGCCGTCGAGCACGCTGAGGTTCAGTACGCCATTGAGGCCGGCCTTCATGCCGCTGGTACCGGAGGCCTCCAGCGGAGGTTCGGGAGTGTTGAGCCAGACATCGACGCCGGCAACGAGGGGCTGTGCCAGGGCGAAATCGTAATTGGGCAGGAATACGGCGTGTACGGCCGGGGCGAGTTCCGTGAGTATCTCGTGGATCCTGTGCACGAGTTCGTGCCCCGGTGTATCGGCGGGGTGTGTTTTGCCGGCAAAGACCAGCTGGAACGGATGGTCGGCGTGAATCGCGCGCAAGCGATCGAGGTCGGCAAACAGCAGGCTTGGACGCTTGTAGGATGTGATGCGACGTGCGAAGCCGATTACGGGCTGCGTCGGATCGAGCCGCATGCCGGTGCGTTCGCGGATGATGCGAAACAGGCTGGCGCGCGCCTGCTGGTGTGCATCCCAAACACGCTCGTCCGACAGCAGTTGGTCGAAGTGCGCCATCAATTCGGGCTCGTAGGCCCACGCGGGTGTGTGTTCGGCGAACAGTTCGGCGAACACGGGATGAACCCAGGTGGAAACGTGTACGCCGTTGGTGATGGCACGGATGTGGTAGCCGGGAAACATCTTCGCGGCGACTTGGGCGTGGCGCTCCGCGACGCCGTTGACGAAGCCGGACAGGCTCAATGCCAGCCCGGTCATGTTGATGTGGCTGGCACCCGCCAGCAGGCGCAACTGTTCGGTCGGGAAATAGCCCTGCAGGAGATGTTCGTACAGGTCGTAGGTAAAGCGATCGTGTCCGGCCTCGACCGGTGTGTGGGTGGTGAATATGCACCGGCCGCGTACCCGGGCAACGTCGTAACCGAGCGCACCGACGCCGAACTGATCCGGCGACAACGGATAGCGGCGCAACAAGTCGAGGGCAAGGAATGCCGCATGCCCCTCGTTCAGGTGGTAGATCTGAATCGAGAAACCCAGTGCCTGCAGGATGCGCAGGCCGCCGATCCCCAGCACGACCTCCTGCTTGAAGCGATAGGTCTCATCGCCGCCGTACAGGTGGTCGGTAAGGTCGCGATCGCGCTCGTCATTCTCCGGAAGGTGAGTGTCGAGCAGCAGTATGGGGGCACGATGATGGTGTGCGCC
>CAYOEF010000021.1:0-21229 GCA_964402805.1 uncultured Rhodanobacteraceae bacterium | reverse complement strand
CCATCAACGCACCCATGCAGGGCACCGCCGCCGACATCATCAAGCGCGCCATGCTGTCCGTCGACGCATGGCTGGCGACACGTGAGGATGCGCACATGCTCATGCAGGTGCACGACGAACTGGTCTTCGAGGTGCGCGAGGATGCCATCGACGCGATCCGTGCCGGCGTCGGCGAACGCATGCAGGATGCCGCGGAACTCGCCGTGCCGCTCATCGTCGACATCGGTGTGGGTGACAATTGGGACCAGGCGCACTGACCGGGCAACGCCCAGGTGAGGGTTTCCGCAAACCAGCACGTCGTGGGTGTGTCGTGCATCCTGGTCGCCAGCATGTTGTGGGGAACCACCGGCGTCTCGGCCACCTTTGCACCCGGGGTTGGCGCGACGGCGATCGGTGCCGCCACCATGGGCGTCGGCGGCCTGTTGCTGACCCTGATGGCGGCCGGGGCCCTTCGCACACACTGGCGCGGACTGCGCCGGCATGGCCGCTGCGTGCTCCTTGGCGGTCTCGCGGTGGCGGTGTACCCGCTGGCCTTCTACACCGCCATGCGCCTGGCGGGCGTAACCATGGGCACCGTGGTTTCGATCGGCTCCGCACCCCTGTTTTCGGTACTGGTCGAAGTGAGCCTGGAGCATGTGCCGATCGACCGGCGGCGCGCCCTGGGCATCGTGCTGGGCCTGGCAGGCATCACAGTGTTGTGCTTCGCCCGTGACGGGGGGAGTGCATCCACCGTGACTTTCGCGCACAGCATCCTCGGTATCGGACTTGGCCTGGTGGCGGGCCTCACCTACACGATCTATTCATGGGCCGCGCGCCGCCTGATGCACCAGGACGTATCTCCGCGCGCCGCCATGGCCTCGGTGTTCGGCACCGGCGCGGTCGCGCTGATACCCGTGCTGCTTGCCACGGGCGCGCCTTTCCTCGCGTCATGGAACAACGCCGCGGTGGGACTTTACCTGGCGCTGGTGCCCATGTTCCTGGGCTACCTGTGCTTTGGCTACGGCCTGGCACGCGTGCGCCTCAGCACCGCCACCACGATCACCCTGCTGGAACCGGCCGTGGCCGTCATTCTCGCGGCGCTGGTCGTGGGCGAACGACTGTCGGCACGCGGCTGGCTCGGCATCGGGCTCATGTTCCTGTGCCTGCTGTGCATTGCCGTGCCGGCGCCGGCGCCTGGCGCGCGCCACCCAGGCAGGGGTGGTGGTCCACGCCGGGATGGCCCGGGGCCGGCCTAATCGGCGGGGCTGTATACCAGCAGCACCACGGCGCCGTCCTTGCTGCCCGAAGTGTGCATCGCCCCCGGCGCGCGGCACGCGAAATCGCCGGCGCGCAATTCACGGTTCTGGTCGTAAAAGGCACCCTCCAGCACGTAGACCTGCTCCCATTTGCCGTCATGGGCATGTGATGGCGCGAAGGCGCCGGCATCGACTTTCATGAGCCAGGTCTCGACACCGTTGCCGAGGTCGCCCAGCAGGGGCTTGATCGAAAAACCCTCGACGCCACACGCTTGCCAGTCCATGCCACGCACGTCCGGATAGCTGTTGCCGGTGGGCCGCGCAAGGGTCGGCGCGTCAAACTGGAAGATTTCGCTCATGGTATTTGCAACCTCGTGGGGAATACCCGAAGTCGAGATTCTAGCAAGCAGCGAGCGCCGGAATCGCCCGGCACGACAACGGGTATCACCGCTTGCGCGGGCAACGTGACGCACCCGGGGAATAACCGCCGGACAGGGGTGCGGTGGCGGGCCGCCGGGCCACACGCTACCGTCCCTTCGACGAACTTCCGCCAGGGTTCCCGAGCAGCTTGCGATAAGCACGCGGCGTCATGCCCATGGTGGCCCGGAACTGGCGCGCAAAGGCGCTCTGGTCGACGTACCCGCAGGCCAGGCCGATGGCCGCGATCGCATCATCGCCGGCAAGCCGTTCCATCGCGGCTTCGATGCGCACCTTGGTCAGCAACTGCTGTGGCGTCAGTTGGAATACATATCGGAAGTGCCGTTCCAGTTGCGCCACGGACATGTGGGCGCGCCGCGCCAGTTCGGTAACCCGGATCCTGTCGCCGTAATGCCGTTCCATGTAGTCGACGATCCGGCGGATGCGATCGTAGGTGGGATGCAGTCCGTTGGGTTGCCCGAGGTCGCGGGAAATACCGATCACACCGTCGATCCGCCCGTGCGCCCACAGCGGCCACTTGCTGGTGACGCACCAGCCCGGCGCACGGTTGCCGAAGATGTGTACCTCGAGACGATTGTCGATGACCTTGCCCGCGAGGACTTGCCGGTCCTGTGCCAGATACGCCGCACCCATCGCCGCCGGAAAGAGTTCGCTGGTACGCTTGTCGATGATGTCGGCCCGTGAGTCCAGGCGCAGCCGCCGCACCAGCGTTGCGTTGACGTGGGTGTATCGCCCCTGTGTATCCTTGGCGAAGAACACCACGTCGGGAAGTGCATCGAACAGCGGCACCAGGTCGTCGAGTGCGATCTGATCAGGCATGGGCATTCCCGCGCCAGGGTCATCACATGGGCTGAATGAACCGGAAGGCGCGTATCGTGGACTGGTTGATTATGCGGACTTCCGCGGGCAAAGTCAGCAAGGCAATCTAGAACCCGCGAACCACGTGGACGAAGATTGATCGCATGCAAACCATCGACTTCATCGACTCGCACACCGGCGGGGAGCCCACGCGGGTCATTACCCGTGGCGCCCCGGACCTTGGCCATGGCAGCATGCGTGAACGCCTCCAGCGCCTGCGCACCGAACACGATGACTGGCGTCGCAGCGTCGTGCTCGAGCCGCGCGGTTCGGATGCGCTCGTCGGCGCGCTGCTGCTGGAACCGCAAAGCGTGGACGCGGCAGCCGGCGTCATCTTCTTCAACAACGTGGGCTACCTCGGCATGTGCGGCCACGGCACCATCGGCCTGGTGCGCACCCTGCAACACATGGGACGTATCACGCGCGGCCGCTTCCAGATCGAAACGCCGGTCGGAAACGTGAGCGCCGAGCTCCGTGCCGACAACCGGGTGACCATCGACAACGTGGAAAGCTGGCGCTTCGCCAAGGCCACGGCGCTCGACGTGCCGTCGTACGGACGCATCCACGGCGACATCGCATGGGGCGGCAACTGGTTCTTCATCACCAAGAACTGCCCGTACCCGGTCGATCCATCACACCTGCGCGAACTGACGGCTTATGCGGAAGCCGTGCGCCACGCCCTGGAACGCAATGACGTATGCGGTGCCGACGGGGCGACGATCGACCACATCGAGATATCCGCGCCACCCACGGCGGACGATACGGACAGTCGCAATTTCGTGCTGTGTCCCGGCATGGCCTACGACCGCTCGCCCTGTGGTACCGGCACCAGCGCCAAGGTGGCCTGCCTTGCCGCCGACGACCTGCTCGAGCCGGGCCAGCCATGGCGCCAGGCCGGCGTCCTGGGCACCGTGTTCGAGGCCAGCTATCAACCTGGCACAACCGGCGTGATGCCACGCATCACGGGCTCGGCCTGGGTGACGGGACAGGGGCAACTCCTGATTGATGACACCGACCCGCTCGCGCAGGGCATCGATACGTGAAACCGGACTACGACCTCATCGTGGTTGGCGCAGGCATTATCGGGGCGGCGTGTGCGGACTACGCCAGCGCCGAGGGCCTGCGCGTGCTGATCGTCGAATCCGGCGTGGTCGGTGGCGGCGTGACGGCCGCCAGCATGGGCCATCTGGCGGCCGTCGACGGCGATCCCGCCGAGCTGGCGTTGGCGGGTTACTCACAAAAACTGTGGGATACGCTGCACCAACTGCCGGGCAGTGAATACAGCCAATGCGGCACCCTGTGGGTGGCGCGCGACGACGCCGAACTCGGGTGTGTCGACGGCATGCGCACGCGCCTGGCCACCATCGGCGTGGATTCCGAGACCGTGGACGCGCGGCAACTGCACGAGCTGGAGCCGCAACTGGCTCCGGGACTGGCCGGCGGCGTGCTGGTGTCCAGCGAAGGGATCGTCTTCCCGCCGGCCGTCACCCGGCAACTGGTCGCCCGTGCCGGAGGCCAGGGCACCGAATTGCTGCGCGCACGGGTCAGCGCACTCGGCGACCACGAAGTCATCCTTGAGGATGACCGCCACATACGCGGTGGAAACGTCCTGGTCGCCAATGGCTGCGAATTGCCGCAACTGTTGCCCGAACTCCCTTTGCGCGGGCGGCGCGGACACCTTGTCATTACCGAGCGTTACCCGGCCATCATCCATCATCAACTGGTGCAGCTGCACTATGCCGACAGCGTGAACGGTACCGGGGACAGCGTCGCCTTCAACGTGCAACCGCGTCCGACGGGGCAGCTCCTGATTGGCTCGTCGCGGGATTACCGCGCGGCCACCACCGACGTGTCCCTGCCCGTCGTGCGGCGCATGCTGCAGCGTGCCTTCGAGTTCCTGCCGGGGCTGCGCCCGTTGCAAGCCCTGCGCATCTGGGCCGGTTTGCGGCCAGCCAGCGCGGACGGCCTGCCGTACCTTGGCAAGGTGCCGGGGCGCCCCGGCATCTGGGTCGCCGGCGGCCACGAGGGCCTGGGCGTATGCACTGCCCCGGGCCGTGCACGACTCGTGATCGACCAGTTGCTGGGCTATCCTCCGGCGATCAACACAAACCCCTACGATCCCGCGCGGGCGCTGGCATGAGTACGCACATCACCATCAACGGCACCGCCTTTGAAGTGGCGGACGACATCAGCGTGGCGGCGGCCATCGCGTGCGCGGACCAGCCGTTCCGGCGTTCGCTGCACGGCTGTCGCCGCGCCCCGCTATGCGGCATGGGCGTGTGTTTCGAATGCCGCGTAACCATCGACGGCCGGGCCCAGCAACGGGCCTGCATGGTGACAGTGCATGAAGGCATGCAGGTAACGACCGATGCGTGAACACTATGACGTCGTGGTGGTCGGCGCCGGTCCGGCCGGCCTTGCCGCCGCAGCCACCGCCGCAAGCGCCGGCGCACGCGTCGGCCTGCTCGATGCGCAACCTCGCATGGGCGGGCAGGTCTGGCGCCACGATGTCGACCACGTGCTGCCGCGCATTGCGCGACGCCACGTCGATGCCGCCAGCGGGCACGCCGGCGTGGACTGGCTGGCCGCATCGACCGTGGTTGCCGCCGAACCCGGCCGCCTGCTGGTGGAGCGGCCACAACACGCCGGCTGGATCCGCCACGACGCGCTGGTGCTGGCTACCGGCGCCCGCGAGCTGCTGCTGCCCTTCCCCGGCTGGACGTTGCCCGGCGTCACCGGCGCCGGCGGGCTGCAAGCGCTGGCCAAACAGGGCTGGCCCCTGGCCGGCAAGCGCGTGATCATCGCGGGCAGTGGCCCGTTGTTGCTCGCGGCAGCCGCCACCGCGCGCCGTCACGGCGCCAAGGTACTCGGCATCCACGAGCAGGCACGCGTGGGTGCGATCACGCGCTTTGCCACCGGGCTGTGGCGCTGGCCCGGCAAGGCCACGCAGGCCGTGGCGCTGCGTGCCCGCCTGTTCGGCACACCCTACTGTTGCAACAGCGTCGTCGTGGCCGCATACGGCGACGAGCAGGTCCGCGAAGTCGAGCTGGCGGGTCCGCTCGGGCGCGAACGGCTCGCCTGCGACCACGTGGCCGTGGGCTACGGCCTGGTCCCCAATACGCGCCTGGCGCGCATGCTGGGATGTCGCATGCAGGCCGAAGGCGCCCATGAGCGCGTATGGGTCGATGCACGGCAAGCCACCAGCGTGGCAAACGTGTACGCGGCGGGCGAGGTGTGTGGCATCGGCGGTCGCGACTGTGCGCTCGCGGAGGGCGCACTCGCCGGCCACGCCGCCGCCGGCGCCACGATCCTGCCATCCGCGTTGCTGCGCCGGGTGCGGCATGCGCGGCATTTTGCAACGCCACTGCGCCGACACTTTGCCCTGTCGCAGCTTCCGCGGACCCTGGCCATCGCGGACACGATCGTATGCCGCTGCGAGGACGTACCGTTGAGCGCCCTGGATACGCTTCACGAAACGCGCACCGCGAAGCTGGCCACGCGCTGCGGCATGGGTCCCTGCCAGGGACGGATCTGCGGCACGGCACTGGCCGAATTAGGCCGTTTTGGCGCCGGACACAGGCGTCCTCCCGTATTTCCGGCACGCCTGGAAACGCTGGCGACCGGGGACGACGATCCGTCCAACCCGTGAGGCGTACCGGTATCCGGTGTGCGAAGTTCCGCACCGCGCGCGCGGAAATCATCCAAGCAAGGCGCATGCGACGGGTTTATTGTGGGAACATTCGCGTGGCTGGCTGCGATGCCCAATGTCGATACGGACCGACGCCAGGATGCCACGCCAGCACGCCATCGCAAAACGATCGCCCGGCAATGCAACCGTCGCGGCGAGGCAAACCCACCGAGGAACCCGGGCATGAAACTCGAAGGCATTTACGTACCCCTGGTCACGCCGTTCGACGCCAATGGCGACATCGACCAGCCGAAACTGGAAACCCTGGTCGAGGCGATGATCGGCAAGGGTGTCGCCGGGCTGGCCGCCTGTGGCACGACCGGCGAGTATTACGCCCTCAAGGATGACGAGCGCAGCCTCGTCCTCGAAACGGTGCACCGCGTGGCCGCCGGACGCATCGAACTCATCGCCGGCATCGGCGACATGGCGCCGCGCCGCTCCATCGAGCGGGCCGCCGAAGCCAAGGCGATCGGCTACGACTGCCTGCTGCTTTCGCCGCCGCCCTACAGCCTGCCGGACCAGGCGGGTATTCGCGCGCATTTCGAATACGCGGCCGACCATTGCGACCTGCCCATCATCATCTACAACTTCCCGGCCCGCACTGGCGTCAATGTCGAATTCGACACGGTCGCGGCACTGGCCAGGCACCGCAACATCATCGGAATCAAGGAATCAAGCGGTGACTTCAGCCAGGCCTTGCGCATGTTGCAGGCCGGCTTCGCGGACTTCGAGGTCATCTGCGGCTGCGACGACCAGCCGGCCGATTTCTTCTTCTGGGGATCGCGCAGCTGGATCGCCGGCGCCGGCAATGTCTTCCCTGGCGAACAGGTCGCGCTGCACGCGGCGGCGATGGCCGGCGACTGGGACGGGGTGCGCAAGCTCATGCGACGCATGTATCCTGCCCTGCATTCGATGGAATCGGGCGACTACAACCAGAAGGCCAAGGCCGGTTGTCTCAACGGCACGCTGGACGTTGGTGACGTGCGCCTGCCGCTGGCGCCGTTGGATGCGGCCGCCAAACAAGCTTTTCGTGAACTGCTGTGAACGAGGTCAAAGCCATGCCATTGACGAAACAAGACATCTTCGAGCGCGCCCGGCGCGGCGAGTTGAAAGCCCCCCAACTGATCCCGGGTTTCCGCGGCAACGACGACGGCCTGGAAAACCGCACGCCGATCGACAACAGCGTCATCGGCACGCTCGGCGCCGGTGGCCAGGCCGAGGTTGATGCCGCGGTCAAGGCCGCGCGCGCCTGCTTTGAATCCGGTGCGTGGCGCGACCGCTCCCCTGCCGAGCGCAAGGCGGTCATGCTGGCATGGTGCGATCTTCTGGACCAGCACGCCGAGGAAATCGCGGCGCTGGACTGCATCGACGCGGGCAAGCCCATCGACGAATGCGAAGCCACCGACACGCCCGAAACCATTTCCACCCTGCGCTGGTACGCGGAAACCGCCGACAAGTGCTACGACCGCATCGCCCCGACCGGCCCGGATGCTACCGGCCTGATCGTGAAGGAACCGATCGGCGTGGTGGGCGCGGTGCTGCCGTGGAACTTCCCGGCCCAGATGTACGCCTGGAAAGTCGGGCCGGCGCTGGTCACCGGCAACAGCGTCATCGTCAAGCCGGCCGAGCTGACGCCGCTGTCGGCGGTGCGCATGACCGAACTCGCGCACGAGGCCGGGATTCCGGCAGGCGCGCTCATCGTCGTCAACGGCCTGGGCGCCGACGCCGGCGAGGCACTCGGTCGGCACATGGACGTCGACGTGGTCTCCTTCACCGGTTCCACCGAAGTTGGCCGCTATTTCCTGCGCTATTCCGCCGAGAGCAACCTCAAGAAGGTCGTGCTCGAGTGCGGCGGCAAGAATCCGCAGGTCGTCTTTGCCGATGCCGACATCGACGCCGTGGTGGGCGACATCCTCAACGCCGCCTTCTGGAACATGAGCGAGAACTGCAGTTGCGGCTCGCGCCTGCTGGTCGCCAACGAAATCAAGGACGAGTTGATCAACAAGCTGGTGGCCGGGCTGGCCGACTGGAAGCTGGGCGACCCCCGCGAGGCCGGCGTGCGCCTTGGTCCCATGGTGGAAGGCCCGCACCTTGAAAAGGTCAAGGGCTTCCTCGACCAGGCCGAGGCCGATGGCCTCAACTGCGTGACGGGCGGTCACATCCGTGGCGACTACCTCAGCGGCTGGTATGTGGAACCGACGGTCTACACCGACGTGTCCCCGGAAACGAAACTGTTCCGCGAGGAAGTCTTCGGCCCCCTGCTGGCGGTCACCGGCTTTTCCAGCGAGGCCGAAGCCATCGCCCTGGCCAACGACACCAGCTATGGCTTGGCGGCCTCCCTGTACACGGAAAACGTGCATCGTGCACAACGCGTCGCCCGCGCCATTCGTGCCGGAACGGTATCAGTCAACGGCTTCTCCGAAGGCGCCATCACCACGCCATTCGGCGGCTACAAGCTGTCCGGCTTCGGCGGGCGCGACAACGGCATGGAAGCGCTGGACCAGTACCAGGAAACCAAGACCATCTGGTACGTCAACCGCGGCGCCTGAGGTGGCCGCGCCCACTGCCGCGACCCGCATGCCATGCCGGTCACCGACCTGACTGAACTGCTGCGGAGCATGGACGCCGTCGCCCATGACGGCGTCTACGCCTACTGCACGATACCGGACGGCGCTGACATCGCTCCGCACCTGACGCCCATGGCAACCATCCGCGAGGCGGAAGGACTGACGCTCATCGTGCCCGAGAGCCAGGCGGCGATGGCCGGCCTTGACATCCTGTTCCGTGCGACGTGGATAAGCCTCACGGTGCATTCGGACCTCGCCGCCGTCGGCCTCACTGCCGCCATTGCCACGGCACTTGCAGATGCAGGCATCAGCTGCAACGTCGTCGCCGGCGCATACCACGATCATCTGTTCGTGCCGGCTGGCAAGACTCGGCAGGCATTGGACGTGCTGGAGCGGTTGCAACAATCAAGCAGCCGTGACGCGTCGTAGACAATCGAATGCCAGCGACCTTACCGCCAGTGTGTTGCTATCACATCGTAACGAACGTAATGAAATCCCTTTCGCGCTGTGAGCTGGTCTCGTTTGCTCGAACCACCAATCCCATACGGCAAGGAGGAGGTATTCATCGACCGGGCAGCTGCGGGAATGTCCCGGTAACAATGGCGACCGTGATCCCCAGTCTTTCAATCAAACGCCATGTGGGGTCGCCCAGCGGCGGCTGCAAATGCCAAGGTAATGCATAATCTGTTGGCGCGCGTCCAGCGTGATGCCGCAGAGCCGTACATGCAACCACTCACGCTTGATGATTCTCCTCTGAAATTTGCGCGGTCGCGTGCCGTCCAGGATCCGGTGCTACGAGGCTCGCAGGCAATGACAAGTAATTTGTCAATTGCTTCACATTGCCCGTGACCACATGAAATCCGAGCTTCGCAATCTCCTTATCCACGGGAATCGGTAGCGGATCGCTATCCACCTTCTGATTCAGCACTCCACCAACGATCACCGGTGTCTCGCATACAAGCTCATGAAGAACTCGCTGCAACCGTTTTGAGTACTCAAGCGCGTTTCCATTGTGGGTACTCAATAGCACGCCATCAACTGAATATTCCAAAGCCGCGTTCGCCACCTGTTCCGGATTCTGCTCCGCCCCGAGATTGATAACTTCTGCACCTGCTTCCCCCAACAGTTCCCCCAACGCATATATAGCGTGCTCATGGACATCAGTGGAGGCTAGCAAAAGCCGTTTGTGCCATACACGCGCCTTATTTTCCGGTCGCAAAAACACGTCTCGATTTTCGGACACCACACGTCGCGCCAACTTATACATATCAGTCGCGATAACAGCACTTCTTGCGCGTGGCTCACCAGTCTCGCACTCGCCTGCCCCGAACATGCGTTCAAAACGTGCCGCACCCATCGATTTCAGCACATACAACATGCGAATCGGGTCCTTTACATCAACCCCAAGATCCTTCAGTTGATACAAAGCGTTGTTAAACACTTCCCGGCCACATCGGCACACCGTATCCGCAAACTTGTCCATCTCCGAGAAATCTACAAACTTGAGCATGTGCCGCGCTGTCTTTTCGACCCTTCGCCCAAGGCATTGTGCATCAACGATCTCTTCAACCGATGGTATTCGAACCGCTTCGGTAACTGGTAACGGGAGTACCGCGTGGCCTGTTTTGTAGCGAAGCTGGGCCATGATGTCCCAGAGTAGATACTCGCTGACCAGACCGCGGTTGGAGTTGAAGTCCTTGTCAAAGGAAATGGTATCACCGTAGATCATGGATCCGGCCGCGTCCGGTCCGTGAATACGGCTAAATGCCGCCACCCACCCTACCCGCTTGATCGGATCGCTCGTCAAACCACCAATACAATGACTCAAACGCGCCCCGAGCAGATCCTCGACAATATATTTCTCAAGATAGGCCCATCCAGCCACCGTCGTGCAATCTTTAAACAGTGCACCGAAACCATCCTCGAGGTATGAATGCAGCATCACCCCTTTTTCTCGAAATCCGGCGAGTAATGCTATGGCCTTGACGGTTTCCTCGGTAGTCTTGACTCTATCCAGCCATCCTGGGGCCTCAAAGCTAAAGTACTGCGACAAATTCCCTATTGTAGTAACCCCGACGCGGAGCGCATGCACCGCATTCTCCACGGAGGCAGGGTGACCTATCATGAAGTCCCCCATGTGAGGCTGTATGTATGCACATTCAGCCACTTCACGCCAGTCTTGCTCACTTTCCATGAGAGGCCCGGTCTCCGCCGGCCAATCCTTTCGTTGTCGGCTCGGCAAACTCATGCGTTTGTCAAACGCCAACCCCGCGCGATCCATGGTGAAGTTGCCCGCCTTGGCCACCGCATCCAAGTGACGAAGCGCCTTGACTGTCGCCGCACAGTCGTTCAAGCCTATATGCGCATGGTACATAATCGTATCGTCGTTTGCGCAGGCACGTTTATACGCGTATTCCGAATCCACGCCAACGTGCCGTAAGAAGGCTGACCGCGACAGCTTTACATGGCTGCACAGTTCGCGCCCTCCATTAATTACTTGTCGCGCAGACGGTAGCGCGACAGAAGTCAGCTGTTGAACAACCTGCAGGTCATCATCAAAGAACTTGCGAGCGTTAGTCATAATTCATTGTCCGGTGCATCATCCACACTCACGGCACGAACGTACTACGAACCAACCGCAATAAAGACCCGGTCTTATTAGCGCTTTCTCCATGGCGCCTCAGGGCTACGCCGTTTCAAGAAGTCGGCCCTGCTTCACGGACACACGCCTGGGTCCATCATATACCAGACAGGCGATCCCGGCTGGCCCGCCCCGCGTGCAGTGGCCGCCGCCGCCACAAGCTGGCTGGGTGACGCACCCTTGACCACGTACCCACGCAGCAGCGAGCCTCCGCAATGCCCGGTCGGCTTTCCGTTACTTTGAACGGTAGACTATCTGGTAGGAGCCATCTGGCTGTATCTCAAACACAACCATCGGGCTGCCGATGCGCTCACCGTTTGCCGCCCACTTGAACGGACCAGTAAAACCAGGAAATGGTTTTGGCATGTTATGTAACCATGTCTCAAGTTTTGACGGATCGGTGCTTTCTGTAGTCTTGATGGCTGCAAAAATAGCGCGCAGGCCGTCCGCGTTGGTCAACGTATAAATACTCGGTGGCTCGGTACCGTACTCGTCCTTGTACCGAGTTAGAAATTTCTTTGCGCTGGGATATGGAAGGTCCTCTGGTGCCGGAAGGGCAACCACGAACGATCCCGCCGCAGCTGGCCCGGCAATCTTCACGAAAGTCGTGTTTCTATCGGTATCATTACCGACGAATGCGGCCTTCATGTCGATCCGTTTCATCTGGGTACGAATTAACCCGGCCTGCGAATAATAGCCACTGAAGTAGAGAGCGTCTGGATGTTCGGACTTGATTTTTGTCAATACTGGCGTAAACTCTTGATTGCTTGCGTCAATATACAATGTATCTACGATCGTTCCACCGACTCTTTTTACTTCACTGACTACGGCCTTTGCCAAATTTACGCCGAAATCACTATGGTCCGTAAGCACGACAATCCGTTTATAACCCTTGTGCTTTACCATGAAGTCAGCGGTCACCCTTGCCTCGTCGCTATTCGGCACACCATTTCTGAAGAATGTCTTCCATCCCTTTGTGGTGAGCTCAGTGCTAGACCCATCTGCATTTTGTATTACGTTGGCTCTCGCATAAACAGGTCCTGCAACCAAGGCTGCTCCGCTGGTGTATGTGCCTATGACCGCAACGACTCCAGCGTTAACTAGTTTGCGCGCACAAATGACCGCCTGGGCAGCCTGACCTTCATCATCACAGACAATCGCCACGATCTGACGACCAAGTAAGCCACCATCCGCATTCTGCTCTTTCACCAGGAGCTTCACTGCGTTCTCGATACCTTGGCCTTCGGATGCGTATTGGCCAGTGATAGGTGCTTGCACGCCTATTTTGATGACCTTCGGGCCCGCTACAACATTTCCTGCTATACCGGCTATCATGATGCCGAGGGCTACAATGGTCGATGTCTTCAAGGTTGCCATTCAAGTCTCCTGGTCAGAGGTACACAGTTCCCGAGGCCATCGCCGGAATATCGATCACGCATTCGTGTGCGAATGCCTCGCTGATAGTGAGTGGACGAATTATTCGAAATTTATGCCCTGGGCCAGAGGCAGTCTATCCGAATAGTTGATGGTGTTGGTCTGGCGCCGCATGTAGGCCCTCCACGCGTCGGAACCGGATTCGCGGCCACCGCCGGTTTCCTTTTCGCCACCGAAGGCGCCACCAATTTCTGCCCCGCTAGCAATCTCACCCCCATCGATCGGTGTACGAACTACAAGATCACCGCCGGTATACTGGTCTCTCGAAACGCCCAGCTTGATCATCAGCTCGTCAATCATGAGCTTCCTTCTGGCTTATTTGACGTAGAAAGCTTCCACGCTCAATCAGACGCGAGTGTGGAAGCGAACTCAAACGAATATTTGTTTCGATATCATTCGCTTTTGGAATGAGCTATGTCACGACTACTGCCTCCATCATTCACTTCACTACAGTGCTTCGAGGCCTCTTCGCGGTATCTGAGCTTCACCCGCGCTGCCCAGGAGTTAAACCTTACCCAAAGCGCGGTGAGCAAGCAGGTCGCCCAGCTTGAGTCGGTACTGGAACGATCACTGTTTTTGCGTGTCCGACGACGTCTGCAACTGACGCCGGAAGGCGAGATCTACCTAACCGAGGCCCGCAAGCTGCTGTCGCATGCCGAAATGGCCACGCGCAAGATGCGCTCGTTCAGTGGCCAACGGGAGGAACTGAAAGTTATCACCCTGGTCACATTCGGCTTGCGCTGGCTGATCCCGAATCTCAACGGTTTTCGTTTTCGCCATCCCGATATCGATCTAAATATCCAAACCTGCGTAGATATTTTCGACATGTCTGAACGCGACACGGACATCGCGTTCTGTTTCGGCAACGGTGTCTGGCCAGGGGCCGAATGCATTCCCTTGATGGAAGAATCAATGGTGCCAATTTGTTCTCCCGGATTATTAAATGAAACACCGGTCACGGCAGCATTGGATCTGACCAGATATGTTTTATTGCACGTATCCTACCGCCCCGAAGCATGGCACGACTGGTTTGCCGCGCAAAGCCTCCAGACCAACCACAGCTACCACGGCCCGCGTTTTGAAACCTTTGCCATGGCCTTGGAGGCTGCGAAGGCCTGTTGTGGCATCGCACTGGTGCCCCATTTCCTGGTTGAAAAAGAACTCGGCGCGGGAAACCTGATTATCCCTTGGCCTTTCATCGAGCCCAGCAAGGGCCGGTATTTCATTGCTTGTCCAGAGCACAAGCGGCAGCTGGATCGGGTCAAATCATTTATCGAATGGATAATGGCGAAGCTACCTGCCAGCACTGAAAATACGGTAGCGAAACAAGAATAAATGGAATGTAAGCGGTCCACGAGCGACAGGATCGCGTGAACTTATCCCGTTGGAGGATGCATCTGGCAGGTATCGGGCAGGAACGAGGCGATGGACAACGATGCGATAGTCCGGCAGTGGCCCTTCCGGGCATTGATGCACCCAGGTCACGTGATCGGCGCGGTTCACTGGTGATACGGCCGCGGCCTCGTCACCATGCTGCTTGACGCGGTCAAGTACGTCGATGCGTCGATTGCCTTGCCGGAAACCATTGCCGAAGTGCGCGGCTCCGGTGCGCTGGGCCGTAGAACGCCCGGGTCGCGATCGTACCCCCGGGTGGCCGCGCGGGACCCTTCAGTGGCGCCGTGGCCGCGCATGGCGAGTTGGTCTCTTGTTCCAGTGCATGCACCGGATGGGTGCGTTCAACGCGCTCGACCGCACGCTGCTGGTGGAAGCAGGGGTGATCACGGGCGGGCGCGGCACACGAACACAGCCTGTTCTATCCGGCTATGCAGTCGATATAGCTCCCCGCTTACCCGCGCCCGAGATACGCTTCCTGGATTTCCGGCGAAGTCAGAAGTTCGCGCGAGCTGCCTTCGTAGCGCAATTTGCCCACTTCCATCACGTAACCGCGGTCGGCCAGCTTCAGCGCCATGCGGGCGTTTTGCTCGACGATGAGGATGGTGACGCCGGTTTTGCGCACCGTCGCCAGCACGGAGAAGATGTTGCGCACGATGATGGGCGCGAGGCCCAGGCTGGGTTCGTCAAGCAGTAGCAGCCGGGGGCGGATAACCAGTGCACGGCCTACCGCCAGCATCTGCTGCTCGCCACCGGACAGGGTCCCGGCCAATTGCGCCCGCCGCTCGTACAGGCGCGGAAAGATCTTGTAGACGCGGTCGAGGCTTTCGCCGATCTCGCCCGGCGGCCGCGTGTAGCCGCCCATGCGCAGGTTTTCGGCCACCGACAGGGTGCCGAATACGCGGCGTCCTTCGGGGGACTGTCCGATGCCCAGACGCACGATCTTGTCGGCACCCAGGTGCGTGATTTCCTGACCGGAAAAGGTGATTGTGCCGGACCTGGGTGTGATCAATCCGCTCAGGGTGCGCATCAGCGTCGTCTTGCCGGCCCCGTTGGCACCAAGGACGGCGACAACCTCACCCTCGTTGACCTTGAGAGAGATACCCTTGATCGCCTCGATATGGCCGTAACTGACGTGCAGGTCCTCGATTTGCAACAAGTCCGTCATGACGGTGCCCCCTCGTCCGCTCCGGCGGCGGTGCTGGCCGCCAGGTCATCGTCGTCATCGTCATCCGCGCCGAGATAGGCCTCGATGACCTGTGGATCGTTGCGGATCGCCTCGGGATTGCCTTCGGCGATCTTCTTGCCGAAGTTGATGACGACGATGTGGTCGGTGACGTTCATGACGACGCTCATGTCGTGCTCGACCAGAATCACCGTGACCCCCGAATCGCGAATGGCGCGAATGGTCTTGTTGAGCTCGGCCGATTCGTTCTCGTTGAGGCCGGCGGCCGGTTCATCCAGGATGACCAGTTCGGGCTCGGCCACCAGAGTGCGCGCCATCTCCACGCGACGTTGCGCGCCATAGGGCAAGGCGGTGGCGGTTTCATACGCCACGTCGGCGAGGTTCAACTGCTCCAGCACTTTCATGGCATTTTCGATCATGGCGCGTTCCTCACGCCGCTGTGCCGGAGTACGGAGCAGGCCCTGCCACCATTGCTGGCGCAGGCGAAGATGAGCTCCGGCTACCACGTTCTCGAGCACGTTCATGTCGGCAAACAGACGTATGGTCTGGAACGTCCGGCGGATGCCGGCCTTGGCGACGATGTGAGGCGCCTTGCCGGTGAGGTCCGTGCCATGCCAGCGGATATGCCCGTCGGTAGGCTTGTAGACGCCGGTAATCATGTTGAAGACCGTGGTCTTGCCAGCTCCATTGGGGCCGATGAGACCGACAATCTGGCCGGTCTTGACACGAAAACTGAGGTCGTCCACGGCCCGCAGGCCACCGAAGCTGATGCCGATGCCATCGAGCTCCAGCAGGGTCTCGGCGTCGCTTGCGACCGCGGAAGAAGCTGCCTGGTTCATAGCGTCCCCTTGCGTGCCGGCCAGATGCCTTGCGGCCGAAGGATCATGATGAGGATCATCGCAATGCCGAACGCAAAGTATCGGTATTGCGCAAGACCAGTGAACACCTGCGGTATCACGAACATCATCGCCGTTCCCAAGAGCACGCCCGGAACGGATCCCTGTCCGCCCACCAGGACAATGGCAAAGAGCACCACCGACACGGTGAACTGGAACGATCCCGGACTGACCACGGACAACTGCATGGCGAACAGGGTTCCACCCAGCGCGGCAATACCGGCCGCCAGCGCAAACGCCGCAACCTTGTATTTGCGCGTGTTGACGCCAAGCGTGGTTGCGACCAGTTCGTCATACTTGATGTAGCGAAACGTGCGCCCGAGCGAGGAGCGGTCCAGGTTGCGCATGAGCCACAGCACGATGGCCATCACGACCCAGTCGATGTAGAAAAGGTCGGTCTGGCTGCCGAACACATGTCCGAACACGCTCGGGCCCATGACACCGAAAATGCCGTCCGGTCCTCCGGTAACACCGAAGATGTCGTTTTTCATCGCCAGCACGAAGATGGCGTTGTAGCCAATGGTGGCCACCAGAAGATAATCGCCGCGCAGCTTCACGATGGGTGCCGACAGGATCGCGCCCAGCGCGACGGCCACCACGATGGCCACCGGAAACGTCCACAGGATGGGCCACCCGAATGTCAGCGACAAGATGCCGCTGACATAGGCACCGATACCGAAGTACACGGCATGGCCCATGTCATACATGCCGGCGCGGCCAAGCACGATGTCCTGCGACAGCGCCACGATGGCATAGATGGCAAAGATGCCCGAAATGGTGATCCACGCCGGTGGCAGCAAGACCGGAATCAGCAGGCCGGCACACCAGGCCAACGGCCCGATAACGCGCAGCCATCGTCTCGTGCTGGTGACCGCGGGCGGGGTGGCGGAAGGAGAAGTGGCGGCGACCGCAAATGGAGTCAATTTGTTAGCCATGAGTCACACCTTCTCCGCAACGCGTTCGCCGAGGATTCCCGATGGCCGCACCAGCAATATCAGGATGAGCACAAAGTAGGTGATGGCACCTTGCCAGGAACTGGACACGTAGCCGGCGGCGAAGGCGTTGAACAGCCCAAGGAGAATCCCGCCGAGCATGGCGCCCGGGATATTGCCGATTCCCCCGATGATGGCCGCGATGAACGCGAACAGGCCGTAGGACCAACCCATCGTGAAATAGGTCTGGCGGTAGTAAAGCCCGATGAACAGGCCACCGATGGCACCCAATGCCGGGCCGATGATGAAGACCAGCGCGATGACCCGATTGACGTTGATGCCCATCAGCCGCGCGGCGTCCTGGTCGATGGCCGAGGCCCGTATCGCCGTGCCCAGCCGCGTGTGGTGGACGAAGAAATAAAGCCCCGCCATCAGGATGAAGGCACCGATGATGATGATGACCTGGACCAGGGTCAGGACCGCCCCACCGATCTGCCACGAAATGGTCGGCAGGAGGTCGCTCGGAAACACGTGCACCTTCGGGCCCCAGATCAGCATGATGCCGTTCTCGATGAGCATCGAGGCGCCCAGGGCGGAGACCACGGCGGACAGCCGATGCGCCTTCCTGAGCGGCTTGTACGCCAGCTGGTCAAGGACCATGCCGGCCACGGCCACGGCCACCACCACGACCACGAACGCCAGAATCAGGAGCAATGTGGTGGACAAGCCGCCGAAGGCGCCGGACGTGAGCGTGGTCAAACCGATGAATGCACCCAGGATGCACAAGTCGCCGTGGGCAAAATTGATGAGCTTGAGCACCCCGTAGACCATGGTGTAGCCAAGCGCGATCAAGGCGTAGATGCCACCAACGGTCAGCCCGTTAATGAATTGCTGAAAAATGAAGTCCATGGATCGTGCTCCGCAACTGGCTACGCACCGACGTACCGGCAGCCGGGCCCCCTCGGAAGTCGTGGTACCGGCCAGCCGCGGCCGGTACCACGCGCACAGTCAGCCTTGCTTGGGATAGACCGTCTTGTAGCTGCCGTCGGCCTGGATCTCGAAGGCCGTCATCGGGCTGCCGACGCGCTCGCCCACCTTGTTCCACTTGAACGGGCCGGTGAGCCCGTCAAAGGGCTTCTTCAAGTTGTGCATCCACGGGATGAGCTTGGAGGTGTCCGCACTCTTGGTGGCCTTGATGGCGGCAAACACGCCACGCAAGCCATCGGCATTGGTCAGCGTGTAGATGCTGGGCGGCGGGGTGCCGTAAGTCTTGGTGTAATCGGCCAGGAACTTCTTGGCCGCCGGATACGGCAGGTTGGCCGGCGCCGGCACGTTGATGATGATGGCACCCGTGGCCGCGTTGCCGGCCAGCTTGGCGAAAGAATCGTTCTGGTTTGCATCACCGCCGACAAACTGCGCCTTCATGTCCAACTGCGCCATCTGCGCCTTGATCGGGCCACCTTCGGTGTAGTAGCCAGAGTAGTAGACGACGTCCGGATGCTTGGACTTCAGGTCGGTCAGCACTGCGGTGTAATCCTGGGTACCGGCGGTGACATAGGCCCGCGCGACCACATCGCCATGCACTTCCTTCAGGTTCTTGACCACGCTCTTGGCCAGGCCGGTCGCGAAACTGGAGTGGTCACTCAGGACGGCAATACGCTTGTAATGCTTGACGTTGACGAGGTAGTTCGCGGTGAACTTGGCCTCGGCGCTATTGGGCGGCGCGTTGCGGAAGAAGGTCTTCCAGCCCTTGCTGGTCAGCTCATTGCTGGTGCCGTCCGAGGTCTGGATGACGCTGGCCGCGGAGTAGATGGGCCCGGCTGCCAGTGCAGCCCCGCTGGTGTACGTGCCGATGACCGCGATGACACCGTCATTGACCAGCTTCCGGGCGCAAATGGCCGCCTGCGAGGCCTTGCCCTCGTCGTCGCATACCGTGACGGTGATCTTGCGTCCCAGCAGTCCGCCGGCGGCATTCTGCTCCTTGACCAGCATCTTCACGCCGTTGGCGATACCCTGGCCCTCGGCGGCATACTTGCCGGTGATGGGGGCCTGTACCCCGATCTTGATCGGACCGCTGGCGGCAACCGCCGTCCCCATGCCCAGCGCCAGCAATGCTGCCGCGGACAGGGTGGAAAGTCTTGTCAACTTGTTCATGTCTGCATTCTCCTGATCTGACTACTGAAACCGTTGCGTAACAAAACACTCGACGTGGCACTGCAATTACCGAACCCCCGAAACCGCGACGGCAAGTGACGCGCGCCGGCGCCGCCAGCCACGGCTGGCCACAGCCGCCGACCAGGGATTACACGAACTCAAGGAGCGGGCAAAAGCATGTCGAACACGTGAGCCCCGACGTCATGCCGCGGCTGCGTACCACTCGGCCAGATCCGGGTAATACGCGCACTCGTGCCGTCGCTGATTCACGGCGAAACGATTCCCCGACTGCATTGAAACGGATGTTGTCCCCGACCACGCCGCCAATCCCCCCCGACCTGCGTGGCAAACCCCGTGAAACACGCACCCGTACGCGGTGCGCAGGCTCCGGGATTGCCGCCGTGTTTACTCTGATGCGCCCTTGTACAGACGCCACGAATCGTGATGCTCCCACACTGCGCACAAGCCCGGCGACACGTTAACACCATGTTCGCCAACGTTATCCAACCTGCAAACAATCATGCTATTGCAGCCGCACCCTTGATAATGGCGGCCCCGAGTCTGACACAGTTGTCACGACGAGGGCAACTTGCAATTGAGCGGATTGAAATGGCGTTCCAAACGGCTATTTCATGCATGCGGCCGGTCGTGCCTTTGCCGCCGAACGGTGCATCGTCCGGGGATGCCATGCACAATGTGTCGGAATGGGCCCAAGTCGCCTACAATTCGCCCTTCACACCCGTATTGGCGCGCGTCGCCGACACCCCATTCATTATCCTTGGCAACGGTCGAGGTTTTTTCCGTGACAAACGACATTCTCCGCCCCGAGCTCCGGGATGCGCCCACCCCGGCCCGCCAGCACATAACCGATGCCTGGCTGCGGGACGAGACCGAAATGATCGACGAGTTGTTGCCGCTCGCGCAGCTGCCGGCCGAAGAAAGCCAAGCCATCCAGGAACAGGCCGCGGACCTGGTGCGGCAAGTGCGTGCGCGGCAGGGACAGCGCAGCCCGACCGCGACCTTCATGCAGCAGTATGACCTTTCCAGCAGCGAGGGCATCCTGCTCATGTGCGTCGCCGAGGCCCTGCTGCGCATCCCCGACGGCGATACGGCCGACCGTCTGATCCGGGACAAGCTCGGCGGCGCCGACTGGAAGAAACATCTCGGCACCAGCAAATCGGTGTTCGTCAACGCCTCCACCTGGGGCTTGCTGATGACCGGCAAGGTCATCACCCTGCCGGACGCGACCCGGCGCGATTACCAGGCCGCACTGCACCGCCTGGTCAACCGCGTGGGCGAGCCGCTGGTCCGCGTGGCCACGCGCCAGGCGATGCGCATCATGGGCCAGCAGTTCATCATGGGGCGCGATCTCAAGTCGGCCCTGCAACGCGCGCAGCGCAACGGCAACAATACCTACCGCTATTCGTTCGACATGCTGGGCGAAGCGGCCCTGACCCAGTCCGCAGCGGACGTGTACCTGCAGGCCTACCGGGATGCCATCGACACCCTGGGTGCCCACCCCAAGGCCGGTGACGTGCTGGAGGCGCCGTCGATTTCGGTGAAGCTCTCGGCGCTGCACCCGCGCTACGAAGTCGCCCAGTACCACCGGGTCATGGCCGAACTCATGCCGCGCGTGCTGGAACTGGCGCAGCAGGCCAAGGCGCGTGGCATCGCGTTGACCATTGATGCCGAGGAAGCGGCACGGCTGGAATTGTCGCTGGACATCATGCATGCGGTCTTCGCCCACCCCTCGCTTGAGGGATGGAACGGCTTCGGCTTGGCCGTGCAGGCGTACTCCAAGCGCACGC